>CAZTSB010000084.1:0-21598 GCA_964616435.1 uncultured Puniceicoccaceae bacterium | reverse complement strand
GCGCGGCACCGTCCCCGGTGCGCACCAGCGTCGTGTAAGTCAGAGCGCACAAACATTCGATGCGGTGCGAGACGCATCTGCGCTACCTTTTTGTCAAAGAAAGGACATCATTTGAGTGTAAAAGTAATTCCAAGCTTAGCTATAAAGATTTTCGCAAGTTAAGTTATGGGCCTCACTCCCTCCTGGCTTAGCTATAACTCTACTCCCAGTACATCAAACAAGGTATAGGGGTAGGAATGAGGAATAGAACCCCACCTATCCCTCTGAACCGGACGTGCAGATCTCCCGCATCCGGCTCTCTGGTTAGTGTTTTACTCCAAATCTAAAAGGGTTTGGCATTACACCCAAGAGAACGAGCACCATTTGCTGCAAATTCGAATTGCATAGCACATGCGCTTTCAACGGGGACTTGACCTTGACTTAGGTGCACTATGATATGGAAGCTCTTCCAATAATTAAAAAGTATCCATGAGTAAGTGCCTGAAACTACTAGCTGTTTTCTGCTTCAATATCTCGATTGTTGGATTGAATGCTCAATCAAATATTGGCATTTTAACTCACAGGGGTTCTATGTCACTGGAGAATTGGGCAATCGCACAGGGTCGTTTCTGGGACGAACAGGACTGGCGAGCCGGCGACTTCGATGGTGACGGATTGGATGACCTGGCGAGAGTGTTCCGTGACGGCCGCAATGTCAGCATTGATGTTTATCGCTCGAATGGAAAAACATTCACGATGGAGAGTTGGACTTTGCAGCAGGGCCGCTTCTGGGACGAGCAGTACTGGCGGGCCGGTGACTTTGATGGTGACGGATTGGATGATTTGGCCAGAGTGTTCCGTGACGGCCGTAATGTCAGCATTGATGTTTATCGTTCGAATGGAGAAGCGTTTACGATGGAGAATTGGACCTTGCAACAGGGCCGCTTCTGGGACGAACATGACTGGCGGGCCGGCGACTTTGATGGCGATGGAGCGGACGATCTGGCCAGAATGTTCAAAGATGGGCGCAATGTCAGCATTGACGTCTACCGCTCCGACAGCAAAAGCTTTGTACTCGAAAAATGGTCACTACAGCAGGGCCGCTTCTGGAATGAGCAGCACTGGCGGGCCGGTGACTTCAATGGTGACGGAGTCGATGACCTCGCCAGGGCATTTCGGGATGGTCGTAATGCCAGCATAGATGTTTATTGCTCCAACAAAAATAGTTTTGTGTTTGAAAACTGGGCAATGCAGCAGGGGCGTTTCTGGGATGAGCAACACTGGTTTGCTGGAGACTTTGATAATGATGGAGTCGACGATATCGGCAAAGCGTTTAAAGATGGCCGGAATTCGAGCATCGATATTTATCGCTCAGACAAAACGAGTTTTACGAGCGAAAACCGAGTTCAGCAGCAGGGCCGCTTCTGGGACGATCAGTACTGGCGAGCCGGTGACTTTAATGGTGATGGCGTAGATGATATCGCCAGAGCTTTCAGAGATGAGCGCAACGTAAGTATCAATGTGTATCTGAGAAGACATTAGTTCGAGAAAAGAATGATTCACCACTGAACGCTATGAGTTGATGTGCCTGGAATTTATTTTATGCCTACATTTCCTCAAAAACTCAGCTGCTTTTCTTACAAAACTCAGCTACTTTTTCTCCGAAATATACTTCTGTTTTTCCACCGAATCGAATGCTCGGGCGCTTTGGCTCACACGACGCTGGTGCGTACCGAGCCGTGTCCTGCGAAGCTTACAGAGCGAAGCGGGGACGATGCTGCGCAATTTGTTCAAATAATTTTAGGCTTAGCTATAAAATAGTGTTGTAGAGTTAATTATCCTAAAATGCTGAACTTCTTCATTTGATCTTTTTAAGTGCTTGGATATTAAGTCCAAACAAGCCATCAACGCCACTACCGGCCCCATTGATCATACCCCAAAAGCCAAAATAACGTGAACTTGAGTTTCCCATAGGCAGTGGTGTAAAATCTTTTGATGCAATCAGGCTTTGACTTTTTGCTGAGCCATTCAATTTTTGTGCGGATTATGACAAAGCAATTTCGTGTCGTCTTCTTCGTTTGTGCCGGTATTTTTTCAACGTGCGCTCTTCTGTCTGCGCAATCAGACAGCTTGCGTGTTTCGGTCGCTAATATGAATCAGGACATCAGTCTGCTTATCCAGCAGGTAAAAACGCTGCATCTGGAGATGGAGGCTTTGCAACGTGAGAATGCACAGCTCAGGGAACAGATGGCAGCGCTTTCTTCCAATGGCGGTATGCAGTCGCAAATCGCTGCTTTAGCGAATGCAATTGATGGTTTGCGCGGAGAATATCGTCAGGCAGACGAAGTACAGAAGGCCAAGATCATTGCCGAGGTATCCCAGCAAATCAACGCTTTGGGCAGTGAAACACAGGCCGCTCTCAATTCGGTAGCCAAAGCAGTCAGCAGCACACCGAGTGTGGAAGCGCCTGTTCACTTTTCAGAGGATTATCCGAAAACCGGCAAGCCTTACGTGGTGCGTAAAGGGGACACGCTGAGCGGTATTGCCCGAGATCATAAATCGACTGTAAAGCATATTCAAAATGCGAACAAAATCGTGAATCCGGCGAGAGATCTTCAGGTCGGCGAAACCATCTTTATACCCATCCCTGAGTAAGGAAGGCAAGACCATGACAAATTCTAAAAAAAGACTCGGCCGCGGCCTGGGTGGCCTTATTTCTGGCGCTGCAAGTTCGACGCCAAAAGAATCCACTGCGTCAAAAAGTGTTGTGAAGGAAGCAAAGAAAAGAACGGCGACGACTGCTGAGTTTCCCGCGTCGACCGAATATCGTGAGATTGCGATCAAAGATTTGGAGGCGAACCCCTACCAGCCGCGTCGTGAGATTGATCTGAAGCAAGTTGAGGAACTTGCTGAGAGCATTCGTTCCGAAGGGCTCTTGCAGCCGGTCGTCGTGCGCCCAAAGGGTAAGAAGTATGAGTTGATTGCCGGCGAACGAAGATTACATGCCTTTAAGTTTCTGAAACGGAAAAAGGTGCCGGCGCGTGTGATTGATGTAAACGATGCGTCTTCGGCCACACTGGCACTGATCGAGAACCTGCAGCGAGAAAATCTGAATCCGATTGAAGAAGCTCTTGGCTACGCAAGTCTCGTGCGTGATTTTGACCTGACTCAGGAAGCAGTTGCGGAACGTGTCGGAAAGGGACGCGCTTCGGTGGCCAACGCCCTGCGGCTCCTGTCACTGGGATCGGAAATTCAGGGATTTCTACGTCGGCGGCTTCTTTCCACAGGTCATGCAAAAGTTTTGTTAGGCCTGGATTCTGAGGAGCAACGCAATTTGCTGGCTCGACGTATCATCGAAACTGAGATGAGCGTTCGCGAGGCCGAAAAACAGGTGCGCAGCCTGAAAAAGCGTACTGCCAGCTCCGGGAAGAAAGCGTCAAAGTCTGTCGAAGCAGAATCAGCGGTAATACGTGATTTGGAAAAACGTATCGGAGAGCACTTCAATACACGTTGTACTTTAAAACATGGCTCAAAAAAAGGCACACTTACGATTGAGTACTTTGGTAATGATGATCTCGAACGAATCCTCGAAAAACTGGGTGTTGCCAATCAGTAATGGAATTAAACAAATCGCAACCCAGACAAAGAGTCTAGGTCGTGCAGCCGTTCAACGATGGTTTTGCGTAGCGCCGAGGCTGCAGATCCTTCGGGCGCAAACGTCTCTGCAATAAACATAACGGCTGCTTCGGTCAGATTTGCTCGACCAATTCCTTCCGGAGTGTGTGAATCCGTACCCATGGTAAATACGATCGGGTTGTCGGGATGCAATTGATTGAAATGCTGTACCAGAGGCACAAATCGCAAAGTGTTCTCTTCAAAGGGTAGACGACTGTGACTGATTTCAATGCCGGCCAGCCCGGTTTCCGTAAAGAGTTGCTCAAAGGCCTCAAAGGACCAGCTGTCCTGATGAAACCGCTCACTGCTCCACAATCCCGGATGCGCCAGAACCGAAACACCTCCGTGAGCACGCGCCCAGTCCGTCACTCGCTGCACAAGCACATCACCCCACTTCGAGCCGTCTAGCTTTCGATTCCAGCCGTCATTGAACAATTGCCAGGTTTCCGCGTCCAACCCCTGCCTCCACCAACTTAAAAAGCGCGGTACATCCGGAAAATAGACTAGAATATCTCGGCGTTGCTCAATCCGATTCTCTTTTCGGACACCGGTATAAAGCTCAATCGCAGGAATGACCTGCACACCCAGCATGTCACCGATTTCCAAAGCTTGTTCAATTCCGTCAAAGCACTGATGATCGGTCAGTGCGATCGTCTTCAGGCCACGATCATAGGCTTCAAAAATAATCCGGGCAACCGACTGCCCCCCACAGTCGGAATGATAGGAGTGAGTTTGCAGGTCCAACTCGGCAGGAAATTCAGAGTTAACAGCGCCAGGTGATGGTTTTAATGCACCCAGCCGGACAATCAGACACTGTTCTACGATCTCCAGTAGTAACTCAAAAGCACGCGCAGGTAGCACCGCATCGTCCCGATGCACCCCTGAGTTGCGTAAGCCAAAATATCCGGACGCTCGTGCGGCGCCGGAGGCACCTGCGCTACCTCCCTCACAAATATCCTTAAACAACTGCAACATCTCCTTGCCCGCATTCAATTTTCCAGAACCGACCAAACTGACAATCCCAAGCGTATACTCATGAAACCAGTCATAGTAGCCCTCCAGAGTCTGCTCCTTACGACGCGCTTTGCGCATCAGTCCCAGCAAACCAGACAAACCTTCTGCCTTACCGTATGTATCCAGATCGTGGAAGAAAGGCGGGGCGGAAATTCCAAACAAACAGGACTTCACGGCGTCCACATCCAGAGACTTCGCCCAGGAAGTCACCAAGGCCTCCCACTGCCTGAGCATTTTTCCCGTGGCCGACAACTCTTGTGAATAGGCTCTCGCCAGTCGCCAGCGCAAATCCCGCAAGGATATGCGAGAGCCGTGCAACTGGCCTGTCAGTAAACCCTCAATGATATTTCGTCGAGCCATGCCTCTTTGCTCGTAGGTTACCCACAGATCCGTCCAGGCGGATTGCAGCCGGTCAGCCAGTTCCTTGCTTTCATCAGCAGAAAATTCAATCGATTGCAGTCGTTTTTGCACAACCCTATTATCCGTTGCCGAAGCATCCAGGAGACAGCCAATAAAAGTAATCATCTCCTCTCGCAGGGCATCCGTGCTCAGCAGAGCAAAACGGCGCAGCGACTGCTCCGTCTCATCGACGCAGGCTCGGGCATATTCGAGCAGGGCTTCGTCGTCGATACCTTCAAGCGGCGTCTGCCAAATTGAATCCATCTGCTGCATATAAGTCTCCAGCCCATGGATCAGACTCACGGCCTGTTCTTCCAGGACTGAGCAATCTGTGGACAAGAGCAGGTAAAGCTCACCGTCAAGATGCCGGTATACGGCCGACAAACAATCGGAACCCAGTGAAGCATGCCGAACCAGTCCTTTGGACACAATCGAATCCAGTTGCTGAATGAGCCTTTTACTCGCCTTACCTGTTCTCTTAAAAATGTTTGCCGAGAGCGTAACAACTGCATCGGTAGGCCAGCAACGCTTCAATCGACGAATCGCGTTCTCCGGTGTCCGGTTTGTTGATTCTGTCAGCTTTTTCAGATGTGTCCTTGTTTGCTCGCCAAATGCATCAGGTCTCAGGCGCCAGCTCCAGTTCTTTTCGGGAGTCTGATGATTGCTAGGGTCGTTCATCCGCGCATCCGCAAGACCGACCGATCCATTACCATTCACAATGATGTCCGGCATCTGATGAATCATCATATGTGACGATTGCTTCATGGCAAACTCGGCAAACACTGCGGCAACCGTTTCATCCGCAACCGGGTTCTGTAAGTACATCTCAAAGTGATAGCGGCCGACATCATTCAAGGTGTTTCGCCACCACTCTCGAATAACCGGCGCATCGTGTGTGCCCAGGAGTATTACATTTGCCTCCGAATAATTGCCGGGCGTATACATATTTCCTGCAATTGCTTCAGCGCCTTCATTGAAAGGCATAAACTGCAAAACCTTCATTCCCATGAATCCGTAGTGCTGCATGACCCGTTGAGTCTCGACTGTCAGGATTCCAAGATCCTCTCCGATTAAAAAGGAATCCAGATCGGGAATTTCCTCAAGTATCGCATCAAACAAAGGATTTCCCAGAAAGGCTCCTGTTACCCGATGCCCCTGTGCCGGCGGCTGCCCGAACGTATAACCCCAGGGAGTTACTTTACCAATAATATGATCATCGCGTACAAATCCGTTGGCAAACAACTGTTTCATACGCAAATATTTCCTTTTCAGGAACTGTATCGTAGCCGGATCATCCCAGCGATACATCGGGTGGTTCCAGCCTTGCCCCTGTGCATCGAACACATCCGGCGGAGCGCCCGCAACGCGGGTGCGTTCGCCATTTTCAGCCAGTTCAAATGCCTGCCGATACGCCCAGACATCAGCGCTGCCATGCATTGAATACGCAGGCATGTCGCCGATCATATAAATACCCTGCTCCTCTGCGAAGCGCCGCAGTTTCAGGAAATAGTGCTGCGCCAGAAACTGATAGAACTTTTCCTGTTCAATCGCTTCCGCATTTGTCCGTGCAAACTGATCCAGAGCTTCGGGATCCGCATCACGCAAAGCTTTCGGCCACCCAATCCAGCGCACCGGATATTTCGATTCGATCGTCTTGTAGAGCACATATGCATCCAGCCAGCCGGCCTCTTCACAAATAAACGATTCATATGTGTCCTGCCAGTTCGCTTTACTCTTTTGCAGACGCCGCCCGAAAGCGAAACCGAGCAGTTTCCGTTTGTACGCAAAAACTTTCTCATCGCCCAGCGGAACGTTGCCAAAATCCTCAAACATTGGCAGAGTGCGCTCTAATTCCTTTTGGGTAATCCACCCATCGGCAAGCAGATCTTCAGGAGAAATCGTGTTAATGCTGATCGCAAAGCTAGAGTCTGCCCGATATGGACAATTACCTTGATCCGTAGGACTTATTGGTAGCAGCATCCAGAACCTTTGCCCAATAGATCGCAGCAACTTCACGAATTCCCGTGCAGCCGGCCCGCTATCACCCATTCCATACTCGCGCTGTTTCGGTGCTTTCCGACCGAAATAGCCGGGCAATGAAAACAAAGGCATGAAAACTCCACTGCCAATAGGCTTGAGCGCACGCGCAATTTTATGCTCAGTGTCGATACCGGTCACAATGGAGCCTCTGGATAGTCGCCCCGGTTTGGCAATCGCCGAATAGTTAAGTCGATCGTTGACGGACTTCACCGCTTCAACCATCGCATCAAAAGCGTCCAAATCGCACAGGCAACGAACCGCTGCCGCATGCAGGTTTACACAATCTTCATTTTGGGCGTCCGAAGGTTTATCTGAAAAAATCTTAGTCCCCTCCCCCGGATTGTGATCATTTGCCATAACCCTAAGCATGTAAGGATATGTTCCCTCAGGCCACTGTTTACCGGTAACAATCCAGTACAAAATATGTGCCATGCCGAATTTGTCTTTGCGCCGATGTGTCTCGAAATCACTACAGACATCCGGATGCGGATCAATTAGCATGGCACGATTACAACCATCCGCATGTCGTTGAATAAAGACATTGGAAACACCGAGATCGCCATGACACACACCAATCCGGTGCAAAGCCTGCATGCTGTTGACCACATCGGCGAGTATTCGAAGTCCATTTGCAAGACGGTTTTCAGGGGCTAGCGATTGCAGCGACGCTACCGGAATGTACTGCATCAGGAGCGTAGAGCCCGATTTACCTGCTGGCTCACAGGAGTGGAACTCGCATAAATAGGAAAGCACCCGAGACTGTTCTTTACGCAACTGTTCCAGTCCTGCGCTCCAGTAATTGCAGAGTTCACGAAGGTCTTTGTAAGTGGCTTTCAGAGCAAAAGGCTGTTGTGTTTGCACATCGCGAACCCTGAATACCGTACCTTCCAGTCCCTGACCCAGTATCGTTTCAACCTTCAGGCTTCGCCCGTGCAGATGAATCGGCTCACATTTGATCAAACTACGCAGATAAGGCTGTATTGAACTGTCCGTATCGTAATCTTCGGACGCGTTGCCGGTTTTCTCGCTCCAGAGTTGCAGGAAAGCCTGACAGTCCAGAACCTGCAGCAACATATCCTTTGCCACTCCGGAAATTTCGACAAGAGGAGCAACCTTACCTTTTGACTGTTCGGCTGTTTGTCGAACAGCGAATAGTTCGCCACGGATGCGCAAAAGAACGACCCGATTATTCGCCACATCCACCGAAGCTCCCAAAAAACCGACCTGTTCAAAATGATAGCACAGGATGCCTTTGTGCAGCGATTTCCGCTGTATAATTTCTGCCAGTAAAATAGCTTCATTTAAAATCTCCTGAACAAACCTCGCAAAATCCGAACGGCCTTCGGTTGTTTCAAAGAACGAACGGATCGTTTTGCAGACAGGAGATTGCCAGTCGACATCGCCGAAGCTCACATTGAGATCTCCCGGCACAATTTCTCTTCCGGATACTTTGATTCCTGTTGGATTCATTTGGACACAGGTAGAAATTCAAACCACTATTAGTCCCTGAGGAATATCGATACCGAACAACTTTTCCGAAAAATCGTCCAGCACGCCAATGGTTTCGTTGGAAAGAAGATTGAGCAACTCATCCATGACCGCTCCTGAGAGCATATAGGGCATACCGGTAAAAACAATATCCTTGTCGATAAACCAACCGTAGATCTGATGTTCTTCGCACTGATTCATCGGTGTGCCCTTGATCATGCAATTGTTTATCCAGGAACGCGTCCTGCGGCCATATTTTTCGATCAGAGTCTTCCGGCGTTCTTCTATGTCGATGTGCTCTTCAAAGTAATTATCGATTAACTTGCGACTCTGAGCCGAAAGCGTCTCCCGCATTTGCTGAACACAGTCGAAGCACATCGCATACTCAAAGATCACTTCCTTTTTGCGAAAGGCTTTCTCAATCAGATAATTCGTCCCCTCTACCATCAAGTCGATGTCACACATACGACATCTCTGAAACATCTCCCCGGTCTCAAAACACCAAAAAACTTCAGGCACCGGATAAAAATCTTTGTAAATGTTCATTTCTACTGAATTGGCAGGCCAATGCGTCTACTGATACTTAAATTAGTCAGTTCCTGATCTTATCTACTAAATTCTGGCATAAATCAAGAGTTCATACACAACCTGGATCATTTAATCGTTTCATAATCGTTTCATATAATTTGACCAAAGCACCATAAACTGTTTAAGGAAAGTTAGTTAAATATTATAAAATCGTTTCATGAACACACATAGAAATAACGCATTACTAACCTTCTTGCGGCAAAACGGTCCCACTTCATCAGCGAGACTAGTCGAACACTTTGAAATCAGTCGTGCCACACTATCCAGACGTGTACGTTCTTTGGGCGATGCGATTGTAACAATTGGTAAAGGACGCACTACCCAACTTGCCGCCAGACATGAAAACACCAAAGGGCCAATCCCACTGTATCAAATTTCCGAGAAGGGACTAGCGGAACCTTTTGGCAATCTTACGGCCCTGCAGGAAGGTTCGACTATGAGATGGTTTCTTGAATCAGACATTTGCCCGCACCTTCTGTTAAAAGGTGAATTCGAAAAAGGACTCTTCCCGGGCTGGCCCTGGTTCCTGGAAGACTTGCGACCATCAGGCTTCTTGGGACAGGCCTTCAGCAAGCGTATGGCAAGACTCTTCCAAATGGATGAGAATGCTGACAGATGGAATGATTTAGAGCTTATCAACTGTTTGATTGGATTTGGTTCAAATCTACAAGGCAACTTCCTGCTGGGAGATCAATCAGCGCTTCAGGAATTTCATCAGGAGACTATCGATATTGCGGATGGTTACTACAGAAATGAGATTTCAAAGTTCTATCCCTTATTAGCACACAGAGCCATAACTGAAGGTGAAAAGTACGGCTCTTCAGCGGGTGGTGAACAGCAAAAGTTTACGACCATGGTGTGTGATCACCCTGAACAGTCACCCAGAGCAGTTATTGTCAAGTTCAGCCCCAAGCTTGACACAGCTTCGGGACGGCGCTGGGCTGACTTACTAAGATCTGAGCAAATTGCTAGTCAGGTGCTTAACGAGGCAGGTTTTGCCACTGCAAAATCCCGCATTTTTGAATTCGAAGAGCGTGTTTTTTTAGAGTCCGAACGCTTTGACCGTATTGGCCCACTCGGTCGCCGCGGATTAGTGAGCCTGCGTTCGTTCGATGCTGCACATCTGGGTATTGGCAAAGATTGGGATCGCTGCGCACGTAAGATGCACGCGGGAAACTGGATCAGCGCCGAAGATAGTGAAACTATGATCTGCCTCCATTGCTTTGGCAGTCTGATTGCAAATAATGACATGCATTTGGGAAACCTTAGCTTTTTCATCCCCAAAGAACTGGAACCTTTCTCACTGGCTCCGATTTACGATATGTTGCCGATGTTTTTTCGGCCCGCCAACTCCGGTGAAATTGTCAACAGAACATTTGAACCAACACTTCCAAAACCAGAGAATCGAGAGATTTGGCTTAAAATGTATCCACATGCAGTAACTTACTGGAAACGCATTGCCCAAGCAGCTGACATATCTCAGGATTTTAAAACGATTGCTCGTGAAGTACTCGTTTCCATAAAAGGCGTTTATGAAATCGCAGCAGGCAACTCTCGTTAAAAAAATTGTAACTATTCAGCGACCCTTTAACCAATCTGCTGTAAAGCCAAATTACTAACAAATAGCACACTCATGAAAGTCCAACAGCCCAATGAGATAGCTATGAAAACCATTTTCAAATTATGCAAAACTCTAAACCTGCAAACATCTCAAAAATCACCTTATTCTGCGCTATCTTATCTTCCTTGTTATCGGGTTGCGTAACAAAAGACACAGTACCCACTTCATTTGATCGTGCATTATATGTAAGAAAGAAAGTTGTCTCATTGGATGAAGAAAGTAAACGAATTGAGCTTCGAGGTGATGGACTAATGAACTATGCAGGTTGTGTTGAAGCTTTTGCCATCAAGGCCGACAAAGTATGGAAAGGAGCGCCTTACTCTTATACATTTGATGCCAAAGAAATAGAACGTATAATCAAGCCAGCGATTGAAAATCCGGGCTACAATTTTCAAAATGAAATGCAGCTAGCTATAGCAAATGATCTAGGTGCATACGCAGGATTATACATACTTCTGCTCGAAGTAGGTACACTGATAGACTCTCAAGAGTGGACCGCAAAAGAATGGCAAATTCAAGGGATTACAAAAAGAGAGTCCAAAATTGTTTTAGATAGAAATACCCACATAAATGTTATCACACCCGATGACTTTATGTTTAAAGGTAAAAAATTTGAAGGCTCCGGTCTTCGACTGGCAAACGCTTCTATTGAAGCATTTGCTAAGTTTTTTGATCATGTGGATAGTTTTTCTGAAAATCAGTCGAATGGTGTAAATGTCCATATCAATGTTATTCGATGGCAGGACAGACATCCGCTAAGTGGCTTGAAAGATATAATTACAGCAGAATACCTTTTCACAAAAGGCACAGAGACAAGCCCACTCGGACAATTTCTGGTCATTGCCAAAGAACCCATTTTTGTATTGAGTGATCTGTTTCGATGGTTTCCTCAAAACGGGTCTCCCGAGGATTTCTTAGCCAAGCCATTATCTAAAAAATTTGAGCAGTTCTTTACTGTTTCAGATTAGCAAAACAATCGGCTATAAGCCGCTCATACTTTAAATTTAAAGCTTAAAAAAAGAGTATCGCTAATTTTTAGCCAGATCGTAAATCGCGTAACTTGCCAAGAGATTTGGCAGAAGCCTGCAATCGGATTTCAGGTCACCGGAAAGATATTTTCGATTTTTGATCTTTATCCCATGCGAGTTGCAAAAATGGTCGAATTCAGTCACTGAGAACGGATTTGAGCGTTGTGTTTCATACCATTTACGTAATTGCAAACCTTTCATTCCGGGATTGCCTTTGAGAAGGAATTCCAGGCGATTCTTCCAAAACCCCTGATTCAGGAAACCAACGGTTACATGCTTTCCAACACGCAGGCCTTCAGCCAGAATGATCTCCGGATTGTCCACAAACTCTACCGCTCGACTAAATATCACACGATCGAACATGTTGTCTTCAAATGTTTCCAGCAGTTGTCGAATATCGCCATGGTAAGCCGTTACACCCCGTCTGACACAGTTTAGGATATGTTCAAAACTGATATCTACCCCAACACCATTTACCGATTTCTTCTGCTTCAGATAATCAAGCAGAACGCCACGACCGCAGCCCAGATCCAACACCCGATCGCCTTGACTAACCCACTGGGCAATGACTTTGGCGTCAATCTGGCGTTTTTTGTTCATTGATCTCATGATTACTGATCTAAGAAAGCCTGAATAAGCATGTACAATTCCGGTGAACGTACAAGGAATGAATCATGTCCAAAGTCCATGGCGAGTTCTGCATAAGTGGCATCCTTCCCCAGTCGCAGCAGTGATTGAACAATCTCCTGATTGCCCTTGGGCGGATACAACCAGTCGGAAGTAAAGCCAACAATTAACCCCGAAGCTGTAATAGTGGACAAAGTATCTTCCAGAGAATCCGGCTTGTGCAGATCAAATCGATCCAATGCCTTGGTCAAATACAGATAGGTATTCGCATCAAAGCTAGAAGCAAAACTTTCGCCCTGATAGCGAAGGTAGCTTTCTACTTCAAATTCGACATCGAAGTGTTCCCTGCCCTCGTCTAACGATCGACGCTTGCGCCCGAACTTCGCCTCCATACCAGCATCTGACAAATAGGTAATGTGCGCCATCATCCTGGCCACAGAGAGCCCATGCGCAGGCTGTTGATCCAGATCATAGTCACCCTGATTCCACAGTGGATCACGCAAAATTGCCTGCCGTCCTGTGTCGTTGAAGGCAATTGCCTGGGCACTGTGACGTGCACAACAGGCCAGCGCAATGTAACGTCCCACACGAGCGGGAAAATCAATCGCCCACTGCAATGCCTGCATGCCTCCCATACTACCACCGATCACGGCATGCAATTTCTCCAACCCCAGTGAATCCATCAGCAGGCTCTGAGCTTTGACCATATCGCTTATCGTGAGCTTTGGAAAATCCAGATGATAGTATTTACACGTCACAGGATTAATCGACGTTGGCCCGGAAGAACCTGAGCAACCACCCAGGACATTGGAGCAGATCACAAAATAACGCGAAGTATCGATTGGCTTGCTCGGCCCCACAACAAAGTTCCACCAGCCACGTTTTCGCTCATCCATAGAATACACTCCTGCGCAATGATGGTTGCCAGTGAGTGCATGGCAGATCAGGATTGCATTATCTTTGGCGGCGTTGAGACGACCGTAGGTTTCATAGCGCAAGGTCAGTTGGGGAATGGACCCTCCTGATTTGAAATGGAAGGGTTCATCGGAGACAAAATCCTGATACTCGACAAAACCGACCTCACCTTCATCCAAGATCTGTTGCTCTGATGCAGAATCATTCACTACTGCTAAAATCCCTTGACTTGAAAGAGCCCGGTGACGCTCGCGTTGTCATAAATCCGCTTGATTCCCTCACCCAGCAATTCAGCTACACTAAGAACTGTTATCGGCACACCTTCGCGCCGTTCAACAGGTGTTGTGTCAGTGGTAATCAAATGGTCTAGCTGACCGTTTGCAATACGCTCATAGCCCATCTCGTTGAGAACACCATGGCTGACAGCAGCCAACACTTTTCGGGCGCCGTTTTTCTTCAGCAACTCAGCTGCAGCACAGAGGGTTCCCGCAGTTTCTGTCATATCGTCAATCAGAAGAACATCGCGCCCATCCACATCTCCAACCAGTGACACGGCCTCTACTTTATCTGCTGAGATCCGTCGCTTTGCAATAAATCCAAGAGGAACATCCAGCATATTCGCATAAGCAGCTGCCATTTTCATACCCCCAATATCAGGAGAAAACAGAGTCATATTACTTCTGTCGATGTCCTTTAAATATTCAAAAAGTACCGGGGAGGCGTAAAGATGGTCCACCGGTATATCAAAAAAACCCTGAATCTGCTGTGCGTGCAGGTCGACAGTCAGTGCTCTGGTTGCTCCGGCAGACACTAGCAGATTGGCAACCAGTTTTGAAGTAATCGGCACCCGCGGCTGATCTTTGCGATCCTGACGCGCATAACCGTAGAAAGGCATTACAGCTGTTATACTTCTCGCCGAGGCCCGACGCGCGGCATCAATCATGATGAACAATTCCATCAGATAATGATTTGCCGGATTACAGGTCGACTGGATAATGAAAATGTCTGAACCACGAATGTTTTCATTTATACGTACGAAGCTCTCGCCATCGGGAAAGCTCTTAACCATCGCATCCCCCAGCGGAACATCAAGATAGTCGCAAATATCTTTAGCCAGTTGCGGGTTTGAATTTCCGCAGAAAATTTTCATTGCGTTTTCTTTCATGTTTAAATCATGAGCTTGTAGGATTTTCTTTAAGAGACTCAACGCTTTTCTCCAGCTTGGAAAATCGTTTGAACAAATCCGGCAGACGCCTTTGCAAAACGGCAATACGGTTGTAAAGGGCAAGTGGCTCACAAGTCAGGCCGCGGACTTTTTCATTTGGCTTAAGCGAACGCCCTACCCCGGTGGCGCCTGCAGCCATTGCCCCGGAACCGATCTTCAAATGACCTGCGACACCTGCCTGACCACCCAGAACAACTCCATCGCCCAGAATCGTACTGCCACTGATACCCACCTGTGCAACGATAAGACAGTTGCGGCCAACTTGTACATTGTGAGCAATCTGCACCTGGTTATCGATCTTAGTGCCTCTCCCGATCTGTGTAGAACCAAAGCGAGCCCGATCGATCGTTGTATTTGCCCCAACATCCACATCGGACTCAGTGACCACTTTGCCGATCTGTGGTAGGCGCTGATGTGCGCCCTCATGAAATTCATAGCCATAGCCATCCGAGCCAATTACACAACCGGAATACAAACGATTGCGCGCACCGATTTCACAATAATCACCGATCACAACCTGTGAGAATATATGTGTTTCATTTTCTACTTTTGCAAACCGGCCAATGCTGACATGAGTTCCCAGTACTACCGAATCGCCAATCACAGCGCCTTCACCAATGTGGCAAAACGGTCCGACTGAAGCGCTTGGCGATATTACCGAACCTTTGTCGACGTAAGCAGTCGGATGGATCCCCGGGGCAGATTGCGGGTGCAAAGCTTTCTCAATATCCCGGCACAAAAGCGCAAGTGCATACGAAGGGCTGTCTAATTTAATATACAATTGACCCTTTTTCGGAATTCCCGAGTAACTTTTTGGCAATAATAGCACCGATGCATCTGAAGATGCCACCTCGGCCTTATATTTTAAATTACCCAGAAACGACAGATCACCTTCAACAGCCTCTGAAAGTGAACTGAGGCCAACGATCTTCCCATCGTACTCACCAATACATTCCGCATCGTGATCAACGATTTGCAGAATTCGATCAACTGAATAGGCAAATGACATGATAAAAATTAAAAGACCCTGTCCTAAACAGAACAGGGCCTATTGAAAACAAAAAGTTGTAAAAACTTACTCGCTGGCGTTAAGAATGGCTATTACAGCATCCGTGATTTCCAACTCTTCAGATGAGAACACAACTGCATTCGATGGAAGCACTACATCAATACCTTTATCTTTGGCTACCTCCTGAACTGCATCAATGGCTTTTTGCTGGAGGGGCGCCAGGTCTTCCTGCTGACTTTGTTGCGCGAGCTGCTGTGCCTGCTGACGAAACTGTTGGATCTCTATTTGCGCAGTTTTCAATTGCGTCCTGAGTTCAAGGATTTCTGCTTCTGCTTCTCCTTTCCGCTCTTCGTCAATTGAGGGATTTTCTATCTCTGCTTCAAGCTCACGACCTTTGGTGATAATCTCCTGAATGTTCTCCTGCATCTTTTTCATCTCTTCTTCGACAGGGGCAACAGAACTTTTAATTGTATCAACTGCCATCTGAAACGCGTTGTAGTCGTTCAGGACACGTTGCATGTCAACGGTTGCAATGACAGGATTCTTTTTTGCGAAAAGCCCTGAAGTACAAAAGAGTGCTGTAAAGAGTAAGAGAGTTATTTTTTTCATATGAGTTTGATTGGATTAATTTATATTAGGAGTCTGGCAACGTTAAAAACGTGTACCGAAAGAAAAGTTAAACTGTGATCCGCCTGCATCGATATCGTCAGGTATTGTGATCGGGAACCCCAGATCAAGCTTCAAGGGTGATCCCATCAACAAAATACGCGCACCGATACCCCAGTTAGAAGCATAATTTGAAAGACTAAAATCATAATCAGATGTATTCACAAAGCCTGCATCATAGAAAACAACCAGCCCCAAAGGTTCCGCCATTCGGAAACCATATTCAAAAGAAATTAATCCGTAGGTATTTCCACCGACGGATTCGTTGCCATCATCAATTTCTCCTATAGCTCGAAATTCAAATCCGCGCAGAGACTCCGGTCCACCGAGATAAAAACGATCATAAAACGGAACCTCGTCACTGCTCCCATAGGGCGAAACCGTGCCAATACGCCCGATAATTGAAAGGGTTTGCTCCAGATTATCAAAGGTCGGTATGAACTGCGCAGTGCGAGCCTCCAGTTTCACATAGTTGACATCGCCACCCAGCCCGGCCAGTTCCGATGTAAGTGATGTTCGGTTGCCTCTGCGCGTAAACAGAAACGAATTACGTCTGTCCCTCAACAAAGTAAATCCTACCTTGGAAATGACATCTTTTTCACCATCCGCCGCCTGATACGCGTCAGCAACCCCGTCATTGGGCCTTGAACCGTCTTCATTGTCGGGTGCCGGAGGATTACTTTCGCCAAAAGCCACATCGAAAATCTCAACGATTTCCAGCCGGTAAAACATCCGCGTCTCGACCAGTTCGAAGAGCCGCCGCCGCAGATACATTTCAAACCCGGTACGCAGTTCATTGAAGTCACTGCTGTTAAAATCCGACCTTGTACGAAAGATTTCCGTACCAAACGCGAGGCGTTGTTCAAACAGCCAGGGCTCTTCAAATACAAGCAAAAACTGACTGCTAACATTACCGATCGATGCACGTATACGAAGCTTCTGCCCATCTCCGCGAAACCCTGAGCGCCAGTTAAACAAATCAAAATTTCCCTGGGTAAGCTCGAAAAATACAACTGCTCTCTCAATTGATCCAAATCCGGCGCCAAGTGTAAGATTGCCGGTGCGCCCTTCTTTCACCACAACACTAAGGTCACGACGACCGGGAATATTGGTATATTCAGGACTCAGACGGGCTGCTTCAAAGTAGCGCGTGTTATTCAGGCGGCTTTCACTGGTTCTCATACGCCTCAGATCAAATACATCACCCGGTCGCAATGCCAATTCACGTACGATTACACGTGTCTTTGTTATGGTGTTGCCCTCCACGTTGATAGACTCGACATAAAACTTCTCGCTCTCACGTATCCTAAAAACAATGTCGATTGCATGCGTATCCATATTTGGCACACGCTCGACGCGCACACCTGCATTGAGGTAGCCACGGGAGGTATAATAGTCGCGGACTGCAGATGACGCCTCATCAATTTCTTCGGGAGAAAAGGGATCGTTCGTCTCGATCTGCACTTTACTCAACAATTCGTCACTGGTAAAAATAGTTGCGTTCTCAACAGATAACTCACCCAGCAGGTATTGCTCGCCCTCCTCAACTCGGATTGTAATGTATAAGTCTCGGTCCGTTTTGAAATCGAGCACTACGGAATCTTCATCAATCTTAATATCCAGATAACCACGATTTCGGTAAAATATACGCAGCAACTCAAGATCCTCTTTAAATTTAGCCTCATCAAAACGACCGGACCCGGTAAGCCAGGAAATCCAGTTTCGCTTTTTGGTTGCAAGTACTCGGGTCAGTTTACTGTCTCCAAAAACTTCATTTCTCTCAAAAGACATGCCTTTGATCCTGACTTTGTCACCTTCATCAATTTCAAAGACGACCACCGCTTCACCGGTTGTTTTATCGCGCTGTATTCGATAGTCGACGCTTATATCCGGATAACCTTTCTTTATATAGAAGGCTTTGATTTTCGAAGCTGCTTCACTTATCTGATATTCATCCAACGGAACGCCTACCTGCAACTCACCTTTATCAATCAATCGATCCTGTGAAAACGTCGGGTCCCCCTCAAAGACAATCTGATCAACTTTATACTTGGGGATTACATAAAAAATCACATTTACCGAATCTCCCGTCGCATCTTCAACCTGTACCTCAACAAATTCAAAAAGTCCGGTACTATAGATCATGCGTATTGACTGATCAACCAGAGCCGCATTGTAGTCCATCCCCGCACGCAACTGGACATTGCTCAAAACCAACTCTTCGCTCACTGATTGAAAACCACGGAATTCAATAGACACCTGGGCAACTACCGGATAGGTTTCATTGCCTTGTTGTGCCGACAGGGGAGAGAGAGGAAACAATGCCTCAACACAAATTACTGCACACAGAAAAATTTTTAAAAATCGCATCGGGTAGTACTTTTGGATTTTACTGCTATCTAGCGATGAAAATTTTCATAACGCGTAAAACGGCGTAGAAATGTCAAGTCGACTTCACCCACCGGACCATTTCGTTGCTTTGCAATCACTAGTTTGATATGTTCCGTATCAATCGGAACCGCACCTTCCTGAACGCCCTCGTCTTCGTCTCGCTTTCTTGGACGATGTAACAACATGACCACGTCAGCATCCTGCTCAATAGATCCGGACTCGCGCAAATCCGAAAGACGCGGGTCACGATTCTCCCGCTCAGAATCACGGTTTAGCTGACTCAGCACGACCACTGGCAGTCCCAACTCTTTTGCCATCCCCTTCATACCTCGGGAAATTTCGGCAATTTGCTGTTCGCGCTGCACCCTCTGGTCAACCCCACGAATCAGTTGCAAATAATCAACCACGACCAGCCCCAGAGGATTCTGAGTGTGCAAACGCCGGGCTTTTGCACGGATGTCCATAATGGTCGAGTTGGAATTATCGTCGATCCAGAGCGGCGCCTGCTTCAGTTCCTTAGTCGCAGTCGCAATCTCTTCCATGTCCTGTTTCGAGACAACACGATCGCGAATCCGTTTCATATCCACCCTGGAGCGACTGCAAATCAACCGCATCGCCAAATCTTCCGAAGTCATTTCCAGACTGAATACAAGCACCCCGGATGGTGGCTTGCCACCATCCGGCAGCGCAACATGTTCGGCAAAGTTCATTGCCAATGATGTCTTCCCCACAGAAGGCCGCGCCGCTAAAACAATCATTTGTCCGGAATGAAACCCGTAGGTCATGCCATCCAGGTCACGGAAACCGGAAAGCACACCTGTTGTATCATGCTTTCCGCTCAGAAGGCCCTGAATATTTTTGACTGCACTATCCAGCGCTTCACCAATTGGTGTAGCTGAATCCGTTACTCGATCCCGACCAATCTCAAAAATATCCTGTTCGATCTTTTCAATGAAGGAAGCCATATCCTCCTGTTGCTCGTAACAGGCCTCAATGGTCTCGCGCGATGTTCGGATCAAGCGTCGCAGCAGATACTTTTCATGTACAATACGCGAAAAGTAACGTGCGTGGGCAGGGGTTTCTATACGATTTTGGATTGCATAGATCGCTGCAATTCCTCCCACATCTTCTTCCAGGTCATGTTTGCGTAGATAATCGAGAAGCAATATCTCGTCAATCGGGTCACCGGTTTGGTAAAGTGCAAGAAGTGCGCGAAATATCTCCTGATGAGCTGTTTTGAAAAAGTAGTCTGGAGTGATTTTTGCTTCAATGCACTCTGAAAGTACTTCTCGCCCTCCGTCGATCAGACAGGCAGCCAGCAAGCCCTCTTCGGCTTCAATATTATGCGGCTGCACACGAATTTCGTCCGATTGATAACGATCGCGCCCCTTATAGGTACCTTGGCTACGACTGTCTTGAGAATCGGTCGATTCGGGCGGCATGGAACTGACAAGGTCTGAGAAACCGCACGAAGCAGCTTAGTCCTGGCTTTCGTCAGAAGCTTCCTCGGAAACAGCTTCTTCAATAGGATTTTCAGAAACCACCTCAAATTTCAAATCGACTTCAAGGTCATTATGCAGCTTGATGCTGACAGTGTGTGAACCCAGTTCCTTGATTGGCTGAGACAATCCTAGTTGCTTTTTGGCCAGTTCAATCCCTTCTTCCTGAAGACGCTCGATCAGGTCGCCGGCAGTGACTGAACCAAACATTTTGCCGCCTTGACCCGTTTTTACTGCAATTGCGATATGAAGATCTTCAATCTTTCCACCCAGTCCCCGAGCTGTCTCGATTTCTTTCTGCTCGCGTGCTTCGCGCGCCTTTACCAACGAACTAACGTACTTTTTATTTGCCTGAGTAATTGGCAGAGCCTGCCTGCGCGGCAATAAATAATTACGGGCGTAGCCGGCACGCACGGTTACCGTATCACCCTCGGCGCCGAGGCCGTCAATAGGTTTTAGGAGAAGTATTTGAGAATTAGCCATGATACATTACTGAATTTAAAGTTAAAAAAAAGGGTTGTTTAGAAAGGTATGTCATCATCGAGAGTATCCTCGTCATTTGAAAAGTTTTTTTCAGAATTATCTGATTTCGTGGCAGGTGGTTCTGAGCGTACCGGCGGGGAACTTTGCTCGTACCCACTTCCCGAATCCAAAGCACCTTCATCGCGGCCACCAAGAAACTGAAAGGTTTCAAGAACAACACCCATTTTGCTACGTTTTTGTCCGTCAGATTCCCACTGATCCAGCTTTAGCCGACCTTCCACCATGAGCGGACGGCCTTTACGCATATATTTACTGATAATTTCAGCCTGCTTACCAAAAGCATCGATATCAACAAATGTTGTTTCTTCACGACGCTCACCGTCTTTTGTCATATAAGCACGGTTCACTGCAAGGCCCAGCTTGCAAATCGAGTTGCCGTTAGCAGTCACCCGTAACTCAGGATCACGTGTCAGGTTGCCAATTAAAATAACTTTATTAAAAGAAGCCATTGTCTTGTCCTGATGAAAAAAAGATCTGTGAAAAGTCTATAACTAGAACGACTCAACAAAGATGCGATTTATACGTTTATCCAGACGTAGCTTTTCCTTTAGCTGATCAGGCACTGTACCGGAACTACTACTGAAGATAATTTCAAGGTAGTGCCCTTGTGTGTAACGACGATCAGCTGCACGAGCAAATTCACGCATCCCAAGATCACTGCCTTCGGAAACGGTTGCATTCAGCGATCCCAGTAATTCGGTCAAGTCAGACAGCACCTTAGCGGAATCGTCTTCTGATTCGCGAAGATCAAGGATAAAAGTAGTTTTGTAATTGTTATTGATTGTTGCGCTCATTGCGTGGGTTCTATGCGTTGATTGATAAAGTTCATGGCAAGTACAGGCCCTTTGTCAATAATGAGCTGTAGATGCTCAAGATACGTTGGAGTCCGGT
>CAZTSB010000083.1:0-8391 GCA_964616435.1 uncultured Puniceicoccaceae bacterium | reverse complement strand
CGTCACCGGCTTTTGAGAAGGTCTCAGAGGCCTCAATGACGGTCACAAGGTAATCGCCATTTGGGACGAAGCGTGGAAGATTGTCTGCGTTTTGAGAAACGTATTTCATGATTATTTGATTTGAATATGGTTACGGGTTTCGAGAGTGGCACCGGCGATGTCTTCACCAGACTTCAAGGCTGCCTTAATTGTGCTCAGGTCTGCCTCGACCTTGAGCCGTTGGAATTTTGGCGGGAGCATTTCGGGCTCGCTCCAACAGTTAACGGATTCCGACTTGCGCCAGCCGATGGCGGCACGGGCATCCTTGATTTTGGTGCCTTCGGGAAGGAAATCCGCCAGATAGCGAGTCAACCGTTCCACAGTCTTCTCCACGGCCTGCTGTCGCTTCTGAAGGCGAAGCTTTTCAGCTTTCAACGCAGTCGCGTCAGCGCGGAAGTTCTTGATGAGGCAGGCAATGCGAACTGCCTTCTCATCGCGTTCGTCCTCAATCTTGGAAAGTGCTTCCTCGATCCAGTCCAGTGCAAGGTCGGCATCGACCGGCAGGCCATCCGGCCCTTCGGTGATTTCGCCGGTGAGGATGTCCTCAACCTTCATCCACAGTTGCTCAATTTGAAAGTAGGATTCGTAAAGTTTCATACGTTCACCTCCTTCTTGGTGGTTTTCTTGGAAAGGAACCCAATTGCGCGTGCGGCCTGATCCATGGTAAGGTCGTTCCAGCTTTCGGCGCCCTCCAGGGCCTCAGCTTCAAGCCACTGAAACAGCTTGGTCATTTGCTCCTGACCGTATCCAAGCCCTCTCCAGAGGGTTTCAATATTCTTGAGTTGCTGATCCGTGGCGGGCTTTCCTGAATCCGCTGGCTTGGGAGCAGGCGGTTGAACCTTTTCCGTTTTGGAAACAGTTGCCGGAATGACGTGAGCGATGGATTCGAAGGTCATCGGCAGCACGTCATCAAGATCGTGTCGGTTCTTGGCATCGAAAGCCGCGCAGTGAGAGGTGTAGATGCGGCGTTCCTTGCCACCAACGGCTTTTTGCCTGCCATCCTTTTCAGTGACTTTGGTGAAGTAGTTGACGAACAGTAGCAGGTCGCACCATTCCTTGAGCAGTGGCGCACACTGCTTGGATAGCTTCAGTTCGTAACGGTCGTAGGCTCCGGCAGCGTCGGGTTGCTCGAACTTGCGAATTATCGAGTGCGCCACCATGACAATGTGCACGCCCTGTTCACGCAAAGCTTCAAGGCTTTGAAGAAAGCGTGAAAACTCTTCGGCCAGGTATGTATAGCCTTTGCCATAGCCAAAGTCTTCGATACCATCCTTGTGTGATTTCTGGCAGATGTGCTGAATCAGCAGGCGTTCGAGCCAATCTACAGTATCGATCACCAATGTCCTGAAGCTGTGCTCGCTCTGGCTCAGTTGAGCAATGAAAACGAGCACGGCGTCCCAATTATCGGGTTTCGGAAAACGGGTGACGTCCAGGTGGATGGTGCCGCCCTCGGTGTCGAGGAAGACCGGTTCAGGGAAGGTGGCGGCTAGAGTGCTCTTGCCAATACCTTCCGGGCCGTAAATGACGACCCGCTGTGGTTTTAAGACCTTGCCACTGATGAGCGGCAGGCCAGTTGTCTTGTCGTTTTGCATGATTACATGTGGTTTGATTTTGAGTTGAGCCCGATGTCATCGGGCGAAAGTTGCCCCGCGACATAACGGGAGATCGTGTCAATGGCCTCATGAAGACCCCGGCAGAGTGCGGCGGCGTAGCCTTGGTTGCTAAGATTCCTTAGCCACTCGCGTTGTTGAAGGGATGGCCGGCCTTTGGCGGTTTTCAGCTCGATGAAAAG
The DNA here is from genome assembly GCA_964616435.1 of uncultured Puniceicoccaceae bacterium. Lineage (GTDB taxonomy): Bacteria > Verrucomicrobiota > Verrucomicrobiia > Opitutales > Coraliomargaritaceae > Lentimonas. The sequence continues at coordinate 6,560 of CAZTSB010000083.1, read as the reverse complement.
CCCGTGAAAGTTGCCCACCGGCATCGGTAGAAAAATGTCGGGCACACCAGGCTTCACGCCCTCGCGTTTCAGCATGGCACCGGTTACGGCATCACGGGCTCCGCCGTTTGGAATGGCGAACATGAGCTTCAGTCCAGGATGCTTGGCGGAGGCATATTTCGCCCACTCGAACAATGCTGCCTGAATACGATGTTCTTCGTTGCGGCGGCTCATCGACGGCCTCCTTTCTTCCGACGAACCATATATTCGGTACGCATCTCCGAAGTCTCATCCAGGCACTCGTATCGACGTACCTCGTCAAAAGTGATTCGATACGGACGAAAGCTGGACAGTGTTTTGAGCTTCTTGTCCCGTATCAGGCGACGTATACTTTCGGAGTGGACACGCCACCGTTCGGCCAACTCGGCGACCGAATAAACCGCTTTGTATAAAGCTACCGGCTCAGATTCTGACTGGCCGGAGGATGTTTGTGTCTTATTGGATGCGTTGCTCACACATCCAATGCGCTACTTCTCGCGTAGCAGGAGCTACTTTTCGCGTAGCGGGAAAATTTTTATGATTTTTTTGGTGATTTTAGCCTTCCGGGTCGAACGCTCCAGGAGGCAATTGGATCAGGCAAATAGGCCAGTTCATTTCCCATTTTGACGTATGTTTTCAAATGGGCGCCAAACACTTCGTCGCTCTTACTGATTTCCTTAATAGCTCGATCAATGCTATTGCGCACAGCATCGCGAAGGTTCTTGCGTTGGTCTTTTAGCTTTCTTGCTCCGTGTTTTCCGACGTTGGAAGAAATATGGTCGGTGATTGCAGCAATCTCAATATCAATGGATTCAACACGTCCGGCATCGTTATTTTTCTGAGCATCTTTCTTCTCTTCAATGAGATCCTGCAACCTTTCCCCACATTCCATGATTGCACGTGTATCAATTGCATCGCCGAGATCAGAAAGGCGGTTACCTTCACTAAATTCAAATCCGGAGTTCAGTTCAGCGGCATCATAATTACCTGCTGAAACATCTTCGCAAAAACCAATGCCAAACTCGGCAGCAACATCAAACACCGAGAAGCTTTGACCGGGTTTGGCCAATAAGTACTGCAAATAGAGACATCCTTTTCGGAATTTTTGTAGCATAACCGGCTGTTCTCCACGAAACCTTACTTCATATACATTGCCTCGATTCCAAAAATAGTTGGGCGGATCACCGTCACTGTTTATTGCCGGTAACGACACCACGCTATTGGATTCATAGACAATCCGCAAAAGTGAATCACCTGGGAGAGTACGATTGAAGATGTCCTTCGAGTGACGTTTAAAGAGAGATTCTACTGCGCTCCGAACTTCATTTCCATGTCGCTTATAGAGATCGAATAGGCGTTGAGTGCCACCTTGTTTATTGCCCGGTATGTGTTCGAGTGCTTGTAGTACAGAAGGATATTTGGAAATGAAGCCTGCGATACTTTCTATGCGCTCCATTTCATTTGCCCGTTCAAGGAAAGAGGCTGAAAGTATTTTATCATCATCTGTCGGTCGAGAACCCAAAATGATGTCTGTTTTATACTGAGAAGAGGGGTCGTATGCTTCTGCATTGGCTGCAATGACAGCGATCCGGCGGTCGATACATTGCGAGCATGTTCCACAGTGAGTGATCTCGGCCCTACGTTCCCAAGTATGGGCGCAACTGACTGAAACCTTGATTGTTTCAGCTAGTCCGGCATCTATAATCTTTTTGATGACCTCAGCTTTCGTGTTCCAAAGAAAAGGGTTGGATACATCGAAAGTACTACCACTGAGTAGCGTGAAGAGTTTTGAAAATCCTGCAATAACCCTGGGGTGAGTTGTGCGTGTAGCACGACTGCCTACAACTTGCGCACAGATAGGTAAATTCAAGCTAACCACACCATTTTCATAAAAACGAAGACTGTCCAATCCGAGCATCTTAGCTACGGTGACGCCAAAACTGGCAAAAAGAAATGAGCGCGTCCGCTGGGTATATTCTTTTGCTCGATTTTGCTTCTTGTGTGCTCGCACGCCCAAATGAATCGGTTGAAGTTCATCACTTGTTCTTGCAGCAATAGCATCATAAAGATTTCTGAGGATGGAATTATTCTTAGGGATCGATTTATGTGTCACTAATGCAACCCGACGGCGTTCAACAACGGCTTCCTGAATGGCTCCTGCAAGTGAATCCAGTCCTCCTGAAAACATGATTACCTGCTCTGGAGGTTGCTGTTTCATAGCTTTCTCATCGAAACCCAGGTATCTCTGGAAATCGGGTGTCTTGGTAGTTTTGGAAAATGTGAACTGATAGGCATCCCCTGAAAGAAAGCTCAATAAATCGGTCAAAGTGGAGGTCACCTCACTTGAATTCCACAGGTCGGGCTGGCGTACAGGTATTTGAAACTCAAGATTGCGTCGCCAGTTGCCTCCAAAACTATCCACATCCTGATGGGTTCGACAGATCATTTGATCGGCGCAGTATACATATGCCGCGATCTCAATTAGATCATGGAATTGCGGAGGAATGTCACGGATCAGGTTTTGGTGAATGTCTTCGATCCGTAGGGTAATATTATCCTCCTCCGAATCTTTCCAGAGGTTCAGGTTCAGCACTGATTCTGAGTCAGTGTTTGCTGGGCCTTGCCCACAAATTATTTGAAAATCACGATTCATCAGGTGCAGCTCTTATTTTAAGTTCATCTCTCATCTTCTGCATAGCATATGCGCCAAAGCCCTTGGTTTTGCTTTTTGGAATATCACCATTATTTTCAAAATGATGCTTGGAAAACCAGTCAGCACAATAACGCTCTACGATTTCAGATGTCTCATGACAGTGTATTTCAAGGGCTTGTTTAAATTGAGCGACTTGGTTTGTGGTAGCAAAGCGTTGTCCTTCACCAATCTGAGTGCCAATAGTACGTGAAAGAAACCATTCAAGCGATTCATTGGTCAGCCTTTTGTAGAAAGTGCGGGCAAATTTTCCGAATTCTTTTTTCTTTCCAAGGTCGGCCAAGCCACGATGGATGTCGTCAGCAGAAGGGGGGAATAAGTTGCCGAACTTTTCATCCATATGTTCGACGACCGATCCTACAAGAGCATCGCGGGCCAGCTCTGGAAAATCAGATTGGCTTACTTTATCTGATACGCTGGAGTCGAGTGCCTTTTTTACAGCCAGGGCAACATCGGGGAGAGATGCTTGTTCCGGAATATTGATCCCCACCGATTCCAAGTGTGTTCGAGGGTCATCTAATCGAGCGGCAATTGCGAGCTGAGTCATCAAATTAACAGTATTTGCATATCCTTGGTCAAACTGGATAGCTTCAAAAGCTTTGTCAGCAGCTTTCATTGTTGCTCCTGCGATTTCAGATGGGTCTGCGCCGTCCGCAATTAAGCGAACGACATCTTTCCACGCCCGAGTTTTCGGTAGCGTCCCTAATCTTACATGGCCCATTTGAGTGTCTTATTCAGGCTTAAACCCTGAAAAAGACAGAACCAAAAGTTGGATTCTTGTCAATTGGATACAACTTGAGGCTACATCACCCAGCTTCCGTGCAACAAAATCGGCAAATCTACCCTCAGGTGCTTGGTTTGATGGCAAAATACTGCTCAGCATCCTTCTTCGTAGCCACACCAAGATAGTGTTCATAAAGGATGTTTTGGTTCTTGTGTGAGATCAGAAGTGCGGTGTTTCCCGGATCACGATGAAGTGCTACATGGTAGGTTGCAAAGCTGTGGCGCAGGCAGTTTTTCGGTGGGCTTTTCTTTTCAATCTTTTGCTTTCTGGCCATGGCTGCGGTTACAAGTAGGCCGGCACGGATGAATGCTTTTTCACGGCGCTTGGTAATCTGCCGTGGTGTGAGTTTGAAAGCGGACGCAGGTGTGCGTTCTAGCCAGAGCCAGAGATTTTCAGGCAATCCTTCAATGTAGTTGCGGCGTCGTTTCTTGGTCTTTTCTGCCGGGGTTAGGATTGCCCATTCTTCGAGTTTGATCTCGCCATGCGACAAACGTTCGATAGCTGACGCCCGCATCCCACCAAATGCTCCAAGCGCCAGCAGGCCACAAACTTCAGGGTCTTCGTGCTCATTGGCTCGAAAGAGGGTTTCAGCTTCCTGAACCGTTAAAATTCCGGGTTCCTGGCGCATGACTTTGATCGGTGGAATCGTCTCAACGGGATTTTCTTTCACCCATTTGCTTTTCTTGAACCACTTGAAGGCGGAGATGAGGAAGCTACGTGTGTGATTTTTGGTTTGGTCGGCGTAAGGACGACCGTGAATGAATTCCAATACTTGGTCGGTTGTGACATCGTGCAATTGGACGTCACTGCAAAAGCGGGTAAAACGCTCGTAGGTTAGTTTGGCATGGCGCAGGTAACCCGGTTCATTGCCTGATTGTTCCAGTGTTTTCAGGTAAGCGGCAAAGGCTTCCGAGAGTGTTACTTCCGGCATGTCCTCATGGTGATCAAGCCAGAACTCGACGAGTTCCATCGGTGAAACATGGGGCAGGATGATGCTGGCCTTTTGCCATTCACGCATCTGCTCTTTGTCGAATTTGAAGACTTCCTCGCCGTGCGCGTTCAGCTCTTTGGAGAAATTACGTATAAACTGATCGCGTTCTTTTTCTGTCTCGAAAAATCGAGACTTTAGCCGTCGGTCAACATACCAGCGTGCTTCCCACGGGCTCTTGCGATTGGGTTGATAGTGTGGAATGACGCGCATTCCTGATTGAGGCATAGTCCAGACAGGCGGTCAATCCTTGTTAGATGTTGATGGCACAATTTGAAAATAGCGTTCGGCTTGTTCCTTGGTGGCAATCCCGAGGTAGTGTTGAAAGAGAATTTGCTGGTTGCGGTGGCTGACCAGCAACGCAGTTTTTCCGGCATCACGGTAGAAAGCGACATGATAGGTGACGAAGCTGTGGCGAAAACAGTTTTTCGGCGGGCATTTTGGTTTCCACTTCACCCGAGATTCGCCACGCTCCTCACGTTTGCGGTTCTCGTAGGCAATATCGTCGGCTTCGATCAAAAGCCCTGCGCGTTTGAGTGCTTCGCTGCGACGATGCATGAATTGGCGATGACTGAGTTGGAAGGCCGACTCTGGTGTTCGTTTCAGCCATTTCCAGAGATTGTCCGGCAGGCCTTCGATCCATTGGCGGCGTCGTTTCTTGGTTTTCTCAGCGGGCGTGTGAATGCCACGCTGGGCGAAGTCGATCTCATGGTATTCAACTTTTGAGATTGCTGAGGAACGCATTCCGGCAAAAGCTCCGAGAGCTAATAGACCGCAAATCTCCGGATCGATCTTCTCATTTGCACGGAACAGTTTTTCTGTTTCCTCAACGCTCAGGATGCCCGGTTCCGGCGTGACGACTTCCGGCGTGCGGACTTTCTTGGCCGGATTGTCCATTGCCCAGCCTTGCTCAATCCACCAGGCGTAGGCTCCACCAATGCTGCGTTTGTAGTGACGCTTCGTAACTGGTTTGTAGGGCAGTCCGAAAATGTAATCCGCTATCATCTGATGAGTGATCTCATGAACCTTGCGATTGCTGCTTACCGATTCCGAGAAATCACGCAGGTGGGCTTCGACGTGCTTGCGGTAGGCGAGTTCACGTTCCATGGCTTCCAGGTATTGCAGGTAGGCTGGAATGGCTTCGTTAAATGGTTTGGGTTTCAGGTTCGGGCGATTGGAGGCGATCCAGAATTGCATGACCTCAACCGGATCAGCATCGGGAGCAAGCCGTGAGGCCTCTTGCCATCGACGCATCTTTGCTGGGTCAAATCCAAGCAACAGACTTGTGCCGTTTTGAGAGAGCTGTTCCTGAAACTCTTCAATGAACCGCTCGCGTTCGTTTTCGGTGGCAAAGAAACGGCATTTTAGTCGTCCCTCCACATACCACCGCGCTTCGTATTTTTTAACCTTTTCGGGTCGGTAGTGTCGTTTGATATTCATGTCACTCTAACTCTAGCAGAGTGAGTGGACAATCATAGGGTAATCTTTATCTAAGTTTATCCAATTGAGACTAGATTGAGGTCACAAAAGCCAATTGAGGCATAGTTGAGGCAATTGGATGGTATTGAGTTGTATTCAGTTGCGTCTAGTTGTCTTGGTAAATTGCTTAAATTCAATAAGATACTGAATATCAACATCTTACGACAGAAGCATGGTGGAGGTGGCGGGAGTCGAACCCGCGTCCCTCGTGCTTTCACACGCGGCATCTACATGCTTAGTTTGGAGTTTGTTGTCGTTGCCGAATCGTCTCCAGACAGACTATTCAGTTTCCAGACTCTCGAGAGTACGGCGAATGATTGAGAGTCGGTTCATCCGCTATGCCTGCTAGTCGACGCTTCTATTCCGTAGCAGGTGTCCGGGTAGAAACGTTGCCGCGCTTAGGCAGCAAGTGCGAATTCTTGTTCGCCAATTAATTTTTGTAATGGATTGATACGGAGCCTCCATTATCTCCGACATGCAGCCTCGTACTACGACACAAGGTCGAATCCGTGACACCCCCTTAAAAGAGCTTAAGGGTAATTTGGATAAGAACTTGTTCCGTAATTACGGAGGTTCTTTCA
>CAZTSB010000082.1:0-41209 GCA_964616435.1 uncultured Puniceicoccaceae bacterium | reverse complement strand
TTATATTATATACGAAATACATACTGTTAATTGTTGGCATTAATTACAATGATATTTCTTGAGAAAAGACTTGATTCATTTTCCTAAGCTGCTTTCTTGGGTCTTTTATTCAAATCAGAAAACTCATGTCTCGTATTTGTGCAATAACTGGCAAACGCCCCGTAAAAGGTGGTCGTATTATTCGAAAAGGTCTCACTAAGAAAAGTGGTGGCATTGGCACCAGTCTGGTCAAAAATACCCGGCGCAAGTTCAGACCAAATGTTCAGCGTATTCGTGTTCGTTTGAAAAGCGGACAGGTGAAGCGCATGTGGGTTTCTGTTAAAGCGATCAAAGCGGGTCTGGTTACCAAAGCGTAATCATTGAAACAGGCGCCTCTTCGATCCTGTTTATCTTGTAAATTCTGTCCAAAATCAGGACCCAAATTAACTTGCGTACTGAAATAGATACAGTGCCAAGTGCAGTGCTACACAGGAGACAACAGCGGCTGCAATATCATCAATCACACACCCAAGCCCACCAGGCAAATTCTGAAGCTTTGATATACCGAAAGGCTTGAAGATGTCAAATAGCCTGAAAAGGCCAAAACCGGCAAGCAAAACCGGCAAGCCTCCGTGTTGAGTAATAAGTCCATCCGGACCATTCATCCCCAGAAAGACCCAGGGTATGGCAACAAACTCGTCCAGGATGATCATACCCGGATCACGCATTTTCAATCGCCGCTCAGCTTCGTCACAAAAGGCAATCGCCAGATAGACAGTTAACAAAGATAACAGCAGATAAGCCAATGGTTCCGCCTGATGAAATAAAACCGCATAGAATGCAATGCCTGCCAGACTACCGACCGTGCCGGGCCCTTTCTTGACAAGCCCCAGCGGTCCAAGAGTTGCGAAATTAACCACCAAAGACGTTGGCAGAAAATGAACCCAGGGAAAGTAACGCCGAATGTTATACATCCCCCTCTCCTTCTTTTCCCGTAAAAAATGACCAGTACTTTATCATATACAAAATACCGGAAGACGCCGTCAGAACCGTAGATAAAACAAAAAAACCGATACCGCCCCGATACAGCCAATCAACCAGAAACTCTGGCAATTGATCGGGGAAATCATGATGGATAGCAACCCACAGCAACAGCATAATCGCTGCAATCATCTGACTGACCGTTTTGTACTTTCCGGACATTTCGGCAGCCAACACCACCCCCGAACTGGCAGCAACCAGACGCAGACCGGTAATCAGAAACTCACGGCTCAACACCATAAGAACCAAAAAGAGCGACCATGGTCCCGGCAGGATGTCCATCGCTACAAGCGCAACAAAAAGCCCAACCATCAGCACCTTGTCCGTCAATGCGTCCATCAACTTACCAAAATTCGACATAATTCCCAGTTTGCGCGCATAGTAGCCATCTGCCCAATCGGTAAGCGCTCCGATGATAAATAGCAAAAGCGCTGCCGATCGGGCTCCCGTGAACTGCAGGTTCAACAGTATGACAACCACAAAGAGAATGGGGATGCGAGAAAGTGTAAGTATGTCTGGTAGTTTCACTGCTAGTACAAATGTAGCTTCGTCGTAAAATAAGCCACAACAAATGGTTGATTGCCAAGTGCAGATAGTATTTTTCTTCCATTGTCATGACTTTGTCAGATTCATCCTGACAGTCTTGAAAAATCATAAAGACAGATTTCCAACTCGATTTGGATGACGATACCGATTTCGAAAAGGATGGTCCTACTTTACATACATCTATCAAATTAACATTCCCATGCCTGAAACTCCTGTTAAAAAAGTCGCATTACTAACTGCAGGTGGCCTTGCGCCCTGCCTCTCCTCAGCTGTCGGCGGTTTGATTGAACGCTACACCGAATTGTATCCGAACATTGAAATCATCTGCTACCGCGGTGGTTACAAAGGCCTGCTTCTGGGCGACAGTATCCATATAACCTCGGAAATCAGAGCCAATGCCTCCGTCCTGCACGCTCACGGCGGCAGCCCCATCGGCAACAGCCGTGTGAAGCTAACCAACGTAGAAGACTGCATTAAACGCGGACTTGTCAAAAAGGGTCAGGATCCGCTCAAAGTTGCAGCTGACCAATTGACCAAAGATTCGGTCGATGTGCTGCACACAATCGGTGGTGATGACACCAACACAACAGCCGCTGACCTGGCCGCTTATCTCGCTGAAAACAATTATGCGCTTACAGTAGTCGGACTACCCAAGACCATAGACAACGACGTTTTCCCAATTGCACAAAGTCTTGGCGCTTGGACTGCTGCCGAACAAAGCGCCCGCTACTTCGAGAATGTCGTCGCCGAACACAATGCCAATCCACGCATGTTGATCATCCACGAAGTAATGGGCCGCAACTGCGGCTGGCTGACAGCAGCTACGGCGGATGTCTATCAAAGACGACTTAAACAACTCGACTGGCTGAAAGCGATCGGACTCAGCAAAGCTCGCAAGGAAGTCCACGCTGTTTTTATCCCGGAAATGGAAATCGATATTCAATCTGAAGCGACCCGCCTGAAAGCAGCCATGGATACCCACGACAATGTAAATATTTTCCTATCCGAAGGAGCCGGCGTTGAAACGATCGTCAAGGAAATGGAAGCCGCCGGTGAAGAGGTGCCCCGCGACGCTTTTGGCCATGTTAAACTGGACGCGGTCAATCCGGGCAAATGGTTCGGCAAACAATTCGCTGAAATGCTGAATGCCGAAAAAGTTCTGGTGCAAAAAAGCGGTTACTTTGCCCGCTCCGCACCCGCCAACGCAGATGATATCCGCCTGATCAAAAGTTGCACCGACTTTGCAGTTGATTGCGCCATCACCGGCAAAAGCGGCGTCATCGGCCACGACGAAGCACATAACGGTCAGCTACGCGCCATCGAGTTTTCACGCATTGCCGGTGGCAAGCCATTTGACATTGATGCTCCGTGGTTTGAAAAGCTCCTTGCCTCCATTGGCCAAACCAAGGGCGCAAAAAAAGCCGTCTCGCATTAAGACAGTAAAAGGACTATCCTGACGCTTATTTGTTAAAAACAATCGGTGATACACTGCTTTCACAGATTCCCGAATCACACAAGTTGACTTCGGCCATAATTTTCAGGAAAAAGCCTTATACGAAATCTAAAAAGGTTTGAGCTATTTACGAAGAAGCGGCTTCCAGCCGCTTAGTTTTTTATGGACCAGCGGCAAGATGCCGCTGCTACATTCGCTCAATCCTTTTTCTATTTGGTATTATTTACGTTTTGCTTCGTACAAGCGCTTTTCCTTCACCTGATTGGCCGCTTTACCAATGCGATTACGCATGTAGTACATGCGCGCGCGCATGATGATGGACTCACGATCGATTTCGACTTTTTCGATCGTGGGACTGTGAACCGGAAACACTTTTTCGACACCAACACCGGATGCGATTCGGCGCACAGTAAATGTCTCTCCGATACCGCCGCCCTTGCGTGCAATCACAATACCGGCAAAGACCTGGATACGTGTCTTGTCACCTTCCTTAACTTTTAAATGAACACGAACACCGTCGCCGACTTTAAAGTCCGCACGGTCTTCTTTAAGCTGTTCGCTTACAACTTCTTCTAGGATTGCCTGGCTCATAATTAAACTGATTTGTCTGGTAAAAGGTCTGGTCTCAACTGCCGGGTTTTTTCAATCTGTTGTTCAAGCCTCCACTTGGCAATGGCAGCATGATTTCCGGAAAGCAAAACCTCAGGCACTTTCATTCCACGGAATTCCGCAGGACGAGTGTATTGAGGAAAACCAAGTAGAGTGTCCATAAAAGATTCATCCGTCAAGGATTTTTCATCACCTAAAAAACCAGGTAAAAATCGACTGACACAATCGATCAATACAGCCGCGGCCAGAGTACCATTTGTCAGCACATAATCTCCGATGCTGATTTCCCGGTCGATCAAATCATCACGTACGCGCTGATCGACACCTTCATAGTGTCCGCTCAACACAATGAGATGTTTTTCCTGCGCCAGTTCGCGCGCCAACCGACTCGTCAACGGCTCACCGTCAGGCGCCATGTAAATAAATTTTGTTTCTGTCCGTCGCAGTGAATCGAAAGCGGCAAAAATCGGCTCCGGCTTCATTACCATTCCGGGACCACCACCAAAGGGAATCTCATCGGTTTTCAGGTGCTTGCCGGTTGCCCAGTCGCGCAATTGATGCGTTTTCACATCAATCAATCCTTTTTGCTGAGCACGCGCCAGCATACTGGACGTAAAAAAACCCTCTACCATTTCCGGAAAGAGGGTTAAAATCTCAAATTCCATTTGCATGGCGCAATCGGCTGATTGCCCTGAAGCAAAAAAAGAATCTAGGCTTCTTCAGTCACCACAGCCTCGGCAACCGGAGCTTCACGACGTGCTTTTCGAATAAGGCTGGCAGCGGTATCGGTTGGCTTCGCGCCCACGGATTTCCAGTAGTCAATACGATCCAGTTTCAACTTAACTTCATCGGCAGCATGCTTTGCCTGAGGTTCATAAGTGCCGACGATTTCAACAAAGCGGCCATCACGGCGCGCCAATGCTTCAGTAACTACCATACGATAAAAGGGACGATGGCTAGAGCCATGACGTTGAAGACGAATTTTAAGTGCCATAAAAAGTTGAATCTATAGTGGTATGCAAAATCAAGAAAAGCATTTCAAAAAAGAGCAAGAATAACACCTTGTCAAGCCCGCGAAATTACAAATTTAAGAACTGGGCCTAGGTCGTGCAGCCAATCATTCGACTGCACTCCTGCTTGCCCAAGGAAATTGAACCTGTTCCGGCTAACGTCGGGTTGGGCTCTATAATATCCGTTAAAAGCTATCTGCTTTTTGCAAATCTACAATTGTGTTTATATCCAGCCACGCTCCTCTGATAAAGTTGACGTACAAGGTATGTTTCTTGATAAAGTTATTCATAAAATCAATTAGTCTAGTTGTTTTAAAATCTGGTAGCGATGCCGCCATTTCCAACTCCTTTTTAAACGGAGCCACAACTTCTCCGCTTAATCGAAATAATCCAATAAACTCACCATTTATTTTGTCTTCTTTCATATTACTGCTTATCTCGTTAAGTTCCACTTTTTTACCGTATAAAGACCTTGACCATTTTTGATCTGTATTAACGAAATCCTGGGTACTTTCCCTAGGTTCATAGTCTGCATCGGCGACTAATATCCCTTCGTGAACACTGCTAATCAAATTTAACAATATATACTCTTTGTAGATTATATCCCCGTATGAAATAATCGTATCTTCTTTGATTTGGTCTTTGGCTAAATATAGTGAGTATAATTCTGATGTTTCCGCATAATCATCATTGTCAACGTAGTTAGCGTTTGGCTCTACGATTGCTTCTTTGTGAAATCCTCTAACTATGGTAATATCTTTTATTCCCATATTTAAAAATGCGTTGATCTGGGTGCGCAAAATCGATTTCCCGTGAACCCGAAGCAATGTTTTAGGAATGTCCAATGTAAGTTCGCCCAACGAACCTTGGGCTGCTGCTAACACAATTGCGTTGATCGTTTTGCCTGAAGTTGGTAAGTATTTTTTTTCTGCAATTTTCAATTCTTCTGCATTTTGTAACCTAAATATTTCTGATACAGATGCAATTTCGGGTTCTACGTTACGAAGTGTCCTGCCAGTGTATATTTTTCTAGATGTTTCTTGCATCGCAGTAATTGCACTTCTCAAATTATGGTTAGCCCAGATAACTGTTTGGATGCCCATTTGCTCAAACTTTCGAGTTGGTGTAGAGTAGTATTTTGTCGGAACAATCACTACAGGATGTCGATTATCCCACTCGGCCATAAAAACCTCGATATCTTCATCTGTGGATTTTTTGCTATGTATTAAAATGGCATCTGCCCCAGCCAATCTATAGGCTTCTGCTCGCCGGATCGCCTCGTCAACATGCCAGCCCGCGATAAATGCTTCCACACGTGCCACGATGCAAAAATCATCATCTCGCTGGGTATCTTTACCTGCCTTGATTTTGCCACAAAACTCATCAACATCTGCCAAAGGCTGTCTTTCACCACCAATAAACGAATTAGTTTTTGGAAACAGCTTGTCCTCAATGCATACGCCAGCAATATCGCGTTGTTCAAGTTTTCGGATCAATCGGCGAAAATTGTTAAAATTGCCATAACCGGTATCCCCATCCAGCAAAATTGGAATAGATACCACATCACTCATGAATTCAAGCTTGTCCAATACTTGCGTCCAAGATGCTTCGTTATTGTCTCGAGCGCCCAAGCTGGCAGAAATAGTTAGTCCGCTCCCCCAAATGCCTTTGAACCCGGTTTCTTCAACAATTTTTGCGGATACGCCATCATGCGCCTCCATCAAAAAATCGAGTGTTTTAGAGGTGAATATTTCCCTTAGTTGCGTAGATTTCTTATTCATAGAATTAGCCTTTGAGTTTAGATTTTTTCTGAGTTTCAATCAATTTTACGCCAGTTTTTTTCATCGAAAATACTGTTTTTTACAGACCATTGCTCTTTTAAATAATCGCCGAAGTGGCCCTTTTCAGTCCATATTTTGAAGCTGACAAAGCTGTAAATTAATTCACGTTCGCCTTTCATTTTTAGTAAATTCGGTCTCACACCAGCACATCCTCCAATGACTTCACACACAATTGAAGGCACGTCAGATGTAGACGCCAATACGTCAGACTCTCTCATACAATTAAATGATTCGTGAGGCTGCTTTACTAGAAGCAATGCATGGAGAAGTCCTGGCTTCATTCTGTCTGATGGTGATCTTCCAGCCATTGAAGCACAAAAAGAGGGCGAAAACATTTCGTGCTTAACGTCGGGCGCACGCATCCAGCCATGGTCCGATACTATCATAACCAGAGTGTTATCATATACACCGGCCTCTTTCATGCTTTCCATCAATTGGCCAAATTGTTCTAAACAGTATCTTGATTCATTGACATAAGGATCATCGCTATCACTCTCAGTACCATCATACTTTGTAACGACCCAAGGGGCATGGGGGGGGCTTAAGTATACAAATGTGTAAGTCGGGTTCTCTTGCACTATTATGGGAATAGAGGGAAGTTGTTCTAAGAAATCAATATCCGCAAACTTGCTAGCATTCATAACACGTAGAGAACTTGTATCGTTCAAAAAATGCCATCTACCACCATTATAAATAAATTCTTTCTTAAATAATGGTACACTTTTAAATACTGATAATACCAGTAGCATCTTACCAACGAAACTGTTCATGTTTTTTTTCGAAAAATCTTCTAGCTTAACCGAGTAACGTTGTAGGTTCAACTGTGGTAACGACAAAGGAGCATACGGTTGATTTACCCAAACAGTATCGTACCCTCTTTGCTCAAAAGCTTGAGGCATAACCGGATAAGCGTCACGCATCACATCATCTACATGATCATTTTTTGATTTTATAATGGATTCTACAGTATACTTATGGCCACCAACCATCCCTGGAATTGATCCAACTGTTGAACCACCTGAAGAGAGTGTATTCTTATACCAAGTGAAATCCTTTAAACTCTTTCCGACTTCAGGATTTAGATTCATCACCGTTGGTAAAACCCCTCCAGAGAAACCATCAAATAAAAAAATCAGGACATTATTATCGTTGGATGAAAACTGTAATTTCAGATCTTTGGCATCGGCGAAAATATCTTCTACTTGCTCCCTGTCCACCGAGTGCTTTTTAGCAATAGCAACAACATTCACGCCAACCGATACCACGGAAACAAAGAAAAGTAGACATAGCGTTTTAGTCAGATGAGAGGTTATTTTAGATAAATTCAATAAGACAAACCCAAACAATCCTATCAGGAAAATTGACTCAATGGTAGAAAAGATCATTTTCAAGATCAAAGCTTCGGGTAAATGAAATCTAAAGAGGCTCATTGCCCCGTAATTAAGGACTACTATTTTTGAGTATAAAAAGACAATGACGGCTAAAAAAAACAGAACAGACAATGTGAACTCTTTGATAATTCCTGGCGCGAATTTCACGAAAAAAAAGAAAATTAGCGCGGAAGAAATCAAGACGACCCAATAGGCTGCCATAATCTTTACGAGAGGAACGCTAAAAAATTCTTCAGGAGAAGAACTATAAGTGGATAACGGGTTATCTACAAGCAGCACAAATAAACAATAAACAAAATAGCCTGTAGACAACCAATTCAGATGGGTGTTGGACAGTTTTGTTCTTAGCTTTGATAACGTAGTTGATATTTTTTCGTAATCAGCGGAGAAAGCAAAAATCAGAAAAGAAGCAATTGTCAGGGCTCCTAAAGCGGCAATGCCTTCACGGGGAAAACATAAACCTATAAAGATAATGGAAACAATTTGTAGAATAAAAATGCCGTAGAAAACCTTGTGGCGGCATCTTATGCATGAAAAAGAAATCAGTGAGCAGATTAAAGGTATTGTTAGTATAATACCTATTAAAATCTTATGGGTATTATTTACGTCCTGCCCCAAATAACGGTCCACGTAATAGCCCCAATAAATTTGATTAACTGAAAATAGGGTAAAAAGGTATAAGCACAACGCAACAAAATATCTACTTTTTACCAGATTAGCGATGTTGCAGAATATTACATCAAAACCAAAATGCCCCGTCTCTTGCTTATTGGTTTGAAGCCATAAATAAACATTCCTGAACATCAAAATAGCATTGTTTGTAGTCCAGTATAAAAGCAGCCCGGAAGATTGCTTGTAAAGTAGCACAAAAAACAAAAACGCTATGGTGCTAACTTGCATTAGGTCCTTTTTTGTAAAATGAGGTGTTGTAAACGCAGCAATCAGATTAAACACAGTCATCAATATAGGCAGCAAGTTTACACCATTGATGAGATTATCCTCCAGGCTAAGGTCTTTGAGAATAAAGAAAGAAGTTCCTTTCAATTCTGCTAAATCTTTGAGCATGTAGTAGGTTATAAACAAGGCAGGCAATTGAATAAAAAGTGGCATCACTTTTCTAAGTGCCATAAAAGGCGAGTAGCTGTATCTTCGATACAAATTTTGAATCCGCCTATGCTGCTGCTCGCCTGAGCATTCACGCTTAATCCTCTCAATTTGAGGCGATATCACCGAAACTATTTCATTTTCTCGATTGACCATTCGCCCTGCCAGCCTTACCAAAGGACTTAGGACAACTGAGATGATAAACGAAAGAAGGATGAGAGACCAACCCAGAGAACCGATTACCGAGTCAATACCCAGAAATAAATCTCTGTAAACGGAAAGCAACCAATCCATAAAAATCATAGCCAACATGCTAAGCCTCCTCTCCTTGGGCAGCTGTCGTTAAATAATCGACGATTTTCACTGCTGATTCAGTCCAGTTAGCAACAAAATTTTCCCGAACTTCCTGCATATCTTTCTCCCTGAAATTGCGTAACAGCTCAGGAACGATCTCCGAAATAGAATCGATGCTGCCTTTATCGACAACAGTGCTGATCAGATCACTTACTTTATCTGACCAAACTTCTTCAAGGTCTACAGCCTCGTATCCCTCCAGGTTTTCTTTTGGAATATCCAAAGTTATTACCGGACGGTTAAATAGGAATGCAAAATCAAAACGAATTGAAGAGATGTCAGAAATAAGCAAATCAGAAGCTTGCATTGACTCGAGTGGTGATACTGTATCATCCCATCGTATTGTTGAGAAGTCAGCGAGTTCTTCCTTAAGCTGATTAATAAAATCCGCTTCAGAAGTGAAAGATTGCGGATGAGGCCGGACAATTATAGAAAAACCCTTTTGTGCCAGTGCTCGGATAAATGTCGTACCGTAAACACGTAAACAGCCCTTTTCTCCCCAAGAAGATCCAATCAGAATTGTTTGTGATTCACTGGATTCTATTTTCGGTAGCTTTTGAATTCTCTGATTTAGTTCATCAAGGTATGGCAACCCCAAAGTTATTAATTTTTTCTTAGCCAAAGCACGTTTGCTTTCAATTTCACGAATAGATTTCTTTTGAAAGTCCCCTACCAGTACAACTGTGTCATATGCATCCAGCGAAAACTTTTTATAATCCGCGATATCTGAAACGGAGTGAAACAAATGTACAAAGTTTTTAACTCCGGGCGACCGCTTAAGTGGGTATCCTTTTGCACCTATATTTGGTGTTGTCGCTACCATTACAGAGGCCTCAGAACGCTCAATATAAGTATAACCGGTTTGCCTTTCCGAGACCAATTTAGAGTCCATGTACGAGCTTTCAATTTCCAAAGCCGGATCATGGACATCAAGAGTCAGATATCGAAAATGTATTTTACGACATATCAATTCTTCAACAATTAAACGGAATGTACCCCAATACATTCGCCTTTCACCAAAAATTATGATTTCAGGGCGTACATTGGGATTGGCTTCTTGCAAGTTTTTTCCAAAGAAACGATAAAAGAGAGATTTCAATGCATATATGAAACCAGCCGCTGTCGCTGCCGCCGCACTAATCAAAGCGCTCCCAGAACTGGGATCAAGATAGGCGCAAGCAATGTTAGGCAAGGTCAAGAAAGAAACTAAAATAACGGTTACTCGACTCAAGCATGTATTATTGCTTTTGTGCAGAAACATCTTCCTGATTTTTGTTAAATTGTATATATTGTTTGGTAGAAGAAAGCCGCCTACAAATTAATTTAAAAATACTTGGCTACTTTGTTTGATAGCATTCATTGGAGGTCTCGGCATTTCTTCATCATAGGCACATTTTATTTGCATCATGAAGATACGATGATCTGGTACATTCAATAAATGGGCTTTAAAGCTATCAACATCCTCAATGATTTCTTTGCAGACATTAAATCCTGCTCCTTCAGCAATTTTTCGATAATGAACATGCCTCTGATAGGTATATTGACCTCCAGTGCTTTTGTTCGACTCGTTGTCAAAAACAAGATAAAATAAGCTACCTTTATTCTCTTCGGAATAACGCGCAGCAGTCGTCATCCCTCCCATATGCATAACAAACTCCGCATCACCACCACAAACAAACGTATCGTTACCTCCCAGATACGCCCCTAAACCAACGCTCAAAGCACCACCCATATTACCCGCCATATAAAAGTTCTTGGTATCAGGCATTAACGTATACATTTCTCGGGCCAAATTGCCGGTCGTACCGATAAACACAGCTTCGCTGTTACCATACACCTTGTTCAAATGTCCGAGATACTCACTGCGAGGGGGATAGTCGGAAAGGTCAAGTCGATGCTTTTCTGCAAGCTTAACTTCAGAAAAAAAGCCTTTGTTCAACAGTAATATCTTATTTTCAGTTAAAGCAGAAAGTATTTGATCGGTTGCTTTTGAATTATCGGAAATCAAGGTCTCACTCTTATACCCATATGCTGAAATCAGTTCCTGTAACCATTTTGCAAGATGCTTGTGTTGAATCTCACTATCACCCTCCTTGTATGTTCTCCAACTAGTGATTATTGGAAAATGGATATCATAGGGCTTTAACAAACTAGTAATACAACTGCCCATATTTGTAACACCCGATGACTGAACAATAACAACCGGTTTTTTACCAGACATTCGCAATCCCGCAGCCACGGAGCAAGCAACTGCTTCACTTGCACAGGGCACATAAGCAATTCTATCTGAATTATTAATGCATGAATTAATCAGATTTTTTGCAAAAGAACATGGGACGACACATAAGTGAGTAAAACCTGTTCGATACAAATTTTCGATGAAATCTTCTGTATCAACCATTTCGTTAATTAGTTTTAATATCTTTTACTGTTATTCTATCTGTTACTTGAACTTTGCCATGATGGATTTCTCCAAGGTGACAAATTACTGAGCCAGACAGATCTATTCTTGGAGTATACAAAACAATATTGTCATCATTTGGTAGAACGCGTGCATCAAGGTAGGTACATAGCAATGGCTGATTCGTTTTTCGGTCTATGTATCTCGCAAATTGCTCCATAACTTTAGCTTTGCTATCAACAACACGTTCCCGGAAAAGCTTGTGATTAGGCATAATACCGTAAAGCGATGTTATGGCATGATATGGCCCCGTAACTTTCTTCTCTTTGTGAGTGTTAAAATTAAAATAAAAATTCGGTGTCTTCCGTGGCGTTAATTTTGATTTGTGAGCAATAAAACAGGCCCCGGTTAACCCAAACAAACCCTTGCATGAACTAAAGGCGGTAAGATCACATAATTCATGCTCCTCTTCCAATCCGATCGAACCAGTAGAATCAGCATACAAAAGTGCTCCAACTTCATCAGCTTTTTTGCGCACTTGCTGCAAATCTACTTTAAACGCACAACTGGTCTCAGTATATGCACACAGTACCCAGTCATAGCTGCCTTGAACATCCGTTAACTCTTCGTAATGGCACTTAGTCACAGTGCAATCATCAGGAAGCAAAGACTCCAATCGGTTACTGTAATAACCCGTAGAGATCAACAACACTTTTCCAGACACAAAAGTATGAGCCGCCAACTCCAGAGCAAAGGTAGCAGATCCTTGCATCGTGACAATTTCATCTTGCCCGGATAAACGCTTAATCCAATCCAAAACAGCTTCGGCAATATCTTGATACGCTTGGTCTCCTCGACCGAAAACTGGTTGTATATCTGATAAACTTTGCGGCAATACTGCGGCAGGGCCAGGCGTTAACATCAACTTTTTATTACGAATCGATGTAAGTGATTCAAGTGCTCGGCATCGTAGATCACTACTGCTAATACCCTTTGTACGAGGCAGGATCAGCAACCTATCAGATGATATTTGGTTAGAATTATCGTCTCCATGAACAAGCAAATCAATAGCGTATTGATCTAAAACTTTTTCAGTCAACAGCCAAGGTGTTGGCACCACTTCTTTAACCAGTTTTAAAGAACAAAGTATTTCTTTACGATGTTCGTATGAAATCTCAGGGACATAGCCTTTGCACAATTCAATATCTTCATCTGTTGTTAGCCCTACAATGACTTTGCCATGTTGACTCGCTTTTTCGATCAAGCGAATATGCCCATGATGGATGAGTGTCGCGGACATATCTACCATTATTCTTTTCATATTAAGTATGGTTTACCTAAACCGCAGCTAAAATGAGTTAGCTATATAATTTTTTAATATTAAGCAAATGTTACAGATTTGTAACATTGTGTCATTTTTGCGACGAATGCGTGTATGTGTCCGTTGGGAAATTTCGTCAAGTATTTTTTTAATTTTTATTTCTACTTTGTCAAAAAACCTGTGGAAGCGACTGGAAGCATTGCTAATGTCTGCGTCGATTAAATCTGCAATTGATTCATCTTATCCAAGTTCGCCTTGCGCTACTTTTGATTAAATAGAAAGTAAAATTGAGAGCTTTGTTTAGCTTATAAATTGTTCATTAAACCAAACATTGAAACCAATTCTTCTATGGACTTCAAAACGCAACTGGGACTGGATCCGGAAACTGCTGATGCAATCTACGATCAACAATCATTACTCGAATATGTAAACCTTAAGCTGACTTCCATTGGGCAACCGATTTTTGGTGACCTCTCGGACTCTGATTTCTTTGGGCTCAGCAAGTCCTTACTTGAAAGCTATCAGGAAAAATCACGCCTGCTGGCAAATTACCTACCCCCTTGTGATCAACGCATACAGGATTTCATTTTTAATTACTTCTCAGATCTGGAATTATCCGAAATACCCCATCTTCCCAACGATACGCTCATTCTGGATCGACACGGAGTCGCCCGCACACTCTCGCTTCCGGCAAAGGGAGACCACTTTTCTTCGGAAATCGTCGACTCCTATCGCATTCACCAGGGTGTTCTCCACAACCCGAAAAGCGATCGCCGCACGACCAAAGGTGTCTTTCATGTAGCTGAGGGCGGCTTGCCAATACCGAATGACAAAAAAGCGGTTCCACTTCTCGCAACAGCACGGCTGCTCAAAAAAGCCCTGCAGTCACCGGAAAAACAAACGATACTACCCTATCTTGCCAATGAAGAGACCCAGGCAAAAGCATGGGTTTCACTACTTCTGCGCCCGGTGGTTCTCCCCAGGGTCGACGGTTTTTGTTCAGAAAAAACCCTCGAAGTACGCTTCTTCGCTCCCGGCAATCTGGTCTGCAATCTTGATTTCGTCGAATCCATCTTTGGCAACGGCGGCGATCCGTTTATTGCCGAAAACGATGCTGCGCTTGATCCCGAACACTGGAGCGGACACAGCGGTTGCGTAATCCTTGCGCCACACCTGATTGGTACCACCAAGAAAGAACTGGGCCTGCCAAACGTATCCGAGGCAACAGAGAGGCAGATACGCGACGGCATGTGCTGGGAGCGCGAAGATGAACTGTATAACGAAGGTCAGGCCTTCAAGATTACCTGCCGAGACGCGTCGGGGAGAATTGTCACAGCTATTGCCGACAACTATTTCGGATATTGCAAAAAAGAAGTGAAAACTCAGATAAGCTTTTCGGCAAATCTGCATGGCCTCGCAGAAGAAGAACACGCGGGCGGAACACTAGCATTTACCAGCTACGACCTGGGTGAAGATTTTAATCTGTCACAATACTATCCGGACTCTTCACATTCCTTTGGCGATGTCGTTGAAAAATACGCTGACCTGATCGAACTAAAGCCCGAAGGTTATGCCATTGACAAGCAATTTGAGGATATTTTCTACATTCCGGAAGATGCACAGTTTGAGTTAAACCGACAGCGCATTTCGTGGAAGAAAGACGGCGCTGAGCACGAAATCAAACTATTGCCGAAAATCACCTATGTCTTTCCTTTAGGCTATCGGGTGGAAATGATCCAACCTGCAGAAGGACGTCGCTGGAGACTGGTCGGCTATACTCCGGACAGTCAGGTATGCCACAAACCATGCACCGTTTCCGGTGGCGGAAAATCTGAGATCTCCAAACCGATCACTGACGCAATCATCTCAGGCCCGGTCCTCGTCAACGATTTTCAGAAAGACTTCGATCTAGCCGAAGAAATTATCAACAAAGAGTTTGACGATCGCTTTATCGACCCTGTCAGAGGCAAAGGCAGTCGTCCGATTCTGAGTAAAGAACGCTCACTGGGATCGGTGGTAAAACTGCTGACGCCCTCCGCAAGCACGTATAAGGCAGAGTATAATGACTGGCTGAGCACCATCCCGCAACACGTCATAGATCTGGTCCTTATCATCAAACGCTTTTATAAAGAAAGCTGGGGCAAGAGCTGGCGTCAGCGCTTTAGCGTCGATGTGATTAATGGCGAACCTGGCAACGTCCTGCGCTATCGCGGACAACCCCTCCTGACCCAGTACCTCCGCGTTGGCTATACTCAGGACGGCTCTTGGCGAACGTTCTCATTGCGCAAGGACTTTATTCCGGCAGCCAAAATTTCCCTTGAAGACGACATTAGTGCCTCTGTAGTCGCACCGACTGCAAATATCAAAAGCCTGCCACCAGATTGGAAAAGCCCTTCCGCAAAATTTGTCCACAATTGTGAATATCGCTTTTTCCAGCGCCCTGACGATGCTATTATCCGCGGCTATGACAAACAGGCTGAAATAGACCTCAGTTCTCCGGGCAGCTTTCTAAGCAATTACGAACCGCTCAGTCACGAAAAAGCAGAAGAAGAAGTTGAGGATGCGATTCGCTTTGGTCAGTACACCAAGCCAATGCGCTCAATGATACGTGCTTTTCACGACAATAAGTCACCAGAGTACTATGCGACCAATGCGTATCCGCGTGTTGTCGATGGCAAACCGTCAAAAAACCCCCGCTATCTGCAAGTACGTCCGGATCTGCGAGATCAGCGCTCAGTGTATCTGGCAAACATCAGTTCCCGGCTCTATCGTCATCAGGATGCGCACTCTACAATCCTTCGCCCGGTTACTGCAATTCTACCAGGCCGACGCAATAATCCGGCAGATCAGGCAGCGGGCGTAAAGCCACTCTGCGTCAACAACCCGATCCATTACATGGAACTGCCGGAACTTTTCATGGAGTTTATTGCCAGCATTACCGGAAAATCTCCCTCAACCACGGGTGCAGGCTCTGAAGGCGCATTAACCAAGAAACCCTTTAATGCCCTACTGCCCATCTATGATTTAAACAACGCTCTGGTTGCCTACCTGATAACCGAACAACCTGCATTTATTACCGCTGCCGGTTATGTAGGCCCCAACTATCGGGTTGACCATGATATCAGTCTTCTGGTTCCGGAAATATGGTGCCGCATGCGATCTGACGAAACAGATCCAAAGTTTCTCATCAAGCATGGTTATCTCGAAAAAGTAAGTGACTTTGAACACGAAGGTGAATTGATTCAGGCTAGCCGCATCGGCTACCGGATCACCTCAAAGTTTGTCCGTATCTTTTTTGGCCGTGTCTTCAGCCATCCGGAGACCATTCTCAATAAAGAGATGTTAAAGCCCGAACTACAGGATAAGGAAACTTTTATAATCGGCATGAAGACTATCATCGCAGCTCACAAGGAAGCCGCCTTGAACTACTTTGAAGATGATTCCGTCGAGCAAGCCTGCCCACCGCTCAAAGCCCTGCTCCATATCATGGCACACGGAAACTACGAAGGAAATGGCCTTGAATCCGAAGAAGTACGCAAGCTCTTTACCCGCGAGTATCTGCTTAATAGTAAGTGGTATCAGGCGCGCCTGAAAAGTCAGCAGGCTCAAGACATCCAATCCTGGAAAGCGCATGTAAGCTATCTGGAAAACTTTCTTGCGAAGGCGCCGTATGCAGGAGTCGCCGAGCGACTTGATATTAAATCCAGATTGGAAAAAGCCAAAGAACAACTTGCCCACTGCAGTTCGGAAGCGCACTTGTCCAACCTTGTCGGCACCATCGGCAGACAACCTGTTTGAACATCGAACGCTGAACGTAAAATATTCGATGCTCCAGAGTTCAATGTTCAATGTTCGATGTTCAAAGAGTTCAAACAGACCTGAAAAAAGTCACGCAACTTTTCCGGATCTTTTACACCAGGAGCACTTTCCACACCGCTATTTACGTCCACAACGGAAGCAGTTGATTTTTTCACGGCATCTGCAACGTTTAATCCGTTCAACCCACCTGCAAGTATCCAAGTAATATCCGGAAACTGATCTTTTAGTTTTGCAAAGCGAGCAAAGTCCCCAGTGTGCCCGGTTCCACCGATCTTGTCTTTGGAATACGTATCGAGTACGATCGTATCTGTATAGTTAAAAAGCTGCTCTGGAAACGGGTCCGAAGACCTAAGCCGAGGCGCAAGCCACAGTCGATCACGACTAACACTCTTTGCGTAATCGGCCAGTTTTTGCTCCTCAAGAAATGGATTCATATGGATTTGAAAACGGTCAAACCCGGCTTCTCTGTAGCGTTTCAAATCAACCGGATCAGGCTCCACGTCGACAATAACACGTTTCCCTTCCGGCACAGAGGCAGATAGTTTCGCAGCCTTTTCCAGTTCCAAGGCCCTTGGGGACTTTGGATAAACAATAAAGCCCAGATAGTCCGCCCCCAGAGACAATACCTGAGTGACATCGACCTCTCGAGTCATGCCACACACCTTCACATTGATTTTGTTATTCATCGAAAACTTCGTAGCTGACTTCAATGCATTGGAAAGTATTTATTCACGAATACCATTTACAGTAAAAATTACAGGCTCGGTATAGCATCAAATAATTTCTTTGTGTAAGGATGCTGTGGGTTTGCATACAGTTCATCTGCAGAAGCCTGCTCGACAATTTTGCCTTCAGTCATCACCAGAACATCATCACTGATGTGCTCAACAACCGCAAGATCATGGGCGATAAACAAATACGTCAGCCCCAGTTCTTCCTGCAAGTCCTGCAACAAGTTCACTATCTGCGCCTGAACTGAAACATCCAGAGCGCTGACCGGTTCATCACAAATGACAAACTCTGGCTCGACTGCAAGCGCCCGGGCGATTCCAATCCGCTGACGTTGTCCACCGCTGAACTGATGTGGGTAGCGCTCCATAACGTCGGAACTCAGTCCGACTTTTTTCAACAACTCTGCCACGCGCTCAATCTTCTGCGCTCTACTCCACTCCTTGAAGTGAATGTCCAGCGGCTCGGCAATTATGCTGTAAACAGTCATGCGTGGATTCAGTGATCCGAAAGGGTCCTGAAATATAATTTGTATTTTCTTCCTGTAGGGAAAAAATTCGGCATTGGATAAACTATTTAAACACTGCCCGCTGTAAGAAACCGTGCCTTCTGTAATCGGCGTCAGCCGTGCAATCGCTCGACCGGTTGTCGTTTTGCCACTGCCACTTTCCCCGACCAGTCCGACTGTCTTGCCTCGCAGGATATCAAAGGAAACACCGTCAACTGCTTTTACATAACCACGCGTACGCTGCAAGATGCCCCCTTTGATTGGAAAGTGTACTTTCAAGTCGCGCACTGATAGTAAAGTATCGTGATGACCTGCTTCTGATTGGTGTTTATTCGTGGACATTTGTGGTTTCAATTAGCCGTTCTCGAGTCAACCAGTTACCATCATCTGGTCAATTGTTGTCAGTCGGCGCTGTTTCGCACCAATTTTTGGGATGCAGGCGATCAACGCTTTCGTATACGGATGCTGTGGATCGTTCAGAACCGTTTCAACCGCGCCTTCCTCCACAATTTCCCCCTGATACAGTACAATCACTCTGTCTGCAAATCCTTTAACGATACCAAAATTATGTGTGATCAAAATGATGCTCATGCCAAACTCTTCACGCAATTTGCCTAGCAAGTCCATAATTTGCGCCTGAATCGTGACATCCAATGCAGTTGTCGGCTCATCAGCCACCAGTAATTTTGGCTCGCAGGCCAATGCCATCGCAATCACTACCCGCTGCTGCATCCCACCGCTGAGTTCATGCGGATAAGCGGTATAACGTTTTTCTGCATCACGGATGCCAACCAAATTCAGCAACTCCACCACACGTCCCTTCACATCGCTGATGTCCGGCCGGTGTAACTGCACTGCTTCGGCAATCTGATAACCGACGGTAAACACAGGATTCAGCGACGCAGACGGTTCCTGAAAAATGTAAGCAATCCCCTCGCCACGTAATTTTCGAAGAGCACGTTGCTTCATCTCCAGAACATTCTTCCCTTCGAAAAGAATTTTTCCCGCTATCGTACAAACCGGTGGTACCGGCAACAGACGGGTAAGAGCCATACAGGTCACACTTTTACCACTACCACTTTCACCCAAAATCGCTACCGTCTGACCACCGGAATCAACAGTAAAATTGATTCCATGCACGACCTCCAGAGGTTCACCTTTAGTATTAAAGGCAATTCGCAGGTCGGAAACTTCGAGTAATTGAGTCATAACTTTTAAACGCAGAGGCGCGAAGGCGCAGAGATTTCTCAAAGACCATTGATAAACTATGCGCACCCGTCAACCCATCCTCATCATTCAAAGTTGAATTATCCAGCCACTATCCCAGCCCTCTTTCCATAATCCTTATAGTAGATCCAAGTTACTATAAGGGCTAAGTGCCACCCGTTTGAGTGGGTTGGGGCAAAATAAACTTGCAGATTTGCCGCGCTATCGAGTTTTGTCTGTGGGCCTACCAACCATCTATTACAGGTTCTTTATAAAACATGAAAGTCCTTCTTCTAACCGTATTCCTCAGCCTCTTGCTGGCAGTACTGTTCTTGCTGTTTTTTATCATGCAATATAAGAACAAGGACTTAAACACTATTGAACAAAATGCATTGCGACCACTCGACAAAGAAGAGTCCAAGATCGTTTCCCGTAAATGAAAACTGACAAGACTACTATTGTGTATGATGACGATTCTGTAAGGAAGTTCATGATCGCATCCATATTCTGGGGGTTGATCAGCCTCCTCGCCGGTGTGCTTATAGCCTCGCAGTTAAACTTCTGGCAGATGAACTTCGACCTTGAATGGCTGACATTCGGACGACTGCGCCCGCTGCATACCAACGCGGCCATCTTTGCATTCGTCGGCAACATGATGTTTGCCGGCATCTACTACTCGACACAACGTCTCTGCCGTGTGCGAATGGCCTCTGATCTCCTAAGCAAAATCAACTTCTGGGGCTGGCAGTTTATCATCGTATGTGCAGCCATTACGCTCCCGCTGGGCTACAGCCGCGGCAAGGAATATGCAGAACTCATCTGGCCTATCAACATACTGGTGGCGGTTATCTGGCTGGTCTTCGCCGCTAATTTCTTCTGGACGCTGGGCAAGCGCAACGAAAAGTCACTCTACGTGGGCATCTGGTTCTACATCGCCACCATTGTGACGATAACCATGCTCTACGTGGTCAACCATCTGTCGGTCCCAACTAGTTTTACTCACAGCTATCCGATTTTCGGCGGCGTCCAGGATGCGCTCATACAATGGTGGTACGGGCACAACGCGGTCGCCTTCTTCCTGACCACTCCGATGCTCGGCATCATGTACTACTTTGTGCCCAAGGCGGCCAATCGACCGGTTTACTCCTATCGACTCTCCATCATTCACTTCTGGTCACTGGTATTCATCTACATCTGGGCCGGACCGCACCACCTGCTGAATACCTCCCTGCCCGAATGGCTGCAATCGCTGGGCATGCTCTTCAGCCTGATGCTCTGGGCCCCTTCCTGGGCCGGCATGCTCAACGGACTCCTCACACTGCGCGGCGCCTGGGACAAGCTGCTGACGGATCCAGTCATCAAATTCTTCGCGGCAGCCGTCACCTTCTACGGCATGGCTACGTTTGAAGGGCCATTACTCTCAATAAAATCCGTCAACGCGCTCTCCCATTACACGGACTGGACTATCGGACACGTTCATAGCGGCACACTCGGGTGGAACGGTTTTCTCGCTGCCGGAATGTTTTACTGGCTCGCCCCTCGGCTCTGGAAGACAAAACTCCACTCAGTCACGCTGGCAAATGTCCATTTCTGGCTCGGGATGGTCGGCATCCTCCTCTATGTCGCATCCATGTGGGTCTCCGGGATTACCCAAGGCCTGATGCTGGGCGCGACTGTCGAAGGTGGCACAGTGACGCAATATACCTTTATTGAAACGATCGACGCAATTCGCCTACCCATGCTCACGCGTATGATTGGTGGTAGTTTTTACCTGATCGGCTTTATCCTGATGGTCTACAACATCTGGAAAACAGCACGCGGTGGCGCTCCGGCCAATGGAGTGATTGAGGTCCACGTACATGAGACGGAAAAACCAAACTGGATAAAAAGCTTCTTCTCCGCGCCAGTCATTTACTCACTGCTCATTGTACTCGCCATCTGCCTGACCATTTTCAGCAACGGTGTGCTATTCGTCTTGGGTATTTTCCTGACCACCTTCTTTACGATTGTCGCCATTGCGCACTTCGAGTTCAGCAAGGCTAGTTGGGAAAGCTGGTATGAGAAGCTCCTCGACCATGGGTTCGCCTTTTCGGTGCTGACCATCCTGGCGGCTGCAATCGGTGGCGCGATCCAGATCATCCCAACAGTCACAATGCAGCGCGCGGACAATATAGAAGGACGCATACAGGTGCCCTACACTCCGCTCGAACTGGCCGGACGCGACATTTACGTAAGCGAAGGCTGCTACAACTGTCACTCACAGATGATTCGCACACTGGTGCCGGACGTCCTGCGCTACGGCAATGGCAAGGGCTACTCGCACCTCGGTGAATCCATCTACGACTTTCCTTATCAGTGGGGATCCAAACGAACTGGCCCGGATCTCGCCCGCGAAGGCGGTCTGCGCTCAGATAACTGGCACTACCTGCACATGCTGGACCCTCGCAGCGTTTCGGAAGGCTCGACCATGCCAAGTTATCCCTGGCTCTTCAAAAAGAAGACCAAAGTTGACCAACTTCCGGGCAAAATCCATGCGATGCGCATGTTGGGAGTCCCCTACCCGATCGGCCTGTCCGAAGAAGACATTCAGGCCCAGATTGATCAGCAGGCAGCTGAAATCGTTGCGAACCTGGCAGAGAACAACATCCTTGCCGAGCCCGACAAAGAGATCATCGCACTGATTGCTTACTTACAGAAACTCGGCACATTTGAAATCAAGGAATAGAAAGAGTCATTATGTTTAAACGCATCATATACGACGACTGGACCAGCGTGATCCCGATCATTTCCTTTTGGCTCACGTTTGGCGTTTTTATTGCTATCTGTATCCGTGCACTGCTACTGAAAAAAGCAACTGTCAACGAAATGGCACAGCTCCCATTTGAAGAAGACAATCATGTCACAAAGAAGGAATCCAGCACATGAGTAACCGTGAAAGCAACGAACCGCTTCCCGTCAAACAGGAAGACCTGCCCGAAGGCGTGATCCTTCGCGATCACGTAGTTGACGGCATTCAGGAATACGACCAGCGGCTACCCTTCTGGTGGCTGTGCATCCTTTTTGGCGTTATCGGCTTCTCAATTGTTTACTGGCTGATCATTGACGACCGCACATTTAGCGGAGCAGAAGACCATCAACTGGACGCCAAGCTGGCTGCAATCGAAGCCACACGTCTGGCAAACTCAATTGACGTTAGTAACGACGATCTGTTCTGGGATATGAGTACAAATGCATCCATCGTCAGCGCCGGCAAAAAGTCCTTCGAAGCCCAATGTGCCACCTGCCACGGCAAAGACTTGATGGGCGGCATCGGCTTCAACCTGGTGGATGCGGAATGGGTTCACGGCAGCAGAGCATCGAGGATCTATGCAAATATTGACGGAGGCATTGCCGGCACGGGCATGCAGTCCTTCCGAACAGCCCTGGGCCAAAAACGCATCACCGAAGTTGTCGCCTACATATTGAGCAAGAACGACAAGGAACAAATGCTTAAGGCAGACGAAAGCATCAACACAGACGGGTAGCGATCGACCTCAAGCGTTGAACCTAGATTCGGTAGCAGAGATCAGGACATGGTATACACTTTTGGTTCAGGACATCGGCACCTTAATTCCTAATTTTTCATTGCCGAACTGTCACATGACATCCAGATCAACCAGTATTTCACGTGGGCTGGAGCCATTTTCGGGGCCGACAATACCGCGCTCTTCAAGGGACTCCATCAGCCGCGCAGCACGATTGTAGCCGATCCGCAAACGACGCTGTAACATCGAAGTCGAGGCGCGTTTGGTACTGCGCAGCACATCAATTGCATCCGACAAAAGCTCGTCACTGCCTTCGTCTCCCGTAACGGCTTCAGAACCTTCGTCGCCACCGGCATCGATTTGCCGCTGCACGTCTGCGGCAAACATCGGTGGTTCATTATTTTCCTGGAGAAATTCAACAATCGCATTGATCTCATCATCCGAGACAAAAGCTCCCTGGGCTCGAAGCAGGTTCGACGTGCCCGGCGGGATGAACAGCATATCACCTTTACCAATCAGCGCTTCAGCGCCTCCGCCGTCGAGAATTGTTCGACTGTCAATTTTGGAAGCCACTTTGAAGGAGATGCGGCTGGGCAGATTGGCTTTGATGACTCCCGTAATAACGTTTACCGAAGGCCGCTGCGTGGCCAGAATCAGGTGAATACCTGCTGCACGCGCGAGTTGTGCCAGACGCGCAATACAGGTTTCGATATCTGCGGGCGCCACCATCATCAGATCGGCAAGCTCATCAATCACGCATACGATATACGGCAGTTTCTTCTTTGGGATTTCAAAGGCATCATCATCGCGAGGCACTTCGATGTTGCTGACTGCAGCGCGTTCCTCAGGGCTCATCTCTGCCTCCATTGCCTCCGCTTTGGCCTGCTCTTCTTTGTCTTTCAGAAGCTTGGCATTGAAACCGGCAATATTTCGAACGTTGGTTTTTGCAAAAATCTGATAGCGATGCTCCATCTCTGCAATAAGCCATTTCAGCGCGCCCGGCACCTTTTTGGGCTCGGTCACAACCGGGATCAACATGTGCGGCAGAGCGTTGTAAGTCTGCATCTCCACGACTTTGGGATCCACCATTATAAACCGAAGGTCCTCCGGTCCAGAATGATAAAGCAGGGATGCAATGATCGCGTTGATGCAAACGGTCTTACCGGAGCCCGTGGAACCAGCGATCAGGACGTGCGGCATTTTGGTGAGGTCCGTCACGATTGGCTTGCCGGTTACATCCTTGCCCAGAACAATCGGAATCTCTGCCTTGGCCTCTGCCCAAGCTTTGGACTCGACAATGTCACGCATGCATACCGCCTCGGCAATCTTATTGGGCACTTCGATGCCAACGGTTCCCTTGCCGGGCACTGGCGCAAGAATACGTACCGACGTTGCCTTTAGCCCCAGCGCAATATTTTTATCCAGATTAACAATTTTCTCCACCCGCACACCCGGAGCAGGCTTTACCTCATAACGCGTAATCACCGGTCCGGTATGAATTTCGCCCGGAATGACCTTTACACTGAACTCATCCAGCGTCTGCACCAGCGCTTCCATAGTGCTCGCATGGTCTTCACTGCGCATCGCCTGCCCACTTGGCGGCTGTGCCAGAAGATCAATCGGTGGAAAAATATAGTCCCCTCTGCGCTCGGGAATCCTTGCAACCGCCTTTTCTGTTTTTTCTTCAGCAACAACCTTGATCATGGACGGATCGAATTTGGGCTTTGCCGGTTCATCAGGTGTCACCGGCACTTTCGGCTCTGACGATTTGATTTCAGGAGTCGATTTTCCGGGTTTCAGTCCAGACGGTGAACTTATCGAAGAAGGCAGCAATGTCGGGCGTTCATCGGTGTCATCTTCAAGATCAGGATCGCTGTCCTCATCAACGCTTTTCTTTTTCTTTGCTTTGGCAATTGAGCGTTCCGCCTTGCGTTCTTCTTTGAGCCTTGCTTTGGCAATTGCGGCGTCTGTCTTGGCCTGACGCTTGATTTCAAGACGCTGCGCGCGCCCAGCTTTGCGCCGTTCCCTGGCTTTGGCAAATGACTCAAGAAATCGCTTAAAGACATTTTGAACGGCTATTTGCAATCGTTCCAGATTGTTGGTGAAAACAAACACCGAGCCAACCAAAAGGCTCATCAGGAGTATCAGAAAGCTTCCAAACGATCCGATGTAGGGCTGCAAGACAACCCTGACCAGCAGTTCACCGACACCGCCCCCAAGCCCCTGAGAAAGTTGACGCTCAAAAATTCCGCCTTGCGCCTGAAGCATTGATTCAGATTCCAGCATGGCAAAAAGACCGGATGCGCTAAGCAGAGACACTATTGAAGCAATAGCACTTCTTATCCGCTTGCCCGGTTCCTGCTGTGTAAAAAATCGGACGCCCGCCCAGAGCAGGTAAATCGGCATTAGCCAGGCAGCAATCCCAATGAAATAAAAGGTCCAGAAACTACCCTCTGCTCCCAGAAAACCAACCAGATTTGTTTCCGGCTCAGTAGTATGCTGGCGCGACTGTGCAATATCAAAGTCCCAGATGGCAACCAGACTACACAACGCCATAAAGAAAAACACCAATGCCACAAAAGGACGCATTCCAGCTTTACGCGGATGCGAAACAATTTTTTTTGTTGCTACTTTCTTCTTCGGTTTACTTGTCATTTAGGCTAAGGGTTAAAACTTTCTTAATAAAAATTAGTACTGCTTGATTCAGTACTCTCAAAAAAGCTCTTTTTTAGAAGCAAAAAATGCAACTCCTTGAATTCATCCCGTTATATGTTGAACGTGTCTGGGATGTTCGAGCTTTTGAATCAAAACTGGGACGCACACTCTCAAAAGACAAGATGATTGGCGCAAGCTGGGAAATCGTTGATCAACGAATAGTCAATAGTCGTTGATGGGCCACTCGCAGGTAAAACACTTCGCAAGATACTGCGAAAATAGATGCCAAGGGACTGGTCACCGATCAATTTCAAGTCTGATTCAGCTAATGTAACTCTCGGTTTCAATTTTAATCCGGGTGTGCAGCAAACTTGTTATAGATAAAATAACTGTACCCTTGAATTCCTTGGAACAATGATCATATTTACGCGTTCACTTTAAATAAGACGGACTAACCCAAACATCTGAACCGTTAATTTATTTTTCAAAAATGACAGATAAAAACACCGAAATATCCGAAAACCCAAACGACGAACACAAGGTCGAAGAAACCGACACTGCAGAAGCAGCAGCAGTCGATAGCGGCGCTTTGGCAGAAGACTCCGACGCCGCTTCCAACGCTGAGGAAACACCCCTGAAAAAAGCTGAAAAAGAGGCCGCAGAAATGAAAACTCGCTGGCTGCGTTCAGTTGCCGACCTGGAAAATTATCGCAAACGAATCGCACGCGAAAAACAGGAAACTATTCGCAGTGCGGCAGCAAATGTCATCGAATCATTGCTGCCAGTGCTCGACAATATGAAGCTCGGCCTGCAAGCAGCAGAGAATCACTCTGGAGCAAAAGATATCGTCGTTGGCTTCAAAATGGTCGACGATCAACTCAAACGCTCACTCCAGGAGCAGGGCCTTCAGGAACTTGTTCCCGATGGCGAAAACTTCGACCCTAATTTACATGAATGCATTTCGCACCAAGCCACTGAGGATATCGAAGAAGGAAAAGTAGTACAAACCATACGTGCAGGTTACCGCTTGAACGACAAGCTCATCCGAGCCGCAAATGTGATCGTATCCAGCGGCCCTGAACCATCATCTTAACATCTTCCAGATTCTTATGTCACAAAAAGACCTATATGAAATTCTTGGTGTCGACCGTGATGCGTCCGCTGATGAACTTAAAAAAGCATACCGCAAGCTTGCGGTAAAATACCACCCTGACAAAAACCCGGACGACAAAGAAGCGGAAGCAAGATTTAAGGAAATATCGTCTGCTTACGATATTCTGAAAGACCCGGAAAAACGAGCTGCCTATGATCGCTACGGACATGCTGCATTTCAAGGTGGCATGGGCGGCGGTGGCGGCGGTGGAGGACACGATCCTTTCGACATATTCCGAGAAGCTTTCGGAGGTCAGGGAGGCGGTATTTTTGAAGAGTTCTTCGGTGGTGGTGGTGGCCGAAGAGGATCTCAGGGAGGCGCTACAAACGGTTCGGATCTGCGCTATAATCTCGAAATCACCCTGGAAGAAGCTGTCAAAGGATGTGAAAAAGAAATCCGTTACAAACGTCCTGTTACTTGCAAACGCTGTAGCGGCAAAGGAGCCGAGCCTGGTTCCAAAAGGGTAACCTGCTCGACCTGCGGTGGCAGTGGCCAACTCTCTTCAAATCGTGGCTTTATTAGTTTCCGGCAAGTCTGCCCGACCTGCCAAGGCGCCGGGATCACTATCGACAAGCCATGCACAAACTGCCACGGCGAAGGCCGTGAAATGGAAGTCAGCACCGTTAAAGTCCGCATTCCACCGGGCGTTGCCACAGGTTCCAAGCTTCGCTCTGCCGGCAAAGGTGAGGCCGGGCAAATGGGCGGTCAGGCAGGTGATCTCTACATTGTAATACATATTAAAGAACACGAACTCTTCTCACGTCAGGATTACGACCTGTTCTGCGAAGTACCTATCAAATTTACCCTTGCTGCCCTAGGTGGCTCGATCAACGTTCCTACACTATTTGGCAAAGGTTCGCTTAAAATACCCGCGGGAACACAAACCGGCACAACCTTCCGGCTTCGAAACCAAGGCGTACCCCATCTTCGTGGAAGTGGAAAAGGCGATTTGCTGATTCGGGTTCAGGTCGAAGTGCCTACCAAGCTCAACACCGATCAGAAAAAAAAGCTGGAAGCGTTTGCAGATGCCAGTGGTGATCCGGAAAACCCGATGAGTGACTCCTTCGTTGAAAAAGCAAAAAGGTTTTTCCGATAATCTTGCTCTATAAAACCGGTTCATCTTATGGCCTATCCTATCGTAATACTCGGCTCTGGACGCGGCACCAACGCAGAGGCACTGCTCAAGGCAGAGGCAAACAATCAGCTTGGCAATGCGAAAATAGCTGCAATTGTCAGCGACCATGAAGACGCAGGCATACTTACGCTTGGCCAAAAGTTCAAAGTGCCGGCAATTTACATTGAGCCCGGGCAAAAAGGCGCGCGACTGAGCAAACAAGCAGAGCAAACTTACATTGAACGGATCACATCCTTTTCGCCCAAGCTGATTGTACTCGCAGGGTTCATGCGCATTATCGATAGCCTTTTTATCGACGCCTTTGAGCGCAATATCATCAACTTACACCCAAGCCTGCTGCCAAGTTTTCCCGGATTGGATGGAATTCGCCAGGCTTTTGAGCATGGTGTCAAAGTAACCGGATGCACCGTTCATTGGGTCACATCGGAACTGGATGCAGGTCCGATTATCGATCAAAAAACCGTACGGGTCGATGAGAAAGACACTCTGGAACTGCTCGAAAGAAAAGTACACATCGCCGAACACCAGCTTCTGCCAGATGTAGTCGCACGCCTAAGTACCGGAAAATTAATCTCCTCTTAGCCTGAAAAATGCTTTGCTTCTGGAAAAGAGTTAACTTTCATACTCCCCTATGCACCAATTAAGCGGAACCGTAAAAGAAATTTTCGACGAGCAAGTCTTTGACAGCGGCTTTAACAAGCGCGAATTTGTTGTCACTGATGAAGCGGATAAATACCCACAGGACATTAAGTTCGAGTGTGTGAAGGAGAATGTTGAGCTGGTTAACAAACTCAACAAAGGCGACCGCTTAAAAGTTACCTTCGATATCCGCGGACGCGAGTGGCAGGGCAAATATTTCGTCAACCTTGTGGCATGGAAGATCGAACCGCTCTCCAGCAAAAGTAGCAGTGGCGACGAACCGCCTCCGTTTGATCCGGCAGATGAGATTCTTGACGAAGAGCCACCGTTCTAGTAGTGCTCCAATATTAAAAGCTCGGGTACAATGATTTGAGTTTGTCCCTTGCATTTTCAACCGAAAATCGCCAACTAACCGACTTTGGATTTTTGTTTCGATCGCTGAGGGTTACCTGAATCTCGTTTCTAAAAGTATCTAAAGCCTATCCCAAAGCTGCAAACCCGCATCAACTCTGGTCTGGCGAAAGAAAAAAGTGGGCGAAAGGAGGTGGAAAACCTCTGGGCTGGAAACCAAAGTCATCGAATTTGCCTTGGCAGGGCTGAAAGAAAACATGCCTCTTTGGCAACGCAATCGACGCGCTGAGTTTGTTGCCTATGCCCTACGTGTTGAGTTACTGCGCTAGATGCTTGGAGCGCCCGGCCTTGAAGCTTTCTCGGTAACTCTGGCTGGTAGTGACCCGCTGGCAGATTTTTTGTGGGTGCCGCAGTATCACTGGGATTCGCTGGACATTGAAAGAGAGATTACTTTTTTGCAGACAAATCATTGACATAAGTACTTTTTGATAACTTTATTTTCCTTCTCAACTAACCTCTGAGAAATAAATTGCTCGGTAGCTCAGTGGCAGAGCAGGTGGCTGTTAACCACTTGGTCGCTGGTTCGATCCCAGCCCGAGCAGCCATATTGAGTTAGACTGTCTTCAAAATTTGATGACCCGATATAATTAATCCTAGATTCGGCAGTAGAGATCACGATTTTTCATAATCTTTTCACGCAATTTTCCTCGTGTAATGTGAATGTTAATATTACAGCGCATGGCTCGGGACGACATCCATGATGGAAATTAGTTTGCGCTGCAATTCAGTGGATGCCATTTCTTGTATTGCTTCCACTGTGTTTGATTCTTCAACACGAAACTGCCCGACTGCTGTTCGGCGCAGGGAAGACAAATGTCCACCGCAGTCTAGACGGTCACCCAGATCGTGCGCCAAAGTGCGAATGTAGGCGCCTTTGCTACTTCGGACAATAAACGAAATGTCGGGCAATGAGAAATTTGTGATTTCGTAACGGCTTATGTGAATGACGCGCGGCTCACGAGGAACGACTTTCCCTTCGCGTGCAAGCTTGTAGAGCTTCTGACCATTTATTTTTTTGGCAGAATACATCGGCGGAGTTTGATACTGATCCCCCAAAAAAGTTTGCATGACTTTGGCCACATCCTTTTCTGCAAACTCAGGCACCGGTTTTGTCATTACGATTTCACCATCTGCATCCTGTGAATCAGTAACTTCTCCCAGCTTTATTGTGCCAGTGTACTCCTTGTCCAGGCTCATCAGATACTGTGAGGCCTTTGTCGCCTTACCGACAAGGATCAGTAGCAATCCAGTAGCCATAGGATCCAGAGTGCCGGCATGACCGATTTTTTTTATCCGAAAAACTCGGCGCATTTTGGCAACAACATCATGTGAGGTGATTCCCTGTGGCTTATCTACCAGAAGGATTCCGGCTGGATCATTTTTGATTGGTTGTGGCATCGACAGGTTTCCTTGAAGTTCAAGTGGCTTAGGTTTTACCAAGTGCCGCAAAGTGATCACTTAAAGCATCCATCAAGCGTGGGTAGAATTCCTTGATCGAACTTTCTTCAACATTCAAACCGGCAGCACAGGCATGCCCACCACCATTAAAAAGTTTTGCCACCTGATCAACTCTGTAGAATGGATCTTTGGCCCGCAAGCTCGCTTTGATGGAACCATCGCGCTCTTCAATCAACACACCGATCTCAACTCCGTCGATAGATCGTGCGTAGTCGACCAGACCTTCGGCGTCATCGGTGTTTGCTCCTGTTTTTTTATAAACACCTGATTTCAGGAGACCGACACATACACGATCTCCAAACTCCATCTGAAGCGTATTCAGAAATTCCTGCAGCAACTTAATTTTTGCAAAGCTTTCTTTCTCGTAGAGTTCAAGAGCTGCCTCTGCCGGTTGGGCGCCATGTTCACAGAGACGGCGTACAATTTCAAATGTCTTTGGCGTCGTTGAAGGAAAACGGAATTGTCCGGTATCCGTTGCGATACCGACGTAGAGTGCCTGAGCTGTTATGGGATCTATCTCATATCCCAGGTCCATGAAAATTCCGGCAAGAATTTCCGCAGTCGCCGACGCGTCTGAGATAATCAAATTTTCTCGAGCGTATGCTTTGTTGGAGATATGGTGATCTATGTTGAAAGCCACTTCAGGGAATAATTCTACCAGACGCTCACCAATGCGTTTCTTGTCTGCACAATCGACTGTAACAGCAACCTGTTCTTCAAGCTGAAAATCAGCTGCAAGCAGTAAAGGTGTATCGCCAACAAAGGCTTTGAGATTAGCAGGCACTTCGTCCCGATTGAGGCCAATCGCATCTATGCCCAATTGATTGAACATCCGTACGGTCGCTACCGTTGATCCAATGCAATCGCCATCGGGACGCAAGTGACTGCATACGGCAACTTTTTTGTTTTTTAGTTGATCAATACTCCGGGCAAACAAAGCACTTTCCTTGGGAAAGAAGTTTAT
This sequence comes from uncultured Puniceicoccaceae bacterium, assembly GCA_964616435.1. Lineage (GTDB taxonomy): Bacteria > Verrucomicrobiota > Verrucomicrobiia > Opitutales > Coraliomargaritaceae > Lentimonas. The sequence continues at coordinate 9,958 of CAZTSB010000082.1, read as the reverse complement.
ATTAGTCATTTTCGTTGTCTAGTTCGTCGAGAAGTTTAACAAGTTTTGCACCTCGTTCCATTGAAGGATCATAGATAAATTCAAATCGTGGAAAATACTTAAGCACCACACGCTTCATCACTCGTTCACGTAGTTCTTTGCCAATACGGCGAAAGAAAGCTTCCGATTCGATGATTGCCTGGGCATCTCCAATTACAGAGTAATAAATGGTACACCGACGCAAATCAGAGGAAGTATCAACTTCGCTGATTGTTATGCGAACAGATTCTTTGCCGCCAAAATAGCGATGTAACTGTTCGCCGATTTCACGCTGAAGCAATTCATTCACACGAGTAACACGATTCGGCATAGCTTATAAATGTAAGAAATTTGTCCTACAGGGAAGGCCGAATCTTTTCAACTTCGATACACTCAATCGTATCGCCTTCCTGATAATCGTCATAGCCCTCGATATTAACGCCGCATTCATATCCGGCACGCACTTCTTTGACATCATCTTTAAAGCGTTTCAGTGTATCGATTTTGCCTTCGTGAATGATTTTTCCATCACGCATTAGACGAGCTTTACGCATGCGGTTGATTGTGCCTTCGGTAACCATGCAGCCAGCCACTTTGCGGTGTTTGCTGATACTAAAGATCTGACGAACCTCTGCAACTCCGAGTTTTTTCTCTCTGGACTCGGATTCGAGAAGTTCTGCCATGCACTCTTTCACCTGGTCAATTAATTCATAAATAACTTCATGCTGAATGATGCGAACGTCATGATGTTTGGCCTGACTCTGCACACCATTGTCAAGTCGGACATTGAAGCCAACAATTGTGACATCTTCCTCACTCGCACTGGCAAGCGCGACATCGCTCTTACTGATATGCCCAACACCCTTGCTGATAATACGCAGATCCACTTTATCGCTGTCAATTTCCTCAAGACTGTTGGCAAGTGCTTCTGTAGAACCATGGACGTCTGATTTGACGATCAGGTTCAGACATTTCTTTTTCTGTTGGGCAATCGCTGCAAATAAATCCTCAACAGATACTTTTTTGGTTTCTTTTTTGGCTGACTTTTCCGGTTCTTCATTCCCTTCCCGCTTACGTTTTGCACTCGCTTCGGTAGCCGCTTTTTTAGCTGCTTTCTCGTTTTTAAGCGAAGAGAATTTTGCTCCGCTGGCAGGTACTTCGGACCAGCCAATTACTTTTGCTGGGGTTGCCGGAGGCGCTTCTTTCAGCAATTTACCATTTTCATCCATGAGCGACTTTACCTTGCAGTAAACTTCACCGCATATCAGCGCATCACCTTTTTTCAGAGTTCCCCGTTCAACAATAACCGAAGCTGTCGCACCTCGCCCTTCTTCAATTTGTGCCTCGATAATTGTGCCGGAAGATGGACAATCCGGATTTGCATTTAACTCAAGGACTTCTGCCTGGAGGAGAATCATATCTAGAAGTTCACTGATATTTGTGCCCTGCAAGGCTGAAATCTCTACTGCGATGGTTTCACCACCCCAGTCTTCGGGAGCAATCCCTTTTTCCTGCATCTGTTGTTTTACTCGATCAATGTTTGCTCCTTTCGCATCAATCTTGTTGATTGCAACAACAATAGAATTGTTGGCCTCTTTAGCAAAACGAAGCGCTTCTTCAGTCTGCGGTTTGAAAGCATCGTCTGCTGCAATTACCAGCACAGCAATATCGGTCACATTGGCGCCACGTGCACGCATTTTTGAAAAAGCGGCATGACCGGGCGTGTCGAGAAAAGTAATTTTATGCTCGTTGTGTTCGATTTGGTAAGCGCCAATGTGCTGAGTGATACCACCGGCTTCACCTGAAGTAACACTAGCTTTGCGGATTGTGTCGAGTAATGTTGTTTTGCCATGATCAACATGGCCAAGGATACAGACAATGGGTGGACGAGGCTTGAGAAAGCGGGGATCGTCATCGGAGATTTTTTCTTTTTTCTTCTTCTGTCCAGATATTTCATCACCCTGGGTTTCGCCTCGATGGTGAATTTCCAATGTGAAGCCATGGCGCTGTGCAATCTGTTGTGCCACGGTTTCCTCAATGGTCTGGTTCATTGAAGCAAAAATGCCCATTTCCATTAACTCGGAAATCAGCTTGAAGGGTTTCAAGCCAATCTCGGCTGCGAAGTCACGCACGACAATCGGCGGTTTGGCGTGAATTATGCGCTTCTCGCCTTCAGTTACATCAGTCTCTGAAGCTTCTGCTGGTTCCGGCTCTTCGGATGCTTTGGTATTCGGTTTTTGGGAAGCAACCGGCAGCGTTTTCGGGGGCCCTGAAGGTTTTGGTGGTGCGGACCCGGCGGATTTCACCATAGGTGGTGGTGCGGGTGGCAAGGATGGGGGTCTTTCTGAAGCTTTGCCTGCTGCCGGTGGCGCCTTGGGTATACTCGGCGGACTAGGTGGCGCATTCGTGTCCTTAATCGGCGTTTGAACGGTTTCCGGCATAGGAGCCGGTGACACATTTTCTGAATTGTTTGTTTTTACTAAAGCTTCACGTTCCTGCTTTATTTCTTCTGCACTCTTTACAATAGCGCCTTCGGGGAAAACCGGGGCATTTGGTTTTTTCGCTTCTTCAGGCACTTCAATCGCAACTGCTTCAGTTTGCTCGGATGTTTCGTCGTTTTTTTTATCCGACGAAAACTCTTCGACTATTGATTCGGCAGAAATGTTATCGATTGTACTGGAGACACTCTTAACTTCAAACCCGCGACCACGGAGAAGCTCGAGAAGCTCTTTGTTCTCCATTTTAATTTGTTTTGCAAGTTGATGTATACGGACACTCATAGATGAGTTATTATCAAATATTCAGTAAATTTTCAGATTAGGCGCTTTGGCTTTTGTAAGCTTCTACTTTCTCCAGTATGTTGGAAGCTTCTTCCTGGCTGAAGCCTGCATCGACGAGATCTTCGGCAGAGACTCCCTCGAAAGCTTCCGGGCTGATCAACCCGATGGAGACGAGGCGCTCGGCAATAGCCATTTCGATTCCGGGAATCATATTAATGCCCTGCATCGCTTTGGCAATTTTCTCGTCAAAGCCAACAGTCTCTTTTTCCTCCTTGGCAATATCAAGCTTCCAGCCTACAAGGCGTGAAGTAAGCTTTGCATTATAGCCGTGCCGGCCAATCGCGATTGAAAGGTCCTCTTCAGCGACGTCAAAATGGATTCGGTGATCGGCTTCGACGACCTTGACATTTTTAGGTACAGCCGGCTTGAGTGCTTCTTCAAGCAATCGGACAGGGTCACTGTAATAACGTATGATGTCGATTTTTTCACCTCCCAGTTCGCGAACGATTGTCTTCACGCGTGCTCCACGTGCACCGACACAGGCGCCGACCGGGTCCACTTTAGGGTCTGTGCTATTTACGGCAATTTTTGTGCGATAGCCCGGCTCACGAGACATCGCTTCAATGGTGACTGTGCCGTCGGCAATTTCAGTGACTTCAAGCTCAAACAGGCGGCGCACAAAATTTATGTTGGCCCGCGAAAGAATAATATCCGGCCCGTGATTGGTCTGTTCGATTTTGAGCATCAGGCAACGGATACTTTCTTCAGTCGCATAATCTTCACCACGGACACGCTCACGTCGGGGGAGGATGGCGTTTGTCTTGCCCAAGCTGATGATCAGGTTGCCATTCTTAATGTCAGCTATCTTACCAGTAACGATGTCACCCACGACATCTTTGTAATCGTCGTAAATATGGTCTCTTTCAAATTGAGATATGCGTTGCATAATTGCCTGGCCAGCCGTCTGAGCAGCAATACGCCCCAGGTAAGCCGGGTCGATCTCTTTCTCGATTGTTCCGCCAACTTGTGCCTCTGCATCCATCTGGCGAGCTTTTTCAACATGGATCTCTGTTGCAGAATCGCCAACCGAATCGACTACCTTGAGAATCGACCGTGCCTTTAAAGCTCCTGTTTTTGGATTGATATCTACACGGATTTCTTGCCCCGCACAGTTACCTTTTTTTGCTGAGTTAGCAATAGCAGTGGAGATGGCGCTAATCATATCGCTACGATTAATGCCTTTTTCTTTCTCCATGTACTCTAGAACTGATAGTATTTCGTTGCTCATTGTGTATATAAATGAAAAAGCGGACAGATGCCCGCTTTTAAAGATGTTGCTGGGTTGGATTTATCCGAGAAAAAATTAAGTAGCAATTACACCTTGTCAAGATGTCTATGTTTATTCATGCATGCGTTTTCTTTTTTATTAAAGTAACACTAGTTAAGTAACACTATTTACAGGCGCTGGCATATTTGCATTTGTGAAAACCGTTCTGATTTATTCCGGTGGACTCGACTCCACAGTACTTCTATATCATCTGCGTGCAGAAGGTCACACAGTAAATGCCCTTTCAATCAATTATGGTCAACGGCACGAGTGTGAATTGATGCATGCTGCCGAAATTTGCAACCGGATCAGCGTACCCCAAAGGGTTGCCGACTTCTCTTCGATACAACCATTGATTGCCGGTAGCAGCCTGACGTCACCTGAAATTGACGTTGCCGAGGGACATTACACGGAAGCTTCGATGAAATCAACAGTCGTACCAAACCGGAATATGATCCTGCTCGCGATTGCAACCGGTTACGCGCTCTCCATCAGCGCTAAACATATCGCCTATGCCGCACATAGCGGCGATCATGCAATCTACCCCGATTGCCGCAATGAATTTGCAGATGCAATGGCCGAAGCGATTCGTTTATGCGATTGGAAAACCGTAGAGTTGATGCGCCCTTTCGTCGACTGGACAAAGGCTGAGATCGTCCGCCGTGGAGCCGAACTGAAGGTCCCATTTGAAAAAACATGGTCCTGCTATAAAGGCGAAGCTATCCACTGCGGTCGTTGTGGAACTTGTATTGAGCGACGCGAAGCTTTTGACCTTGCGAAGCTCGAAGATCCGACGCCTTACGCAGATAATGCACCCGAAATAGAGGTGCTCCGCACAAACAATTGGCGATTTTGAATTACACGTTTTCCCTGTCCTGGCATTGCAGTTTTTATCTTTTTACTTTTTTACAATCTCTTCAAGGTGTGCGACATAGGCTTCGGCTCCACCGGCCTTGTAACCAGTTTTGCCAACAAGTCCACCATCGGGAGATAATACCAAAATTGTGGGAAATCCACGAATGCCGTACTTTTCTGCAAGTTTCTTATTTTTAGCTTTGAGTTCTTTGGATTGACTAGCTTTGCGAGGGAAATCAATTTCGACAAGAATCAGGTTGTCCGCCGCAAATCGTTTGAAAGCCTCTTGGCTGAATACTTCTTTGTCCAGTTTGATACACCACCCGCACCAGTCGGAACCAGTAAAATCAACCAACACATATCTATTCTGACTCTTGGCCTCAGCCAGAGCAGCCTCCAAGTCAGTCTTCCAACTGTTATCGGCATGAGCGGAAGACAGGCTCAAAAAAAGAAAAAGCACTATTGATAATTTTTTAAATTTCATACAAACGCTACTAGAGTTATCTTTTTATGATGCCTCAGGGCAATACTTATTCCCATTATTATTTTGTCCGAAAAATGTTATTTTTGAGGAACCGAAATTGCAAATCAGTGATCTACATTAATAATCTAAAGAACCATGAATTTCTTGTTACTAATTATCATACCACTAATTGTTGGGATGTGGGCACAGATGAAAATCAAAAGTGCTTACAGTAAATACTCACAGGTACCATCCCGCGGAGGCATTACCGGACGAGAAGCAGCGAGAGCAGTCATGCTAAGTGCAGGCATCCGTGATGTCGAAATTGTGCAGTGCCATGGAACGCTGACAGATCACTACGACCCCAAGCACAAAAGACTCGCTCTAAGCGAAGCGAACTACAGGGGTCACAGTCTGGCAGCGCTGGGAGTTGCCGCCCATGAAGCCGGCCATGCGATCCAACACAAACAGGCATATGCGCCGCTAAATTTACGCATGTCGCTGGTACCTGTTACCAATATCGCTTCTCAGCTTCTGCCGGTAGTCATGTTTGGTGGCTTTTTCTTTTTTCACAGTCCAATTCTCATCAATCTGGGCATTGCGATTTATCTGGTATTGACGATTTTTCAGATAGTTACTTTGCCGGTCGAATTCGATGCCAGCAAACGTGCCAAAGCGCAACTAGTGAACCTGGGAATTATTGGAAAAGATGAGCTGGTCGGTGTTAACAAAACACTGGATGCGGCCGCATATACTTACGTTGCCGCTTTCATTTCCAGTCTCGGATGGTTGCTTTATTTTCTGTCACGTAGATAAGCATTTTTAAAATACCCTCTTCCATTGATAACAATGATGGCGCGAGAAACGTTGACTTATTTACTAAGGAGCAGAGTGTTTCCTCCAATAATGAGGAGGCATTTGTTCGAATTACTGTCAGGAAGTCTTTGTAAAGTTCTTGACGAATCAAATCTGCAAAGCATCTATAAGGTTTAAGTCGGGCCGTAGCGCAGTCTGGTAGCGCACTTCGCTGGGGGTGAAGGGGTCGCAGGTTCAAATCCTGTCGGCCCGACCACCACCGAAGCAAAATAGCCGGAGCTAATTCAAAATAACTTGATTAATTGTTACCAAGTACGCTTCTTATGGCGATTTGCCCGCGAACGCTTACGGCGCTTGTGGTTGTTCATCTTAAGGCGACGCTTCTTTTTTAAATTACCCATTTATTGATTTGTTTTGGTATTTGACGAAAAGTTTAAGTACTGAATGCATTCAAAGTGTATGTAAAGTAATAAACTAACAAAATTTACAATAAGAATCAGCCCTGACAAAAAGTCCCGCATGTGCCGTTTAAGTGGAAAGCTCATTGGCCTTTTGTGTTTTAGGTGGGTGCTTCCTCGTCAGCTTTGCCTTCCGATTTGCGGCTGGACAGACACATTAAAGGTTTTAACTCCCGGATTTAAAAGAGTAAAGGACAGATGCTCCGCTTAATCACGAACACTGCAGGATTAAGGCAGTAAGTTAATGACCCGTCCAAGTTACGCAACAGAGAAAAGTTCCGATTTCAACAAAATCTTGTACTCCACGGAATCAACCAGAGCGCGCCAGGTGGCCTCGATAATGTTGTCGCTGGCGCCGACAGTTCCCCAGGTGGCTTTACCGTCGGTGGACTCGATTAGCACACGGGTGATTGCATCCGTGCCGTGCTCGGTCTCGAGAATACGCACTTTGTAATCAATCAGTTCGACTTCCATAATCTCGGGAAACACAGGCGCAATCGCCTTGCGCAGTGCATGATCGAGCGCTCCAACTGGACCGGATGACTCGGCCACGGTATGATGTGTTTCGTCACCAATGCGCAATTGCACGGTCGCCTCGGAAACGATGCGTCCGATGGCTTCCTGATGGCTAACCATCACACGATAGCCAATTAGTTCGAAATCGTCTTTTTTACCTTTCAAGTAACGGCTTAACAGAAGCTTAAATGACGCATCAGCTGCTTCATATTCGTAGCCTTTGAACTCAAGTTTCTTAAGTTCATCAAGAAACTGCTTTAGTTCGGGTGAACGAGCATCCAGATCGACGCCGATCTCTTTGGCCTTCATCATTACGCTACTGCGCCCGGACATGTCGGAAACCAAGACACGTGTACGGTTGCCGACTCGCTCCGGCTTGATGTGCTCATAGCTGTGCTTTACTTTGGCCGCGGCGTCTGCATGAACACCACCCTTGTGAGCAAAAGAACTGCTACCGACAAAGGGCTGGGCCGGATCGGAAATGCGGTTGGCCATCTCGTCGACAAACAGGGAAAGATCGCGCAACTTGCTCAAGTTGGTCGCACAATTCAGCTTGGCATCCATTTTGAGCGTCAGGTTTGAAATGATCGTGCTGAGATTGGCATTACCGTTGCGCTCGCCAAAGCCGTTCATCGTGCCTTGCACCATCGTTGCGCCCGCTTCGACACCGGCCAGCGACACGGCGACTCCCAGACCGGAATCGTTGTGACAGTGAACACCGATCGGCGTGTCCGAAAACCGGTCGACCACTTTGCGGACGATTACCTGAAGTTCACTAACGAGCATGCCGCCGTTGGTATCGCAGAGCGTCAGGTTAATTGCCCCACCGCGCTTAGCAGCTTCAAGAGTTTGAAGCGCATAATCAGGATTATCACGATAACCGTCAAAAAAATGCTCTGCGTCATAGATCACCTCACGCCCACTCTGAGTCAAAAAACGCACTGAGTCTTCAATCATCTGCAGATTCTCTTCCGCTGTGGTTCGAAGAATTTCCGTAACGTGCAACAGCCACGTCTTGCCAAATATGGTAACGACCGGAGTCTCTGCCTCGAGCAGCAGTTGCAGTTGCGGATCGTCTTCCGCGGAAAGCCTAGCCCGGCGTGTGGAGCCGAAGGCCGCGATCTTCGCATGTTTCAGCTTAAGCTTTTTTGCCGCCTCGAAAAAAGCCATGTCCCGCGGATTGGATCCGGGCCAGCCACCTTCGATGTAGTCGATACCGAACTGATCCAGCTTCTCTGCCACACGAATCTTGGCTGCTACCGTAAACGAAACACCTTCGCCCTGCGTGCCATCACGCAAGGTTGTATCATAAATTTCGAGTGTCTGGGCCATATTAAAAGAAAAAACGTTGAAGATTGTACGTCGAGCACCGAATGCTCTATAATTCTATAAAAATACAAAAAACACACATATCATCGGTATCGATCTGGGCAATAAAGCCCGTGCTTGCCCCATTCCCAATGGCCGGGGGCAATTATTTCCTGCAACTCAAAAATGAAAATTGCCACGCCTATAAAAGTGCCCAACGAGCCGACAAAGAAGGCACACCTTTTTGCCCACACCGAAGAGATAGAAATCGCACACAGTAAATACAGAGCTTTACAAATTTAAGTGGTGCCCCCACCGGGAATCGAACCCGGATCGACTGTTTAGGAAACAGTTGTTCTATCCATTGAACTACAGGGACCATTTACAATCAGCCACTCAAGGAATTCAAGCCTGTTATTTAAGTTAAATGCCTAACAAAATGTCTAACATATTGCTTAAAGTTCAATAATCTTTAATTAAGTTTTGAATAGTGGTTTTTATGCAATGACAATTATATAAGGTAACAAATCTTCGAGCAGGAATTGTAACAAACAAAGCACAAACATTATGAAAATACTTCTCACCATAATAATTTTAGGCCTCGCAACTCAATTTGCCTTTGGACATTCAGGAAGAACAGATTCGAACGGTGGTCACTACAACAGAAAAACGGGTGAACACCATTATTACGGTGGACCTAAAAAATATGCTCCTGAAAAGCCTGCTGATGTGACAATGACAAAAGATTTATCAAAAACGCACTCTGAGAAATAATTTATGCTCCAGAGAGTGTCGTCACGAAATGCCGAGCCACAAAACAAGTCACCGAATCTGAACAATTGCCAGAAAGGACGCTGATTTCTTCGCATGCCGAGTTGCGATATCGTGCCATTGTTTAAGATGCAGAAAGACATTTTCCACCAGGTGACGGCTTTTGTAAATGTGCCGATTATATTCTCGCTTTATTTTTCGGTTCTTTTTGGGTGATATGACTGCATGCATATCCGCTTTGGTTGCTGCCTCAACGATTCCATTGGCACCATAGCCTTGATCGGCTAATCAGGTTAGTGGCCACGATCTTCGTCGAAGTGGAGCCTTTCGGCGGCCGCAGGCATATAGAAGATCACCGAAAAAAGAACCGCAAAAGACTGGGCAAAGTTTGTTCAGCAAATGCTTGATGAAAGATACCGTCCTTTGATGGCAGAGGCCCAATCATTTCTTTTCAAGCTGTCGCCAAAATATAAGCCAAATAAAGTTACCTTGAAGGAAAATATATGGATGACAGATTTTCTACTACATTTTGGGAAAGGTTAGAGCTATTGGCAATAATGCACTGGGACACTGGGCAGAATCCTTGGAGCAGGAAATATCTGCAATCGAACACTCTAAAGAAGGCCTTTGTAAGCATAGTAAAAAA
>CAZTSB010000081.1:0-6754 GCA_964616435.1 uncultured Puniceicoccaceae bacterium | reverse complement strand
ATTGACGTGCTCAAAAGCTTCGCCATTTTGGCGATAAGGTGTGTTGTTTGTTTTCATTTCCAAAGGTTTGTGGTTTAAACACTTGGAGTACAACACACCTCTTTTTATACTTTCAACTCACGATTTTAGGTTCAAAGTTCATTGTTCTTAAGTCCGACACTCCCAAAAAGGGTTGATGGTTTCACTTGTTTGTCGAAATCCTCATCCAAATCGATTGCGATTTCGATGAGGATGTCGATTTGGATAATGAGTAAATATTTCAGACCTTCTTAGATTTGGTATTATTTCAACGTTCGAAGTTCTCAAAGGTTTCCCACGGCAACAGAGCACATTTAATGCGAGCCGGAAATTTGCGTACACCAGCCAGAGCGGCCAGTTCACCATCAGTTGCAGGATTGACTAACTCATCAGAATCCGCTGACAAAAACTTGTGAATGCGATCAGACAACTCTTTTGCTGCCTGCAGAGATTTGCCGCTTAAGGCCTCAGTCATCATCGAGGCAGAGGCCTTGCAGATCGCGCAGGATGCTGATTCGAAACAGAGGGTTTCAATATGCCCATCCTTCAACGTTAAAAAAACCGTAACTTTGTCACCACACAACGGATTGAATCCTTCATCAGAATGCGTGTAGGTCTCTGGAGCGCCATAATGCCTCGGCCGCTTGTTGTGATCGAGTATTATGCTTTGATAGAGATCGTGTAAATCCGCGTCCATTTGTAGTTTCAAATTGTTCAGCCAAAGAACCGTTTCATTTTTCTCACCGCTTCAACCAGTCGCGCCACGTCATCAAAGTCGTTGTAAAATGCGAAGGACGCCCGCGCCGTTGCAGGCACTCCAAACCGCTTCAGCAGGGGTTGTACACAGTGATGACCTGCGCGAATCGCCACACCATCCGCATCCAGAAAGGTGCCGATGTCGTGTGGATGCACATCATTGATCAAAAAGGAAATGACGGACGCCTTTCCCGGTGCTGTTCCGATAAGACGAACACCGTCAATGGCAGTCAGTTGCTCCGTTGCTGAATGCAGTAGTTTGGTTTCGTGTTGAAGCGCAGCTTTGCGATCAAGTTTATTCAAGTATTCCACTGCGGCTCCCAAGCCAATGACACCCTCAATATGAGGCGTCCCCGCTTCGAATTTCCCAGGAATGCCTTTATAAGTTGTGCCCTCAAAATCAACCTGCTCAATCATGTCGCCGCCACTCTGGTACGGTGGCAATCGCTCAAGCCAGTCGCGCTTGCCCCAAAGGACACCGATTCCGGTCGGGCCACAGACCTTGTGACCGGAGAAAACAAAAAAATCGCAATCGAGATCACTGACATTCACCGGCATGTGTGGAGCCGACTGCGCTCCGTCAACCAACACCGGCACATCCAACGCATGTGCTTTATCAATGATCGTTTTGACCGGATTGATCGTGCCCAATGCATTGGAAACGTGAATGACCGAGACCAGTCGTACTTTTTCCGTTAACAAGGCTTCAAAGGCATCCATATCCAGCACTCCATCCCCATCGACCGGGACAACCTTCAGCACAGCGCCGGTCTTTTGTGCCGCGATCTGCCAGGGCACTATGTTGGCGTGATGCTCCATGTGAGTGATCAAAATCTCATCACCGGGTTGGAATATAGATTCCACGAATCCCTGGGCAACCAGATTGATACCCTCGGTTGCGCCACGCACAAATATGACTTCATCCGCATCTTCCGCACCGATGAATTGGGCAACCTTTGACCGTGTCATCTCGTAGGCATCCGTCGCCTGTTCACTCAAATAGTGAACCCCCCGATGTATGTTCGAGTTTTCCAATCGATAGTAGCGGTCAATTGCTTCGATGACGGAGAGTGGCTTTTGCGATGTCGCTGCACTGTCCAGATAGGTTAGAGGCTTCCCCCTCACCTCTGTCGAAAGGATGGGGAAATCAGCTCGCACACGATGATAATCAAATGTCTTAAGTGTATCCACAGCACTAACCTCAGCGACTTGGACAAGAATCTCAATTTGAATTTGTCGAATGCCGAATAAAAAAGGTTAGGGCAGCCGTGTCTCACACCGCACGAACATTTGGACATTACGGCTCACACAACGCGGATGCGCGCCGGGGAGGATACTTCATTGCCTTTCTAATAACCAAAATGGCATCTGCTGCGAGGTGTTTTGAATATCTCGATTTGACAAATACCAAAATAGATAAACCTCTTTTCCAGGATAAAAGTCGAAAAAGAGTCTTCCAATTAAAGAACTTGAGGAGTTGACCATTTAAAAAAAAATCATTTAAAACTTCGATTTAGGTATTCAGTAACACTTTAAAACACATTGTTTACATATGGCACTCATCGAATCTGAACTCACTCAGTTAGAAAATATCCCTACCCGGATATACAGCAGCGCGGACGCTGCCTGTGAAACGGTTGCTGATGCCATTTCACAGTTGATCACTGAACGCAATGCCGCTAACAAAACGACTGTCTTGGGCCTTGCGACCGGTTCGACACCAGTGCGTCTTTATCGTGAGTTGATTCGTCGCCATCGTGAAGAAGGTCTCTCATTTGCCAATGTAATCACTTTCAATCTGGATGAATATTATGGCCTTCCGGGTGATCACGCGGAAAGCTACCGCAAATTCATGCAGGACCAACTGTTTGATCACGTCGACCTGAAACCGGAAAATACCAACGTCCCCGAAGGGATCGTAGAACGCGATGCTGTGTTTAAATCGTGCAAGTCGTATGAAGATGCCATCGATGCTGCCGGTGGCATCGATATACAGATACTGGGTATTGGACGTACGGGGCATATTGGATTCAACGAGCCCGGATCAGGCCCGGAAACACGTACACGACTCGTCACCCTTGACAGCCTCACCCGTAAAGATGCTGCAAGAGACTTTCTGGGTGAAGAAAACGTGCCACGTCACGCGATAACTATGGGCGTAGGCACTATCCTCGATACCCGCAAAGTGTTCCTGCTCGCATGGGGCGAAGGCAAGGCTTCCATTATTGCCAAGACCGTAGAGGGCGAGCAGACGGATACCATTCCGGCCACCTTTCTTCAGCAGCACAAACAATGCACATTTTGTATCGATGAAGCCGCAGCAAGCCACCTGACTCGTCAGCGCTATCCCTGGCTTGTCGGTCCGGTCAAATGGACAGATGCAATGACGCGCAAAGCTATTCTCTGGCTGGCGCAGAAAACCGGAAAACCGATTCTTAAGCTGGTTGACGAAGATTACACTGAGAATGGCATGTCCGATCTCTTGATTGAAAAAGGCTCTGCATACCAGTTGAACATTCGCATATTCAACACAACCCAGCACACGATAACCGGCTGGCCAGGTGGCAAATCTGATACGGATGACAGCACCCGTCCGGAACGAGCCAGTCCGAGTCCGAAACGTTCGCTGATTCTAAGTCCGGAACCTCTGGATGATGTCTTTTGTCTGGGTGGCACGATTAACCGACTTAAAGAGCAAGGCAACGAAGTAACCCTCGCCTACCAGACATCCGGCAATCTGGCAGTTCCCGACACCGATGTGCGCAATGCCATTGAGTTAATCATTGAGCTGAGCGATGAACACATCAGGGATGCCGATCTCAATTACGCCAAAACTGTTGAACAACAACTCAACGAAAAAGGCACTTTTGGCAATGATACCGCCGAAATCCGCCACTTCAAAGGACTAATCCGCCGCAGCGAAGCCCGCGCCTCAGCCCGAATACTCAGAATCGATGCTTCCAACCTACATTTCATGAATTTGCCATTTTATGAAAAGGGACGCTACCGCCGTTTCGTGGCAACAGAAACTGATTTCTCCCAGATGCAACATCTACTCGAGAGTATTCAGCCGCATCAGATCTTCACAACGGGCTATGGTCACGATCCACTATCCGTGTCAGCTATTTGCTTTGGTGTCCTGCTCAAGGCATTCAAAGAGTGTTCTGGATCAGCTTGGCTAAAAGATTGCACTGTATGGCTTTACAGGGGCGTTGATCAAGAATGGGAGCCTAATGAAATTGACATGGCTGTTCCACTCTCACCCGATGAATTAAAAACGAAACTCCAGAGCATCTATCAACATCAGACACAACGCAGGCAAAGTCCGGGAGCAGATGCTAAAAACATCTGGGATATTGCCCGCGAGATCAATCGTGGCACCGCAAAACTTTACGACTCATTTGGCCTTGCAGAGTATGAAGCGATCGAATGTTTTAAGAAATTTGAACCTAGCCTATAATGATTTCTGTAAAACCTACTTTTTTGCCAAAACTTGATCCGGACTTCATTCCGGCAGCTTTGTGGAATAAAGCCTATTTAAAGCTGGTTGATTCAAACAAAGAAAGCGTGCCCATACGCATCTCCATCTCGCGTCCCGATGATATGGCATGGATATATGACACCAGGCTATTGCCCGATACCGCAGACAATTCCGAGGCAAACTGGCTTTATTGTGAGCGACTAATTAAATTTCTGCTCTGGGCCTGGGGCGGCTCACGTGTCCATATTGCCGGTGCACCACAAATTGTTGCCAAACTAAAAGAAACGTATTCGGCAAACGGCAAACGGGCCTTTGACTATGACTTCATAGGAAGAGCCTGTTTTCTTGAAGCTTTTCAGGTTGAAACGGCAGAATTTGACACGCTCAAAACTGTCCATTCCCACTCCATTCAACATTCGAATCCATTGACCGGCAACCGCATCGGTTTTGATTTAGGCGGCAGCGACCGTAAATGCGCTGCCATCATCGACGGCAAAGTTGTTTTCTCCGAAGAAGTCAAATGGAACCCTTACTTCGAAAAAGATCCGGATTACCACCGTGCTGGCATTGCAGACAGCCTCCGGCTTGCAGCAGCGCATCTGCCAAAAGTCGATGCCATCGGCGGTAGTGCTGCAGGAATCTATATCAACAACGAGCCACGTATTGGCTCTCTCTTTCGAGGAATCAGTCAGGAAGATTTCAACCAAAAAATCCAACCGATCTTCAAAGATCTACAAAAGCAATGGAACGGCGTTCCCTTCGAAGTTGCCAACGATGGTGACGTTACTGCAATTGCCGGCTCCATGGCCATCAACGACAGCGCTGTACTCGGCATTTCAATGGGAACAAGTCTCGCAGCAGGCTACATTGATGGTGAGAACAACATTAAGGGATGGCTCAATGAACTTGCATTTGTTCCCGTCGATTATCGTACGAACGGCCCTACTGACGAATGGAGTGGCGATGTTGGCTGCGGTGTACAATATTTTTCACAACAAGCCGTTGGTCGGCTAATTCCTGCCTCCGGTCTCGAAATTGATAATGCCCTGAAGCTTCCGGAAAAACTGGAAGCCGTACAGGATAGCATGAAAAAAGGCGATGAGCGAGCTGTTGACATCTACGATACGATTGGAACTTATTTTGGCTATACAATTGCTCATTTTAACAACTTCTACGACTTCCGCAATCTACTGTTTCTAGGCCGTGTCAGTTCGGGCGAAGGGGGCGAGCTTATTCTGAAAAAAGCACGCAATGTCCTTGAAGAAGAATTCCCGGAGCTTTCCGAAAAGGTAAAATTTCAGACACCCGACGAAAAAACCAAACGCCATGGACAAGCAATCGCTGCTGCAAGTCTTCCAAGTCTCTGATATTCGGTCAGATAATTTTCAAATTCTGCACATAGTCATTTAGTCATCACCAAATTTATTTTAAATGAACTTTTCACAAAACAATCACGATCTCTACATTCCGGACTCA
This sequence comes from uncultured Puniceicoccaceae bacterium, assembly GCA_964616435.1. Taxonomy (GTDB): domain Bacteria; phylum Verrucomicrobiota; class Verrucomicrobiia; order Opitutales; family Coraliomargaritaceae; genus Lentimonas. Next base: position 1,023 of record CAZTSB010000081.1, on the reverse strand, counting down.
ATCTCGGCAGATGATGCCTTTTCTCGCACGACCCACCTGGGAATTGGCGCGCATCAGGATGACCTTGAGTTCATGGCGCTTCACGGGATTCTAAGCTGCTTCCAGAAAAGTGACTGCTGGTTCAGTGGAGTTACCTGTACGGACGGTGCAGGAAGTTCACGCACCGGCGCCTATGCCAGCTTCACAGACGATGAGATGAAGGCCGTCCGTACTGAAGAGCAAAAGACTGCCGCCAAGATCGGTCAGTTCAGCTTCATTGCCCAACTCGGGCATCCGAGCAGCAATGCGAAAGCCTCCGACCAGCGAAAATCGCTGATCCAGGACATTAAAAACGTACTGCAAACCGCACAACCTGAAACCGTTTACACACACAATCCATTTGACAAGCACGCGACTCACATCGGTGTGATGCTGGCAACCCTTGCTGCAATCCGAGAATTACCCAAAGAAATCCGCCCCCGGAAGCTCTTTGGTTGCGAAGTTTGGCGAGCGCTTGACTGGTTACCGGACTCGGAAAAAACGATTCACGACGTTAGCGCACATCCCAACTTGGCAGCCTCCCTCAATGGTGTTTTCGACTCGCAGATTACCGGTGGCAAACGCTATGACCTGGCCGTTGAAGGACGCCGTCTGGCCAATGCAACTTTTTTTGACTCCCACAGTGTTGACGATGCCAATCGGGTACAATACGCGATCGATCTCAGTGAGCTTATTTCCAAAGAGACTGCCTTACAGGATTTCATGCAGGAAAAGCTGGATCAGTTTAACAAGGAAATCTTTAATCAAATAAACAACTTACTGTGATTAAGAGTACATCCAGAACTGTTTAACTCGATTTACATAGATGAGGCGTCTAGCATACTGTGGCATTTAAAGCTGCGGTTATAGCTAAGCCTAAAATTATTTGAACAGATTGTGCATCGGGTAGCGCCGCACCGTCTCGGTGCGCACCAGCGTCGTGTGAGTCAGAGCATCCGAGCATTCGATGCGGTGCGAGGACGCACCTGCCCTACCTCTTTTACC
>CAZTSB010000080.1:0-54978 GCA_964616435.1 uncultured Puniceicoccaceae bacterium | reverse complement strand
TGCCTTCGAAATCAACGGATAAAGATCAAAAGCCTCAGTAACTTCAAAATGTTTTCATTTAATTTTTTTGCGATTCCGATTCGAGTTGAACCGTGGTTCTGGCTTACAATGGTTTTTATTGGCGGTGGCCTGCGTGCACAGAGTTCTATAGACATGCTGTACGTGCTCATGTTCGTGCTGGCAGGCTTCATCTCCGTCCTTGTACATGAACTCGGCCACGCGCTGACTATACGCAAATTTGGTCTGCCCACCGAAATCACCCTACACGGTTTCGGCGGATATGCAACGTTCCCTCCGGGCAAGCTGGACCGTCGGCAGTCTTTTCTGGTCACTGCAGCAGGTCCCGGCCTGCAAATAGCGCTGGCCCTACTGCTTATTGTTTTCAACAAATTTGTTCCGATTCCCTCGGAATCTCTGATGAAAGTACTTGTTGACCAATTGATCATCATAAGCATTTTCTGGGCGCTTTTAAACTGCCTGCCGATTTACCCAATGGACGGCGGGCAAATGATGGCTGCTGTGCTCGGACCGCGTCGCGAACATCTCGTGCATCTATTGAGTGTTTTCCTGGCAATTGCCATTGGTCTGGCATCTTTTCTCTATCTTCATTCCTTTCTGCTACCCATCTTCATGGCACTATTTGCTTTTCAAAACTGGCAGATGTACGAAAACAGCGCCAGAAGATAAAGGATTTGAACTCTTTGAACTTCGAATATCCGATGTTCAACGTCCAGAAGATCTCCAGTGCGCAATGCGTTCAGCGACTTGCTTGGCTCCCGGCATGCCCGGCTTCTCACGCCTGGCGACAGCACGCTGCAGGTCAAACACCTGATTCCAGTCAGCGTCTAATTGAGGATGTATGTCTGCAACCTGATCGTAAGGCAACTCATTGAGAGCCACATTAAGCTTTTCAGATAGTCCGACCAGCTCACCTACAACATGATGCGCCTGACGAAACGGCACTTCTCGCTCCACCAGATAGTCGACCAGATCTGTGGCCAACAGTGCAGGATCGGCAACTGCCTGCGCGCAACGCTCCTCATTCACACGCGTCCCTGATACGCAACCTTCAACACACTTGAGCATCAACCGAACCTGGTCAAATGAGTCAAAAACCGGCGGTTTGTCTTCCTGCAAATCGCGATTGTACGTCAATGGCAAGCCTTTGACCATCGTCAGCAATGTCTGCAAATTACCAATCAGACGAGCAGACTTCCCACGAATCAATTCAAATGCATCCGGGTTTTTCTTTTGTGGCATTAAGCTGGATCCGGTTGTAAACGCATCCGGCAGCCTTACAAAACCGAACTCTGCACTGCTCCACAAAATAAAGTCCTCTGACAGTCGGGAAAGATGTGCGCCAATCGTTGCACAGGCCGAGGCGAAATCGATAAAGCTATCGCGATCACTCACAGCATCCATGCTATTCTGAGTCATTTTCGGATTACCCTTCGCATCAACAAATCCCAATTCGCAGGCCACAAATTCACGATCAATTGGAAGCGTAGTACCCGCAATCGCACCCGATCCAAGGGGACATACATTCGCCTGCTCAAACACATGATTCAGCCGCTCGCGATCACGGTCGAGCATTTCTACATAGGCAAGCAAATGGTGAGCCATGGACACCGGCTGTGCCCGCTGCAAGTGTGTGTACCCGGGAATAATCACGCTTTGAGTGCGATCTGCAAGATTTACCATTGCAGCGATGACAGCAGTCAATGACTCATTCAGCTGAGTACACGAATCCTTAAACCAGAGCCGCATATCGGTCGCCACCTGATCATTGCGGCTGCGTGCAGTATGCAGCTTGGCCGCCGCCGGCACTTTTTGAGTCAATGCCTGCTCAATGTTCATATGAACATCTTCAAGAGCGATGTCCCACTGAAAAGACCCCGCTTCAATTTCACTCAGGATTACCTCCAGGCCCTTATGGATGGCATCACGCTCCTCTTTGGTAATAATGCCAACATGTGCCAACATGGATGCCTGCGCCCTGCTCCCCTGTATATCAAACGCAGCCAGACGCCGATCAAAAGAAACCGATTCACCAATCCGCAGCATCCATTCCGCCGGCTCTTCTGAGAATCGCCCCCCCCAAGTCGCTTGTTTTTGTCCGTTTGCCATAGTGAACAAAACTGTTTCTACCAACCACCTGTTTGGCAAATCAAAATCGTTTTGAGCATCGTTGAAGGGTGTGATACAAAATCTAAGAAGGTCTGAAAGATTTACTCATTATCAAAATCCAAATCAATCCATCGAAGACGACACTGCAAACGTGGACGTGGACGTGGTCGCGGCAGCGACCATCAACGCTGGCCCAATAAACACTTTGGCGAGCTTGGCCTGTTTAGCCTGGAAACAGCCCAACGCGAAGCCATCGGCCTCCGTCATGGAGTAAAACACTAACCGGAGAGCCGGATGCGTGGAGATCCGCACGTCCGATTCGGAGGGAGGGGTGAGGTTCTATTCCTCATTCCTACCCCTATTACCTTGCTACATATTTGAATTGCATAGCGTTCTCTTGGATAAACTATTTTTCTCTCGAACTAACTGTTAGTGTCGACATAGTGTTATTTTGTTTTAGAAAGGCATTAAAATCGTTCTTATGGCTAAAGATACAAACGCACAAACAGTTCAATTGAATAACACAGTTCTTCGCGATGGACATCAGAGTCTGACTGCTACGCGGATGCGAACGGAGCAGATGCTTCCAGTTTGTGAGCAGTTGGACAACTGGGGGTTTGGCGCCCTGGAGACCTGGGGGGGTGCAACGATTGATTCCGGACTGCGTTTTTTGGATGAGTTTCCCTTTGATCGTCTGGATGCACTGAAAAAAGCTTGTCCAAAGACGTCTCATATGATGTTACTGCGCGGCCAGAATATAGTGCAGTATGCACATTTTCCCGATGATGTTGTGACTGCTTTTATAAAGGCTAGTGCAGCGCATGGTATGAATATTTTTCGCATTTTCGATGCGCTCAATGACACTCGAAATATGCAATGTGCAATTAGAGCTGCCAAAGCTGCAGGTGCAAAGGCGCATGGGACTATTTGCTATACAAATAGTCCAGTGCATTCGGCAAAGAAGTTCATTGAAATGGGTGCGGAACTCGAAAAGATGGGCTGCGATGCTATTGTGCTGAAAGATATGGCAGGTTTGATTGCGCCTACAGAAGCATTTGAGATCGTCAGTGGTCTCAAAAATTCGCTGAAAATCCCGGTTTGGATACACACACATGAAACTGCAGGTTTAGGCGCCAATACCTATATGTCCGCAATTGATGCCGGAGTGGATGCCATAGATGTCTCTATATCGCCTTTTGCGAATGGTACCGGGCAGCCGGATACGACACGAATGCTTGCTATTCTAAAAGGCCATGCACGCTGCCCGGAGGTAAGTGAGCAACAGATTGAGGCGCTTCGAAGTATCCGCCACCATCTTGAAGGCGTCTATCAGGAGCTTGGCGATTTTGTAAGTCACAAAAACGAAGTTATCGATATTGATACGCTCGAGTATCAAGTGCCTGGCGGTATGCTATCAAATTTTCGAACGCAATTGAAAGAGCAAAAGATGGAAGATAAATTTGAAGCTGTATTTCAGGAAATTCCGGTTGTACGAGAGGCCCTGGGATGGATTCCACTGGTCACGCCGACTTCTCAGATTGTGGGTATGCAGGCTTTTCTCAACGTAAAATTTGGTCGCTGGAAGCAGATTTCGCCGCAAGCGGCAGATGTTGCCTTAGGCTACTACGGGCGTACGCCAGCGGCTGTGTCCAAAGAACTTCAGAAAATCGCTGTCAAGCAGGTCGGTAAAGAGCCGATCCAATGCCGTCCTGTAGAGAGTCCTGATGCAACTCATAAAAATATGGATGATTTGCGTAAGGAATTGATCGCTCTGAATATGCCTGCTGATGACGAGCATTGTGTGATCTATGCAATGTTTCCGAAGCAGCTGGAAGCGCACTACAAGAAGAAAGAAAAACCTGTGGCCAAAGTAAGCATGAAAGATGCTCCCAAAGCCAGTTCATCTGGATCATTGGCGGACAGTAAAGCGGCTGTAAGGCGTTATGCCTTGAAAATAAATGGCAAACGGATCGAAGTGGATGTCGAAGATCTATCGCTTAAATAGACCTGATATCTTATTGATCATGTTGCCTTTGTTTTTCTTCAAATCGCCAAAATTTATCATCGCAAGTGCAATCGAGACACGTTCAATCCCTGCATCATTTATTGGTAAAAAATAACGCTCAACCGACTGGGGTGAATCGCAAAGCTGTTTAAGGGTATCTGCTTCATCGCTAAACCACGAACAGAGTTCATTGAAACGCACTGAAACTACTTTCAGAGCTGTTTCCAAAGCGTTATGCTTGGCTGTTTCTTTAGTTGAAGTTTCAGAATCCGTCAGAGGGATTCCTGCCTGAATTAACAATTCGATTTGAACCGGCTTATCGATACCACGAACCAGTAGACCTACTGCTTCAGGTAAGTGTAAGCCATTTTGTCCAATTCGAAATGGCAAATGCTTCCTGATTGTAGCTTCGTTAATTAAAGCAAGACCGTTGATGAGGCTATTTAGATCGTTGTCGTTTTCTGCTTTGATGGGTGATCTTTTCCCAAAATTTATGGCTTCAATCAATGTTTTGATTCCATTCTTGTGTAGTAACTCTTTGGTATCAGAGGAGAAGAGCATGAGGTTAATCGGATAGTCCTCGGATATTCCCAGTTTTTTAAGAACGCGGTGGTAGATACGATCTTCTGTGTTTTTTTTCTCAACAGTATCCATCATGTCAGAGAAAGGATCATCAAATGCAAGAATCTCGCGTAACACATCCATGAGTGTTTTCACACGCTTTTTCTTGCCAATAAGACCCGGCACACTCTGAAGCTCTTCAAAGCTGAAGCTTATGTATTTTTCCGGGGTTTCATCACTTCCTTTAAATGGCCAGGAAATTCCAACATTTCTGCCTAATTCAGCAACTTCTGTTGTTTTCAAAATGGATTTGGAGAAGCGCTCGCAAAGGTATTTCCATTCTTCTGCAGAATATTTTTCAGGCATTTCAGGTTTCATAGTACATTTACTAGTTAAGATTCAGCAAAATCTACAAGCTTTTGCAATGGCTAAGAGCTTGTACTGTTACAGAATTTTCGTCGAAAATCAAATCGAGATTTTGGCTAATCCGCGTTAGCAAAACAACAACCCTTCCGACTGTTATGGAAGGGCCATCAAAAAAGTGCAGTTGAAGATTACTCAGGTTTGGTCTTCTTAAGGCCGACCACAGAGTCGCCCTCTTGCCATTCCCCGCGTTTACGCAACAAGTCGACACGTTCAAAACGTTTGAGAACGGTTCTGTTTTTTTTACCACCGCCAGAACTGGCACTAAAGCTGTTGTGTTGAGACATAAAATTATCTTTTAGGAGATCTTTAAAAGTAAGTTAAATGGCATAAATCAAGATAAAATTGAATTTAATTTCATCTTTATCCGCCTTTATTGGATTTCGTATCCCATCTTGCCATGAGATTACCTTTGTTAGTGAGCGTAAACGGATCTATGTAGGTGTAGTGCCATTCGATCGTATGGTACTCAAAGGACATGGAATCGGTCGAATTGTCTTCACCATTCAAGCTGTAAGATACGCACGTAACTCCTGTTAAAACACATCGAAGCACAATAGAACTGCTAAATCCTGCAGCAGTGGCTTGGCAGATATGTATGATTGCTTGTCCGAATCGGGTACGTTGACAAGCTGCGAGGGCAAGTTTCGGAGAAGATCTGTCGATATGTTTGGATAATTCCAGGTTTGAATGTTTGCATGCGCCACTATAAAAGTCGTTGTCGCCATCAGCCGATGTCACCGAACAACTAAAACTGTCTATAACAATCCAGTTTTTATGATAACTTTCCTGGCATTCTCCAATAATAGCATCTAGTTTTAAATATATTTCGTGGGCCATCTTACTTCAGTATATTTCAATAATTAACATGAGGTTTGGAAGAGGTAAATTTTAAGAAACTTTATTATCTGTGTGTTTCCATGTTCCACTGATGTTTCCATCTGTGTACTTCCATGTAACTTCAGTGAAACCTAAGGTAAGTGATTCAGTTGCATAACCACTTCCTCCGGTCAGGCTGTAGCTTTTTACACTAACCTGTTTTAGTTCGTATTCCATGTACCTTGGCAATCCGCCGATGGAGACGGTGAGTGCTTTAGGGCCGCTTCTACCACACAGGGCAATAGTAGCGGTTGGATAGATTTTTGTAGGGTCACATGCTGCACTGGCGAGCAATGGTGATGTCTTGTCAACTTTTTTGGAAATGTTTATATCGTCTGGCTTGGGAGCCTCTTTATTAGTATCCGTTGACTTGACCAAGCTATCGGATGGCCCTCTTATACCAAAGCTGAAGGATGTAATTTCAATCCAATGATTGTGAGCTGAATCAGTAGCTACACCACTAACTCCTGAAAGCTTCAAATAAGCATCATTCGACATTACAGTACCTTTGGTCTATTTATTTACTTGTTATTAAAACTTAACTTATGTTACTCGTGGTAAAACACTATGTGAAAATCAATCTTTATTTTGTAAATTAAGCAACTAAAAAATAAGTATTATGGAAGAAACACTAATTATTTTTAAGCCTGACTGTTTGGAAAAACGAGTCGTTGGTGAAGTTATCTCTCGCTTTGAAAAAGAGAGTTTTGAAATTATAGCAGCCAAGGTAATGCAGTTGGATAGCACCATTCTGGGCAAACATTATGCACATATTTCAGAGCTTCCGTTTTTTCCTGAAATCGAAGCATTTATGAGCCAACGACCTGTTATTGTAATGATACTCAGTGGTGAAGCTGTGATTACAAAGGTTCGTGATTTGCTTGGGCCGACGGATTCTGCTGCGGCTCCCAAAGGCACTATCCGCGGTGATCTGGGTACGGACAAAATGCGGAATATATTGCATGCCTCCGATGGTCCGGAAGCTGCTGCGGACGAAAAGGCACGTTTCTTTCCGGAGCTTTAGCAAGTGAAGGTAAAAACCGGATTGGGTCTTGATAGTCATCGCTTTGTCGAAGGCGCATCTTCTAAACCACTTATTCTGGGAGGCGTTCTATTTGAGGACGCCCCTCCTTTGGATGGGAACAGTGATGCAGATGTTATTCTGCATGCCGTGACTGATGCAATTAGCGGTGTTACAGGAATGACTATTATCGGTGCTGTAGCGGACGAAATGTGCCGTCGCGGAATTAAGGACAGTCGTGAATATCTGAAATCGGCCCTAGAAAGCCTTGGGGTCTGGCGCCTTACGCATGTTTCTATTGCAGTTGAAGGTAAACGTCCTCCGATAGCGCCCAGAGTGCCGGAACTGCGAGAATCCATAGCGCAGTTGCTTGGGCTTGATGTTGTAGATGTTTGTATTACTGCAACCAGTGGCGAGCGATTGACGGATGTCGGGCGCGGTTTGGGTATTCACGCAAGTGCAATCGTGACCGCGGTTTCAGACGACTTATAAGTGCCACATTATGAGTTTGGAATTATCTTCCAAAGAGGAGTTAGGCCGAATTCAAAAAGATTCACAGTCATTCCATATTGATGATCTAAGCATATAAAAGATGGTGACTTTGGGTGGTTTCTGACCAAAAAATCATTAAAAGGGCAAAAGCCGAAATCCTTCGCTTATCAACTCATCTCAAATCAGAGGCTCAAATAAAAATGCCGTACGTGTAATACAAATCTTAAGTACTTAGTACTGGTTGACTGCTTGGAGCTAAATCAGCTTTATACTGTGGGCTTTTGATAAATTCGTCAAACTTACCCGAAAAGGTAATTTCACCTTTTTTAAGCATATAGATTTTGTCGCAGCGTTCGACAGTAGTGAGTCGATGCGCTATCATAATAAGCGTTCGATTTTTTTTCATTTTCAAAATGGCCTGCATCACTTCGTCTTCGGTTTTGTTATCCAGGGCAGAAGTTGCTTCGTCCATGATTAAGATTTCAGGATTGCGATAAAGAGCACGTGCCATGCCGAGACGTTGTCGTTGCCCTCCTGAAAGGCGCACGCCGCGTTCCCCTACTTCCGTTTCCAAACCTTCGGGCAAATCTTCAACAAATTGTTTAAGATTCGCTGTTTCTAAAGCCTCCCAAACGAGAGTATCATCAATTTTTTCAGATGGCAGACCAAAAGCAACATTGGCCCTAATTGAATCATCTAAAAGATAGATTGTTTGTGGAATGTAGCCAATGTGTTGGTACCATTCGCCCACACAATCATCTATATTTTGACCATTTAATGTAATTCTGCCCGATTGCGGTTTTAAGAGGCAAAGAATAAGATTTATCAGTGTGCTTTTTCCGCTACCAGTTGTTCCGACAATACCAATGGCACTGCCTTTATTGAGTTCCAAAGATATGTTTTTGAGAGCTGAAAGCTCAGTTTTTGGATATTTATAAGTTATATTTTCAAGAGCCAAATGTCCAAATGGTTTGACTGTTTTACTTGAATCGACTCTCGAGCATTGCCCCACTTCCGTCAGTTCATTCAGGTCTTGATTAATTTGATGAACAGAAGCTCTGCCAACTTGAATAGTGTTGATGGCTCCAGTGATCTTATTGAAACACTGCCTTAGACGAACTGTTGAAACAGCAACAATCGAGATGGTTGGAAGAATATCAATAAGCGATTTTCCTAAAAATAAAAAAATTAATATAACCGAGATTAGTGCAATTATGGCTACTGTTTCTACATAATAAGGTGCTGCGCTGTAAATTGTGCCCTTAGCTCGATTTTTTTTGGCTATGGTACTGGTTGTACGGGCAAATTTTTTAATAAAGTTATCCTCACTTTGAGTTATGCGCGAGTCAATAATGGCACCCAAACCTTGTTGTATGTAACTTATCTGATTTCCGGATTCTAAACGAATAACAACTCCAATCTCTCGCAGCATTCCCTGAATAAACTTAATGATTGATATTATGGCAATGCCCGCAATAAAGAGACTAAATAAAGCTGAATAAGGGGTACTCAATACCAATATTATGATGATGCAAAACAGCATAAATGTGTACAGGCAAAACGTAAGAACTGGCATTATAATTTGATCAACAATACTAGCAGTGTCCTGAAGTATATTTCTCTGGAGTTTGGATGAACTTTTTTGGAGGTGCCATTCATAAGGAGCAAACATGTAGACTGAGAATATACGAACTGATAGATCAACTCTCTGTTTTTCAGAAAAACGTAGCTGCGTATAATGAACTCCTGTTAGAAAAACATTTTTTAGCAATATGAGAAATATCAAAAAGAATGATGCATAAACAATAAGAGCTCGATCAGGGTCACTAAAAAGTGCTGCCAATGATTGTCCTACTAGTGGGAAATCTTGTAGTTTAGCTGGTTCTGTCAGAACAAGAATATAAGCTGGAATTATACCAATACCAATTGCTTCAAACAAAGAACCTATTAACATTAAAATTAATAGAAGCGTAAATTTATATTTTTCTCGTCTAGAAATCCATGAGAGAACCGTTTTAATATCTTGAATTAGTTTTAGCATTAAAAAAACTTTGTTGGAAGTTTACCTTTGATTGGTGTAGTTGGATTAAAAAAAATTTTAGTATATATTAACTCACGGAATTTTAGTAGCGCTTTATTTTAGTGATCGTCAATAGATAAAAGAATCTTTTGTTGTGATAGAATGCTTAGATAACCGGCATCATGAAAAGTAATATTAGCCTTTTATTTGCTGACGATTCCTTAAAATATTTGCTATGTAAGAGAGTATCAAAAGGTCAAAAATTTTTAGTCAAGTGCAAAGATTTTGCCTGTCTTCAAAGTCACGCTATTCGTTTAGTCACCAGGTGAATCATGGTCTCGGAAAATCGGTGGTTGTGGTTGTAATCTTTAGAGAGCCTTCTGGAAAAGTTAAACCAGCTGTCCGCTCCACGATCTATTGCTTTGGCAGGACCTTGAAGCCCTTGAAATCATCGCTGCGTTTGACGATTTCCAAAATCCAATCGCAAAAGTCTTTTACCCAGCAGCCTGTCAGACTTAAATTTCAGTTAGTTAAGACTGAGCTCGCCAAACTGCTCAACACTTTGCCCTGACTGTCGGCATCTAACTGTGTCTTGAGGACGACTTTGTAGTCGCCAGATTCCAGATTGTCCGACAACTGACCAGCGAGTTCACTGGGATCGTTGCAGAGCAACATGTCCAAACGATTGGTAATTCAAGGATTTTCTGTAATTGTAAACCTGCGAAATTCGTTGACTTATCCTACAAAAAAGTCCGAAAAGTCATAATCATACGTTTTAACGTTTACCAAAACAATAAACCAATGTCTCCATTAAGCATGCGCGGATTAGGGGTATGTATTGCGATTTTTCTCCTCACAAATGGTCACCTTCTGGCAGTACTGGAATTTAAAGTCTTTGAACGAAGGGTCGTGGATGGAAAGGCATTTTATACACAACGGTTATTAGAAGGTGTTGAACTATACAATGATTCCCCGCATCGTCTTGGCATAACTTCTGAAAATCAGAACAACTATCCAGTACCCCAAAGTGGCTGTGGACCAACTGCAATGCTTAGTATTCTGATATGGTATGAAAACTATGGTATCATTAAAGCTCTCTACCGTGATGCAAGTCTGCAACAGTACAAACTTAATTTGTTCAGGGAAATTGATAATCATCTCATGTGGCAAGCCGGGGTAAATCGAACAGAAAAGATTGGGGTAAACTACCTGGATATTGCAGTGACTATGGACTTCATGTTTAAAGTACGTTCTAAAGGCAAAGTACGCATCCAAACAGAAATTAAATCCGAGCCTTTTCAAACGGAAGACTTTCTCAGAACTATGCGAAACTTTCGCTCTGGATTCTTGATAGTAAGTCCCCAAGACCCCAAGACCGGTAAGCTAATGAATCGCCACGCTACAGTAATCATTAAAGCTGACCAGAAAGGCTATGTTACTTTAGGGACATGGGGGCAGCGCTACCATGGATTACTAAAGAAGCGTTCAGATGGGCAATGGTTTATACCTCACGATCCAAACCACATGAAATTAAAGGTTCATGAACTTTTACGGTTCACTCCATTTCAAATAGAAGGTCAAAATTGATAATTCTTAAAAGTTGAAAGCTAGATTTTACGTTAGTGCCCTAATCGGCCACTTTCGGGTTAACTTCCGCGACGTATCTCAGAAGCTTTGAATTGAATGCGGACACGGTATACTCGTTTGGTTCGCAAGTTGATCTTGTACGTATCCGGATCAATCGATTCGGGGATTTGCTCACGGTGAATATCAATTGTGGCATGGTAACCACGCTCTGAAAAAATGTCGATTAACATCGTCAGCGCGTCAGAATCGTTGAAAATTACATTCTCCGTATTTACAACTGCCATACCTGAAATCGCATGGCGTAGGATGATTGGCATAAATTCCTGTTTGATCGTTTCAATCACTTCTTTGAAAAGCTTCTTTTGATGCTGTTCGTAGGAATCCAGACGATCCACCAGATCCTGACGTGCATGCGTGCCCAGGGAACTGGCGATGGGAATGCATGAAATGTCATCGTGAGTTGCTTCATCGAGTTCCAGTGAACCCTGGTAGCGTAGTTCTTTGTCGATACGCTCACGAACCTCTTCAATAGTGCCATGGGCATTAATGAAGTGGTAAAAGAATATTTCGCGCAGGTCTTTCAATGCTTCATAGGTTTTTTCTTTAAAGGTACGATAGCGATTAATGGCAGCATTGGGTTCGAGGTCTGTTGCACGCACTTCGATCAGTTTGCCGACACCTGACTCGCGGACTTTATCATTATGTATTTTTGCTTGTTTACCCCTATACAATTGTCGTTTCACACTTTCTTCCTGATCTACAAAAAGCACGACAATGTGATAATGAGGCTTTTTAAAATAATCTGAATGAGGCGTTGACGTATATTTGTTTCGCAAAGCGATGAGCTTGTTGTAAAGCAGCTTGACACACTCCACCTGCACTTTGGTCCGGGGAAATCCATCGACAACGGCACCCGACTGGTACGTCGGCTCCAGTAGCTTTCGTAAGATGATCTGTATAACTTCGCGGTCGCCAACGAGCATACCCGAATCGATTTTTTTCCTGGCTTCAGGGCTTTTCAGGAGGTCACTTACAATAACCGGTGGAGCAGTCAGATCACGAAATTGCATAATGAAACCAGTATTGGTTCCCTTGCCTGCACCCGGTGCGCCATTTAGCCAGAAAATTTCTTTGGGAAAGTGAAGATTCTCTTCACCAAACTCTTCCTGAAGGGCCATCCAGACTGAGTTGAAGATAAACTGGGCATCTTTGACCTCGAGGTCGTCCAGCTTTTTATTGTCGAGCATATCAGTTTTGTAGACTAGTGAAGAAGCCATTTTGCAGAATTTTCCGTATTAAAGAACAAGCAGGCTGACAAGAAGAGCTTAGATATTCAAGTATCATTCACTACCCGGATAATATTTATTTACGCTTTGAAGTAGATGCCTGCGCAGGCATGTTTTTAGGCAGGCAGATTCGCGCAGTAGCCGCTTCAAAATCTTCCTCCCCCGAAAGAATATCGATTTCGAGCCTTAGAAAGTATATAGGCAGCTTGGGCTTAATATCCTCAAACAAGCGCACCGCGTCCTTTTCCGTAGTGACGATCATATCAAGCTTTGCTTCAAATGCCTTGTCGTAGAGATGCTTAATCTCCGAACGTGTAAACCGATGATGATCCAGGAATCTACGATTATAGCGAATCTCCGCCCCAAATTTGCGCAACATGTTTTCAAAGCTTTCCGGCGAGGCAATGCCACTAAACGCGGCAATGCGCGCGCCTTTTAAAATATCCAGCGAATGCTGTTTGCCTCCTTCGATCGACTGCAGGAACTGCGGCTGATGGGCACATTCGATGATTTCCGCACGAGGGTTGTGTTCACGTATCAGTTCCAGCAAAGTCTCATCCCGCACGCCATCAGACTTAGTGAGAAAAATATAGCTGGCACGGGACAAATGTCTGATCGGTTCACGCAAAATTCCGCGCGGCAGGAGATGTTGATTGCCAAAGGGGTTTGTCTTGTCAACAAGCAGCAAATTCAAGCGACCCTTTAGTGGCAAATACTGGAAGCCGTCATCCAGGATCAACGTATCACAGCCATAGCGGCGAATCGCGAACGATCCAGCCTTTACCCTGTTTTTATCACAGAGCACCACCACGCCCGGCAAGTTTTTGGCCAGCATGTAAGGCTCGTCACCGGCAACTTCGGAGTCGAGCAATACACTTTTGCCGTCACTGACTACTTTGGGTGGCGCTTCTTCACCGTGAGACAATTTACGCCAGAATTTTTTGAGTAACGGTTCTTTCTTACTCTTATACCCCCGACTCAAAATCGCTACCTTGCGCCCACGCTCGGTCAGCGTACGTGCAAATTTTTCTACAATAGGTGTCTTTCCAGTACCGCCAACCGTGAGATTGCCAACGACCACAACAAGGCACCCCAGTGGTTTGTTGCGAAAGATACGGTGTTCGTAAAGATAAAGCCGCAACCGCACCACACAACTGTATAGGTAGGATAAAAGATTCAGAAAAAGAGCGTACCACTCCGCAGCCTTTCCCTGTCGTCGGTCATAAATAACGTCTACTGTAAACTGGGCAAACGCATCTGCCTTTAGCATTAGATTTTCGCGAAATTTAAGGAACATATAAACAAATGTAAGGTTTTCTTAAAGGAAAAGATACCTCAAACTAAGAAACAGGATTGACGCCAGATTTATTCACCGTTTTTACCAAAACCTCGTTTTCCAATCTACATTTCCCTTTACAGACCTATTTCGACAAGCAATTTCGGCAAAGTTCCGAAGCCTTACCTTTTAAAAGTTTCACCTCACCTAGATTTATGAAATACTTAATTATCGCCGAAAAACCTTCCGTCGCAACCGATCTCTCGAAGGCACTTGCCGGGCGATTGGGTAAATTTGAAAAAAAAGGAAAATCACGCGACGCAAATTATTTCGAGAATGAAAATGCTGCCATCACATCAGCAGTCGGCCATCTGGTAGAACTCAAAATGCCCACCGGCAAAAACGGAAAAAACCTTCCATGGAACTTTAATGCCCTACCGGCAATTCCCCAGAAATTTGAACTCCAGCCGATTGAAAAAACCCAAAGCCGTTTGAAGCACGTCCTGGGGCTGGCTCGGAAAAAAGAATTTGATGTAATCGTCAACGCCTGCGACGCCGGTCGCGAAGGTGAGCTGATTTTTCAGTACATTATGGAAATTGGCAAAATCAGTAAACCGGTAAAGCGTCTCTGGATGCGCTCAATGACAACAGATGCCATCGTCGAAGCCTGGGACAAGCTACTGGACGGCGAGAAAATGGAAAATCTTAAAGATGCCGCCAAATGCCGTTCCGAGTCCGACTGGCTAGTTGGCCTGAATTCCACACGTGCGCTTACCTGTTTTCGTTCACGCCATGGTGGATTTAATATCACGTCCGCCGGCCGTGTACAGACCCCGACCCTCGCAATTCTCGCAAGTCGCGAACGTGAAATCAAAGCCTTCCAACCGGAAGACTATTACGAAGTACACGCTGACTTCGCCGTTGAAAAAGGAACGTATACAAGCAAATGGATCGATACCAAATTTAAAAAAGATGCTACACAGCCTCACGGACGAGCCGAACGCATTTGGGACAAAACCCTAGCCGAAACGATTCATCAAAGATGTCAGGAAAAAATCGGCAAAGTCACCGAAGAGACCAAACCCAGCCGACAAATCGCGCCGCAACTCTACGATCTCACTACGCTCCAGCGCGAGGCCCCTTTTACTGCAAAAAACACCCTAGCCATCGCACAGGCTCTCTATGAACGCCACAAAATGGTGACCTATCCCAGAACCGATTCACGCTACCTGCCGGAAGATTACATGAGCAAGGTTCACGAAACCATTGGAGCACTGGCCGGTTCAAGTTTATCAGTTTCCAAATGGGCTGCAGATGCCATTG
The DNA here is from genome assembly GCA_964616435.1 of uncultured Puniceicoccaceae bacterium. Classification (GTDB taxonomy): domain Bacteria; phylum Verrucomicrobiota; class Verrucomicrobiia; order Opitutales; family Coraliomargaritaceae; genus Lentimonas. The sequence continues at coordinate 39,978 of CAZTSB010000080.1, read as the reverse complement.
ATAACAAACGCATCCAGTTTTCCAAACGCATCTTCAACAATGCAAAAGTGTCCGACCACTTTGCAATCATACCAACCGGACGCATCGTCAAACTATCCGATCAGGAAGCCAAAGTCTACGACATGATTGTCAAACGCTTCATTGCCGTATTCTTCCCGCCCGCAGAATTTCAGACGACCCGGCGCCTCACCACGATCCAGCACGACAGCGAAACAGACACTTTTTTAAGCACCGGTAAAACCTTGGTTAATCCGGGCTACCTGGCAGTTTACGGGCGCGTAGCCGGGGTTGCTGCCGATAAGAACGAACTGGTTGCAGTCACGCAGGGTGAATCGGCAAAGACCCAGGCTGTACAATTTCTGGAAAAAGAAACCACTCCGCCGGCACGCTACACCGAATCAACACTTCTTTCCGCAATGGAAGGCGCTGGCAAACTCATCGACGACGACGAGCAACGCGAAGCCATGGCAGAACGTGGCCTCGGAACACCGGCGACCCGAGCCGCGATTATCGAAGGCCTGCTGCGCCAACAATACATAGCCCGCGACGGACGTGAACTCAATGTAAGCGGCAAAGGCCTGCGCCTGATTGAACTCTGCGAGGAAATGAACATCAACCAACTCACCTCACCCTCCATGACCGGTGACTGGGAAGCAAAACTCAATAAGATGGAACGGGGCAACATCGAGCGTGATGCATTCATGCGAGAAATTACAACGTTTACCAAGGACGTCGTCAGCAGAGCGCGTAGCCACATGGAAAAAATGGTCAACCGCTCATTCCCTCCCCTGCAATGCGCCTGCCCCAATTGTGGAACAGAGCCCCTGAAACAAACCGATATAACCTACGAATGCACCAACGAATCCTGTGATTTTCGCCTGTCGAAGCATATCGCCGGGCGCAGAATCAGCGAAGAAGAAGCCATCGAACTATTTGCTACAAAAAAACTTCCCGAAAAGGAAGGCTTCGTCTCCCGCTTCAACAAACCTTTCAGCGCCGGGCTCGAACTAATTCAGAATGTCTCCAAAACCGGCAAGCTTGGAAAATGGAAGACCAACTTTGTATTTGATGACGATCTAAACCTCGCCGAAGAAATTGAGAACAAACGATTGATTAAATCGATCACCTTAAAAAACGGAGATCAGGTAAACTTTTACGATACCGAAAAAGCCTACCTTTTGCCTGAATTCAAACCCGATGGATCGCCGGAAGGCTTCCGTCTTGGCAAGGTGATCCTCAGCAAAAAACTCGAGCCGGAAGCAGTCGAGACCTTGCTCACCGAAGGCAAAACGCCGTTGCTAAAAGGTTTCATTTCCAAGCGCACCAAGCGTCCCTTCAATGCCCACCTGACACTTGACTTTGACAAAGGCAAAATTGGCTTTGAGTTTGAACCACGGCCCGCAAAGAAAACAGCTAAAAAAGCATAACTTCAATACGTGGTCATAGATTCGTGCGAATTAACCGCATACAAGCAACAAGAATGAAACCGACTATCAAACCACCTCGTCCCTATTTCTCATCCGGCCCCTGTGCCAAGCGACCGGGCTGGTCGCTGAAAGCACTTGAAGATGCCTGTGTTGGCCGCTCACATCGGTCGAACCCGGCCAAAGCAAAGCTTCAGGAAGTAATCGACCATTCCGCGGCAATCCTTAATCTGCCAAAGGACTACGTCTGTGGCATTGTACCGGCATCGGACACCGGAGCAATTGAAATGGCAATGTGGTCACTGCTTGGCGCACGTGGTGTCGAAATGTGCGCATGGGAATCTTTCGGCTCCACCTGGGTAACCGACGTTATCAAGCAACTGAAACTGGAAACCGTTACCCGACACGAGGCCGATTACGGCAAACTCCCGGATCTATCAAAGATAAATTTCGCCAATGACGTTGTCTTCACCTACAATGGCACAACCTCAGGTGTTAAAGTTCCGAACACCGACTGGATTCCCGATGACCGCGAAGGTCTTACACTCTGCGACGCAACATCTGCTGTCTTCGCAATGGACATCGACTACAGCAAGCTCGATGTCGTTACCTGGTCCTGGCAAAAAGTCATGGGTGGCGAGGGTGCCCATGGTATGCTGGTGCTCAGTCCACGTGCCATCGAACGTCTCGAAAACTACACTCCACCCTGGCCCCTGCCCAAAATTTTCCGTCTAACGAAAGGAGGAAAGCTGATTAGCGGCATTTTCAGCGGCGCCACCATTAACACCGTTTCCATGCTTTGCGTCGAAGATGCGCTGGACGGACTCAAATGGGCAAAAAGTATTGGCGGCCTGTCCGAACTAATCAAACGCTCCAAAGCAAACCTTGCAGCAATCGCAAGCTGGGTCGAGAAAACCGACTGGGTCGAGTTTTTAGCCGAAGACACGAAAACGATTTCCAACACATCTATTTGCCTAAAAATTACTGCCGACTGGTATCAGGCTCTTCCAGGTGATGAACAGGCAGCCAAGGCCAAAAAACTCGTCACACTACTTCAGGAAGAAAACGTCGCGCTGGACTTCGGAAGTTACCGCGACGCACCCGCAGGACTACGCATCTGGGGTGGCGCTACGGTTGATACTGCCGACATCGAAGCACTGCTGCCGTGGCTCGACTGGGCCTTTGCTGAAATTCAAAAATCCTGAAAAATGGTTACGAAGTTATAGAAGCTGAGACAAAACTATCCTCGTCCCGCGATTTGTTGCTCAAAAGTCGATTCATCCATGGCATGGACGCTGTTCTTCTGGTTCCGGCTACGAGGAGTGAGGTTTGGGTAGAAGTGTTGTTCTGAAGTTTTCCAGAGTCTGCACTTCGTTGATTGGCTTGTCCCAGCGTATACGGTGAATGCGTGGAAAGCGCAGTGCAATGCCGGACTTGTGACGCGGGCTTTCATGCGCCGAGTCAAAGGCAACTTCGACCACCAGTTTTTTCTCAACTTCACGCACCGGACCGAAGCTGTTAACGGTGTTCGCGCGAACAAATTTATCCAACTCTTTGAGTTCTTCATCAGTAAAGCCGCTGTAGGCTTTGCCGATGGGGACAATCTCAATGTCTCCCCCCGGAGGACCATCAGCCCAAAGGCCAAAAGTAAAATCCGAGTAGTAGGAACTGCGTTTGCCGTGACCGCGCTGTGCATACATTAGAATGGCGTCAACCTGTTTGGGGTCGCGTTTCCATTTATACCATTTGTCCCTGGGTCGTCCAGCTTCGTACAGACTGTTTTTGCGTTTGATCATAACGCCTTCATGGCCGTGGAGTTCCGCACCCTTGGCGCGAATTTGACCCAGTGCTTTCCAGTCTCGGAAATCAATAATTTCTGAGATGTCGAGTCGAGTTTGTCTATTTTGAAGAAACCATTGCTCCAGGCATTGACGGCGATCCGACAGTGTCAAATCTCGGACATCGGTATTGCCATCGAATAAGATGTCGTACACGCGAACAAAGGCGGGATATTCTTGCAGATGCTTTTTGACGACCTTCTTGCGATTGAGGCGTTGTTGCAGGCAGTTGAAAGCCATAGGCGCAAAATTGGTGCCTACTAAAAGCTCACCGTCCAGAACTCCGGCGCCATTTAAATTTCCCACTACATCTGGAAAAGCGGCTGAAATATCATCACCTGTACGCGAAAACATACGCCGGTTTTCGCCGTCAAAAACCAGTTGTACGCGAATACCGTCCCATTTCCACTCTGCCTGAAATTCACCTGGCTGAATGCGCTGGAAGTCTTTATCCTCATCAATCGGGTGTGCCAGCATCATCGGATGAAATGTTTTTGCGTGCTGGATCTCCGGTTTTTTGCTCTTGCCGTCCAGCCATGCAAAAAGATTCATATAGGGTACTTCGAGTCCGTGCCAGATCTTCTCAATATCTGCAAGATCTTTGCCGCTATAGTTTGAAAGTGCTGTTTTTGCGAGGCGCGCGGAAACACCGATTCGGAGGCCACCGGTGACGAGTTTGATGAGAGCCCAGCGTTCATTTGGATTGGCAATATCGAGCAAACTGCTGACTACTTGCGGTAGTTCTGTCTTGGATGTAGTTTCGACTAATTTGATGAATTCGGTAACGTTGGGTAATTCACCGGATCTGTACGTCGGCCAGATCAGGGCAATTGTCTCGGCCATGTCGCCAACGTAGTCGTAGGACAGATCAAAGAGTACGGGATCGACGCGCTCTCGGGTTAGTTCTTTCAAGGTTCCTGCCTTCAGGTTTCTGAGTGAAAGGTCACGCGTGATGGCAGCCAAGGCATACCCACGATCAGGATCGGGCGTACTGGCAAAGTAGTTAGCCAGCGTCTCTAGCTTGCGATTTCGCGATGGGGTAAGGATGAGCTTTTCGAGCAATATAGCAAAGGATTTCATTCGATAGCTTCCTCCTCACGCCCTTGAATGGAAAGCGGTTGTGCGGCCAGGCCGCGCTGCGTGCACCAGTGGACAAGCGCATCTTCGCGGCCATGTGTCACCCAGACGGTCTCGGCTCCGGTTGCCGGGATGGTTTCGGTCAGTTCATTCCAGTCGGCATGATCTGAAATGATCAGAGGCAGTTCAACCAGACTCTGTTTGGCGCGTTGCTTGACGCTCATCCAGCCGGACGCGTAACAGATGACGGGGTCGGGCAGACGTCGGGACCAACGGTCTTTAAGCGCACTGGGTGGCGCTATTACAATGGCGCCTTTGAATGCATCTTTTACGTTGTTTAATGCTTGATGCAGATCGCCGAGATCAATCCCTTCGGATTGATAGTATTCGCAGAGTTTTGTATTGGCTCCGTGTAAGTAAATGGGCGCATCGTAGCCTGCTTCACGAATCAGACGAATCACACGCTGCGTTTTGCCCAAAGCGTAAGCGCCGATCACGTGACAGCGTTGTGGATTATCAGCGACGGACTTTAGCAATCTGACAATTTCGTCTTTAGGGTCCGGATGTTGAAAGACCGGAAGGCCAAAGGTGGCTTCAGTGATAAATATATCGCAGGGGACGAGTTCAAAAGACTGTGCAGTACTTTCCGCTTTAGTTTTATAGTCTCCGGTAACCACCACTCGCTGGCCCTTATATTCGATCAACACCTGGGCGCTGCCCAGAATATGACCGGCAGGGTAGAGCGTAATCGTCACATCATCAATTTTTAGAGCGTCACCGTAGTCTAGAGCTTGAAACGAATCGGCACAGTTTTCTCCGTAACGCCGCTTCATGATTTCGATTGTTTGCGGAGTTGCTAGTACGGTTTTATGGCCTGCCCGGGCATGATCGGCATGGCCATGCGTAATAATCGCACGATTAACTGGTCTTACAGGGTCGATATTTGTGCGAATCGGCTCGATGTATAAATCATGGTTAATCCAGTCAGTCATCGTGGGGTTGGTTTATTTCAGGCAATGTAGGGTCATCATCTGAATTTGTTTTTCATAAGTTTTGCACCTATGACACCACCAATTGCTCCGCCGAAATGGCCTTGCCACGAGATTGCCTCTTCTCCGGGAAGAATGCTGTAAATCATTCCTCCAAAGAAAACGATCACGAATATTGCGATCAGAATCGACTGGAAATTGCGCTGATAGAATGCCCTGGCTATCAGGAAGCTCCACCAGCCAAAAACAAGCCCGCTGGCGCCAATATGAACGCTTCCGGGTTCCCCCAGAAACATAACTGCCAGGCTACACCCAAGGATTGCGCCGATCGAAGCATAGTACAGGTCATTCCAACTTCTTGTGATCAGCAGAGTACCAAAAATGGCCAGCCCAACTGAATTATTTAACAAATGGTAAAAATCAGCATGCAAGAAGGGCATAAAAAGAATTCCCTCCCAATGATTCCAGTTGCCGGGTTGTAGACCAAATCCGTCTAACTGCCCGTTGAATAAGACCTGATCGACGATTTCAATAATCCATAGTAGAGCAATAAATTCCCATAACGGGAGAGTGTTGGGTTGTTTTGATCGGGAGCGCATGTTGGGGAATAAATGAACTTAACACAAAGGACTTGGTGCAGATTTGCCGCACCAGATTTCTCTCAATCCAGATTTGCCAGATAACGCAGGGCAGCGACATAACCATAAAATCCAAGGCCGGAGATAACGGCGATGCACGCTTCGGCTGTGATGGAGTGTCGACGAATTTCTTCGCGCTGATAAATATTGCTGATGTGCACCTCAATGGTTGGAAGGTCACTGCCTGCCAGTGCGTCCCTCAATGCGAGACTGGTATGGGTGAGAGCGCCGGGATTGATGATCAGACCGAAGATTTCCGAGTCAGAAAGTTCACCAATCTCATCAATGATAAAACCTTCGTGGTTGGATTGATAAAATTGTACGTCGAGGCCGAGTTCGTCTGCTTCTTCTGTAAGCAGGTTTTCCAGATCGGTTAGCGTCTGGTCACCGTAAATAGATGGCTCGCGTTTGCCCAGTCGATCGAGGTTTGGGCCGTTGATGATGCAAATACGTTTCATTCTTAAAAGAAGTTAGGAGTGAGGAGTTTTTTTAATACGAATTAAAGTTGGCAAGCAGTTTCAATGAAACTCCATTCAATGTCGAACTGTTCGCTGATTTTTTTTGCAAGCGATTTGACACCAAACACTTCAGTCGCATAGTGACCGCAGGGATAAAGGTTTAGACCTAACTCCTGCGCCATATTGAACTGGTGCTGACGAAGCTCCCCGGTGATCAGAGTGTCGATTTCATTAGCCCTTAATTGTTCGACTGCGCTTTGACCGCTGCCGGTAAGGATTGCAATGCGTTCAGGGTGTTCGCTGCCATATTCAATTGCCTGATATGTGTCCGGGAATTGTGTTTTGAGTCGTTTGGCAAGTTCCTTTCGTCCACCATCCGGGCCGATAGCAATTGTTGCCATGTCGTTGCCTTCGTAAGACAGGAAGCTGCCGATTCGTTTAAGCTTTAGTGCGTTGGCGAGAAGGACGTTATTGCCGATCTCGAGATGACAGTCCAGTGGCAGATGAGAACTGTAAACTGCGAGATTGCCATCGATTGCAGTTTTTACTTTTTTGTAATTGTGTTTGGTAAGCGGAACAGGCGCATTCCAGAAGAGTCCATGATGGCAGATCAGGAAATCGGTCTTTGCCGCAATTGCCTTTTCGAATGGTATCTGACCTGCATCAACGGCAGCAGCGACTTTAGTCACGGTGCCGTTGTTTTCAATTTGCAGTCCGTTGTGTGCTCCCGGAAAGTCTTTGATCGAACGTTGACGTGTGTAAGTGTCACAGAATTCTACAATTTCAGATAATTTGGGCATGATCGGGTTGAAAAACTGAAATGCTGAAAAGGAATCTTCCGGAGTTCTTTCGGTTCAGGAAATAATTATAAATTTGCATTGTAGGCGCGGTTAAATGCGCTGACCAAAGCGCGCAGACCGGCGATTTCGATGCTTGGATCAATACCGCAGCCATAGAAGATAGTGCCATTATCATGTTTCACCTGAACATAGGCTGCTGCATTGGTTTTGGAGCCGCTGCCTATGGAATGCTGACGATAATCGAGCAGGGTAAAGTTTTTATGGTGTTCTTTCTCCAGTGCATCCACAAAGGCGCTGATTGGGCCATTCCCGCGCCCGGAGATTTTGCTGGTTTTTCCATCAAATTTGACTCGTGCGTCGATCCCCACTTCGTTCACGTGAGAAAAGTCTTCACGCTCTATTGAAACCAATTCGAGCGGTGTGGTCAGATTGACGTATTCCTGTTGAAATATCTCATAGACTTCGCCAGATTTTAATTCACGACTGTCTTTGTCGGCAGCATCATTGACAACAAGACCGACTTCCGGATGCATTTCTTTCGGTAAATCGAGACCAAATTCACGCGACAGGATGTAGGCCACCCCACCTTTGCCACTTTGACTATTGATGCGAATGATGGCTTCGTAATCACGACCGATGTCTTCAGGGTCGATCAACAGGTAAGGAACCTGCCAGAGCACTCCCGAATCGTTTTCTTTGAGGCGCAGGTCCATCCCTTTTTTGATCGCATCCTGATGCGATCCGGAAAATGCGGTAAACACAAGTTCGCCGGCGTAGGGCTGGCGTTCGGGCACGGGCATACGAGTGATTCGTTCGTAAACGGCACGTGTTTTCTCCAGATCACTGAAATCAAGCCCTGGGTCAACACCTTGTGTGTAGAGGTTCAGCGCCACGGTGACAACGTCGAGATTGCCGGTACGCTCGCCGTTGCCAAAAAGTGTGCCTTCGACTCGATCCGCACCGGCCATGAGACCTAGCTCCGTGGCCGCAACACCAGTGCCGCGGTCGTTATGGGTGTGCAGCGAAATGATAGCCTTATCGCGTTCCTTTAGGTTGCGACAAAACCACTCAATTTGATCTGCATAGATATTTGGGGTGGCTACTTCAACTGTAGCCGGAAGGTTCAGGATGATTTTATTGGTTTCGGTCGGCTGCCAGATATCCATCACTGCTTCGCAGACTTCAAGTGCGTAATCGACTTCCGTGTCCGAGAAGCTTTCGGGAGAATACTCCAGACGGATATGGGTACCGGATATGGCGGATACCAGTTGTTTGATTAACTGAGCGCCTTCGATAGCAATCTGTTTTATCTCATCCCGGCTTTTGTTGAAAGTAACCCGACGTTGCAACGGTGAAGTGGAATTGTATAAATGCACTATGGCATTGGGGATGCCTTTGAGGCTTTCAAAGGTGCGGCGAATCAAATGCTCGCGAGCCTGTACCAGCACTTGAACGGTGACATCTGCGGGGATCCGGTCTTCGTCAACCAGACGACGAATGAAACTGTATTCTGTTTCGCTGGCGGAGGGAAAGCCGACCTCAATTTCCTTAAAACCAATCGCTACCAGCAACTCGAAGAACTCGATTTTTTCTTCGACAGTCATTGGTATTGCCAGGGCTTGATTGCCGTCTCGCAGATCCACACTGGCCCAGATCGGCGCCTGTCGAATTGATCGGTCCGGCCATGTGCGATCTTTAAGGCCAATAGCCTTAAACAGTGCGTACTTTGTAATCGTGCCTTTTTGCATGGAGAGGTTATCTGAATCTGATTTGAGCAAACTAGTTCGAATGATTGGTCTGCTGCAAGAATGATTACTCACATTTTGGAGTTCAAAACAACAGTTTGAAAAAGTTAGTGCAAATTTGCGCAGAATAAGGAGAAAATCATCGTCTGCTCATATCGACGATCAGCGCATATATTCAGTGTTCTAAACTTGCCAAATTTCTTGGAAAGTGATTTCTTGTTTTAACTATGGTTTCACAAAAAGCGATCCGACATCATGAATCGGGCAGCCCTCTTGAAGTTTTACGTTTGGAAGAGGTAGAGCGGCCTGAGCCTCAGGAAGGTGAAGTCAGAGTGCGTCTGCTGGCGGCCACAATCAATCCTTCAGATTATGGGATGATCAATGGCAGTTACGGGCGTTTGCGCGATCTGCCTGCAGTTGCCGGAAGAGAAGGTGTCGGTGAAGTGGAATCAATCGGACCCGGTGTGGAGGGGGTTCGTGTCGGCAAGCGTGTGCGCTTTCCGGATTCCGGGGCCTGGCAGGAGACCGCTTGCATTCGTGCGGATGAATTACTTGAAGTTCCTGAAGATATTCCGGTTGATCAGGCGGCAATCTCGTTTATAAATCCTCCGACTGCGTATTGCTTGCTGAAAAAACTGGTCGATCTAAAACCGGGCAGTTGGATTGTGCAAAACGCTGGAAATTCGGCAGTTGGGCTGTCAGTTATTCAAATGGCCCGGGCAATGGGGTTTAAGACGATCAGTCAGGTGCGGCGGGAGGCACTCGTTGATCCGCTTAAGGATATGGGTGCCGACCACGTTGTGCTGGAAGGCAGTGATTGGAACCAGCAGGTTGATACACTCACCGGAGGCGAGCCGATTCAGTTGGCGCTTAACTCGATCGGTGGGAAAAGTGCAATCGATCAGATAAAGGTGCTCGGCGAAGGTGGCACACAAGTGACTTTTGGTGGTATGGTAGGCGATTTGGTGCGATTCCCGACTCGGTTTCTGATCTTTAGTGATGTGCGGCTTATCGGATTCTGGTGGGATAAATGGAGTCGGCAGGCTGGCGTGGATGAGTGCTACGGAGTGATGGCTTCTGTTTACGAAATGATGCGCGATGGTACTTTAAAATTGCCTGTGGAGGCGACTTATTCGCTTGCAGAATATAAGGCTGCGTTTGAGCACGACAAATGTCCGAGATTGGGCAAGATATTGCTAAAACCGAACGGTGTTCAAAATTAATGCTATCAGAACACAGCGTATATCTAGCCCCATCTTGGATAGCGAACCAAAAATCCACTAAAACCTGTAATGATAAAAAATTCCAAAAAGCTAGATGATCATTTGCTGAAGCAGATCAGGGTGCTTCAGCATGAGAGCAGAGCGTTCTTCTCCTGCAATATATGTGAGCCGCTGGCTGAGCTGACAATTTTGATCGGTTTATATGGCACTTGGTGTGCCCGGCCCTGAAACTAATAAACAAAAATAAAAACAATGAAAATACCAAACAAACACAAATCCATGTTGCCATGGAAACATATAAAACTACCTGCGCTTGCAGCTGTCCTTAGCACTGTCTTTTTGGCCCATAGTGATGTGGAGGCAGCCATCATTAGCACGTTCACTGATAGAAGTGCGTTCGAGGCTGCGTCTGACATCCAAACTGTCATTGATTTTGGCACACCATCAGGGTCGGGTTTTGAATGGCAGGGTAAGTCTCATACGGAATCGGGTGTAACATTCTCGTTGACGGACGACAGCAATCGTTTGTTTTTGGTGGGTGGTTCTCAATACAATACTGGCCATGATGGTCTGTATTTGAATCATAATAATGTAGACAATGCTGATATGGTTATTACTGTCGCTCCCGGCACTACTGCTGTTGGGTTTGACATCGGGTATATTTTTAACTGGGGCGGTAGCCCTTCTCCAGGAGAAATGCAATTACTACTTGATACTGGTGAGACTGTAGATGTATTCGCTGGATTGAGTCAACTAGCCTTCAATCCAAATTTAGGTTCTGGTGAATTCTTCGGTTTTACTACCGACTCCCCTTTCACTTCATTTAGGATTATGGATGACAGTAATGGCGTAGCAATTGATAACTTCGCATTTGGCACCGCTTCCGTTGTACCCGAACCATCCACCTATGCGATGTTCGTTATGGGTTGTGTGGGTATCTTTTTACTTCGTCGATACAAACTGCTTAGTTAACTCGTTACTTTGAAGACGCCGAAGATTCTATAGCCCTGTTCCGACGGCTTTTTTTTGCGGGGAGAAGGGAAAAGGATTGTTCTGGACTTTTTTAGGAGGGAGCGGATTCAAACTCATAAAAATCGTCTTTACAGAGAGATATTCTTGATGCGTTAATTCTACTTTGAATTAACAAAATAGCGTTAAGCATGTGCGGATTTTGACAGCAGGCTCTTAATGAAAGCAAATATACACGGCTCACCTTCTTTTGCTTATCTCGATATGGAACTGGCCCCAGGCGAGTCGATCATTGCGGAGTCTAATGCTATGGCAACTATGGCAGCAGACCTGGACATGAAGGCACGGCTAAACGGTGGATTGTTTTCAGGTCTTTGCAAAAAGCTGCTCGGCAAAGAGTCCCTTTTTGTAAGTGAATTTAAGAACCATCGCGGTGACAATCGACGAATCACACTAGCACAGGGCAATCCGGGTGATATGACGAGCATTCACCTGCAAGGCGAAAAACTTTGCCTGCAACCGGGTGCCTTTGTGGCATCAACCGCTGGCGTGAGACTGGGCATGCAATGGGCCGGACTTGTTTCAGGTATCAATCGTGAGGGGTTTTTCCGTCTAACTGTCTCCGGTGAAGGTTTGGTCTGGTTTGGCGCTTACGGCGGACTGATCGAGAAAGAAGTCGACGGCAGATTCATCGTCGACACCTCGCATTTGGTTGCCTACGAGCCTCACCTTAAGTTGAAGCTGGGAATGGCAGGCGGCTTTTTCTCCAGTTTTTTCAGTGGAGAAGGACTGGTTTGCCGTGTCGAAGGTACAGGAAAAATCTGGCTGCAAACTCGAAGCATGCCCGGACTGGTCCGATGGCTAAATCCAAAACTCTTTTAAACAAATTGAACCCCGCCCATGGAAATTGACATCATCCACGGCCCTGGAAACGCGGCAGCCCATGTGACTTTGAAAAGTCATGAAACTCTTGTCGTCGAAGGTGGCGCCATGATAGCGATGAGCAGCAATGTCTCGCTTCACACGACAACCCACCAAAAGTCGAAAGGCGGCATCATGAGTGGTATCAAACGGATGCTTGGCCGGGAATCCTTCTTCCTGAACCACTTTACAGCACCCTCGGACAGTGCAATGATTACGGTATCCCCAACACTTTCCGGAGATATTAAAACCCTGGAACTCGACAACACCCGAATAATTGTTCAAAGCGGTTCCTACCTCGCTTGTGAGCAATCCGTCGAAATGGATATCGGCTGGCAGGGTTTCAAATCGCTCTTTGCAAAAGAAGGACTGTTCTGGATAACTCTTTCAGGTTCCGGAAAGGCGCTTGTCAATTCGTTCGGCGCGATTTACCCGATCGAAGTAAGCGGTGAGTACATCGTGGATACCGGGCACATTGTCGCCTTTGACGAAACCTTGAAATTCTCCCTTTCCAAAGCCGGCAGAAGCTGGGTCTCGTCCATACTTGGCGGGGAAGGACTGGTTTGTCGCTTCAGAGGAACCGGTACCGTATGGTGCCAGTCGCATAACGCAGCCTCATTTGGCCGCTCCCTTGGACGACAACTCAAACCCATTAAACGATAGCCTGTCGCGTCATGCTCACAACTGATCCACATCCAAACGGTTACAAATTTGAATTTGCCGCCAGACCGGACTTCGGCTTTGCCACTGTCCGACTTGAGGAAAATGAGACTATCAAGGTGGAGGCATCTGCAATGGCAACCATGGACGCCAATATCAAAATGAAAACCCGTATGAAAGGCGGATTTGGCCGCTTGATCACTGGAGAATCGATTTTTATCAATGAATTTACTGCCCGAAACGGGCCCGGTGAAATTGGGATCGCGCCCGGCAATACCGGAGATATCGAGCATGTCTATCTCGAAGATGAAACGATCTATTTGCAAAATTCCGGCTATGTTGCCTCCTCCCCGAAAGTCGCACTAAATACCAAATGGCAGGGTTTTGTGAAAGGGTTTTTCTCAGGAGAAGGACTGTTCCTGATCGAATGCTCCGGCACGGGCGACCTGTTTTTTTCGACCTACGGCGCAATGATTCCGATCGATGTGGATGGTGAACATATTGTCGACAATAACTACATTGTCGCCTTTACCAAAGGGCTGGATTACAAAATCGAATCGATTGGCAGCTACAAATCACTGTTCTTTTCGGGTGAAGGACTGGTTACACGGTTCAGTGGCCGTGGACGTCTATGGATCCAGACACGGCAGATTCCGGCCTTTGCGACGTGGATTCGACCCTTCCGAAGGGTACAGAAATCAAAGAAATCCAATTAAACTGTAAATCAGAAATTAAGGGATGGCGGATTCAAACTTCTCGCTTGTGTTATTTTCTTTTCAGCCCCATCGTTCAGGAGTCGACCCCGGAGTGTGGGCGTTCGCTTGTTCTTTACCAGAATGAGAGGAAAGTCCGGACACCGTAGGGCAGGAATCCCTGTGAAAGCAGGGGCGAATCGGGGAAACCCGGTTTGACGGCCAGTGTCACAGAAAATAAACCGCCCTCGGCTTGTCGGAGGGTAAGGGTGAAAAGGGGAGGTAAGAGCTCACCGCTTCAGAGGTAACGATGAAGGCAGGATAAACCCATTTCGGTGCAAGGCAAAATAGGGGATCGGGCAGCCCGTCCAATGATCCCGGGTATGCCGCATTCCGCTCTGGCGGAAACTTCGTTTCGGCGGAGTAGATAAATGAGCGCACAATCGTCTGCTTCGGCAGAGGATGGACAGAATCCGGCTTACAGCACTCCGGGTCGACACGTTTTTGAATGGTGAGTTTTGAGTAATTTTAAAGGGTAGCGCAGCGTCCCCGATGGCGCATATACGTCGTGCCGTCGAACCCGAAAGGACGATTGAACTAAACACTAAACAGCGCCATAGGCGAGCATCGCATCGGCTACTTTGATAAATCCGCCGATGTTAGCGCCTTTGACATAATGGTTGAAATCGTTTTCTTTGCCATATTTGAGGCATTTTTTGTGAATATCTTTCATGATATTTTGGAGCTTTTGATCAACTTCTTCCCGACTCCAGGAAAGACGCAGGGCGTTTTGACTTTGTTCGAGTCCGGAAACAGCGACCCCACCAGCGTTGGCTGCTTTGGCTGGGCCAAAGTCAATCTTTGCATCTATGAAGGCATGAACTGCACTGAGTTCAGAAGGCATGTTTGCGCCTTCTGAGACAGCAATCAGACCGTTTTTCAGGAGTTCACGGGCATCCTCGGATGAAATTTCATTCTGGGTCGCACAGGGTAAAGCGACATCAACCGGTACATTCCATGGTCGCCCTTCGTGAAATTCTGCAGAGTCAAACTTTTCAGCATATTCCAAAATTCGTCCACGCCGGACTTCCTTAAGATCTTTAAGGAATTCGAGTTTTTCCTCGGAAATACCTTCAGAATCGTAGATGTAGCCGGACGAATCAGAAGCCGTCACGACTTTTGCTCCCAGCTCAGTTGCTTTTTCGATCGCGTAGAGTGCGACATTGCCCGATCCTGAAACTGCCACAGTCTTTCCTTCCATCGAATCCCCGCGCTCATTGAGCATATTTTCACAGAAGTAAACGCAGCCGTAGCCGGTCGCTTCCTTGCGTGTAGCGCTACCGCCAAATTCAATTCCCTTGCCGGTAATCGTTCCTGCAAAACGGTTTTCCAGGCGTTTGTACTGACCAAACAGATAGCCGATTTCCCGAGCGCCAACACCAATATCTCCGGCAGGGACATCGACGTCTTCGCCAATGTGCCGATGCAGCTCAGTCATCAGCGAATGACAGAACCGCATGACTTCCCGATCGCTTTTACCTTTGGGGTTGAAGTTTGAGCCACCTTTGGCGCCCCCCATGGGCAACCCTGTAAGGCTGTTTTTAAACACCTGTTCAAAGCCAAGAAATTTCAGGACGCTCTGAGTGACCGAAGGATGGAAGCGCATGCCTCCTTTGTAAGGGCCAATGGAATTGTTAAATTGTACGCGCCAGGCACGGTTTGCCCGTATGGAACCATCATCAGTCATCCAGGTAACCCGAAAGATAATAATGCGGTCCGGCTCTGTCATGCGCTCAAGTATTTCCGCATCTTTATACTTGCGGTGCTCCATGACAAACGGCATGACACTCTGTACCACCTCCCTCACTGCCTGGTGAAATTCGATTTCATAGGGATTACGTTTTATCAAGCCAGAAATAAATTTTTCGACTTCTTCTGAGGCATGTTTTTCGTTATTCATTTGAATTAAAGAATAAGTCAAATTTAGACAGATAAGGCAATGGAAATCGGCAAGGATGGTAAAAAGCGCTGCTTTGGAAATAAACCGGAACAACAGTTCTATGCGGACTATCATGATGCAGAATGGGGCATTCCTGTTTATGATGATCGAATGCTCTTTGAAATGCTTATTCTGGAAGGGGCACAAGCCGGTTTGTCATGGGAAACGGTGTTAAGGAAGCGCGAAGGCTACCGCCGTGCCTATCAAGGCTTCGACGTGCAAAAAATCGCAAAAATGCCAGATGCTGAATTGGAAGCGTTGCGGACGGATGAAAGCATCATCCGCAATCGTCTGAAAATTTATGCGGCGCGTAAGAATGCGCATGTGTTTATTCAGATACAGGAAGAGTATGGTACGTTCTCTGAGTATTTGTGGACATACGTTGACGGTAAGCCGATAATTAATTACTGGCAGTCATTCGACGAGGTGCCGGCAAAGACTGTGATCAGTGACGCAATCTCAAAGGATTTAAAAAAGCGCGGCATGAGCTTCGTCGGCTCGACTATTATTTATGCTTACATGCAGGCGGTCGGCATAGTCGATGACCACATTAAAGGGTGTTGGTGTTATGAGCGTAATCGCAAAGACGCTGAGGTGTGAACATCGAACGTCAAACTTCGAAGTACAGTTGTTTTTTTTAACATTCAACAACCTCCACCCGTTCGATCCCAATTGCCAAACCGCTCATCGGATCTACA
This sequence comes from uncultured Puniceicoccaceae bacterium, assembly GCA_964616435.1. Lineage (GTDB taxonomy): Bacteria > Verrucomicrobiota > Verrucomicrobiia > Opitutales > Coraliomargaritaceae > Lentimonas. The sequence goes on along the minus strand of CAZTSB010000080.1, from coordinate 23,847 downwards.
TCAATGATACATCCGCAAATACGAACATCCGACTTGGCAACTTCAAAGCGACGCTTTCTGCCATCAATGAAGCTTGCGATAACCGAATCAATCTCGCGTCCCAGGACAGATTCGTAAGGGCCGCACATTCCAGCATCTGTCAGATAAGCCGTACCTCCGGACAACACTCGGCTGTCTGCCGTCGGAACATGTGTATGCGTACCGACTACAGCGGCCACTCGGCCATCAAGGTGCCATCCCAAAGCGATCTTTTCGGAAGTAGCCTCCATATGTGCCTCGACAAAAACAGCATCACAGTCACTTTTAAGCCGATTAAGCAGCGCATCTGCAATTTTGAACGGGCAATCCGACTTAAGCGTCAAATAATTTCGCCCCAGTACTGTAAAGATACCGAGCCGGAAGCCATCACACTCGACAACTAGGGATGTTCGCCCCGGATTCTGCTCCGGTAGATTCGCAGGACGGCAAACGGATTCAAGTACATCAATCTCGCGCTCAAAATTTTTCTGGTCCCACACATGGTCCCCCAGTGTAATTGCATCGATTCCGGCTGCAATCAGTTCATCAGCAATTTTCCGAGTGATTCCAGCCCCGCCAGCAGCATTTTCTCCATTGGCAATAACAATATCCGCACCCAGTTCTGTTTTTAGCGCAGCAACACGTTCGATCACAAAAGTACGCCCTGGCCTACCCACAATGTCTCCTAAAAATAAAACTTTTGGCATTGTGGATAGAATTGAATGCAAACAAGCTTACCTGCAAGGCTCTTCCATGCTTGATTTGCTCCTTCTTTATACTAAATGTTTGTTTTTTATTATTCAGGCATCATTTGCCTGTATTCAAAAACATGCTATATAATATTATCACATCATACTAATGAAAACCAAGACAGTAACAACATCTTCAACACAGGAAACCAACAGCAACGCAATGAAAGGCGCGGATGTTTTGGTCGCTGCTCTTGAACGTGAAAATGTTGATGTGGTGTTTGCGTACCCTGGCGGTGCATCCATGGAGCTACACCAGGCACTGACCAAAAGTAAAAAGATTCGTACCATTCTACCGCGGATGGAACAAGGCGGCGGATTCATGGCGCACGGCTATGCACGCGCCACAGGCAAGGCATCCGTATGCATGGCAACGAGTGGACCCGGCGCAACCAATCTGGTTACCTGTATCGCAGATGCTTACATGGATAGCATTCCTTTGATCTCCATTACCGGTCAGGTTTACCAACAGTTTATTGGCAAAGCTGCCTTTCAGGAAACTGATTTTTTCGGCATGACGCTGCCAATTGTCAAACACAGCTATCTGGTATTGGACAAAGAAGAGCTTCCCCGAATTGTCCGGGAAGCATTTCATATCGCAACAACCGGTCGTCCCGGACCAGTTGTGATCGACATTCCCAAGGACGTTCAGCAAGCAATGTTCACACCCGATTTCTCGGAAACAATCGATTTGCCGGGCTACAAAACACTTGCGACTCAGCCAAAGGCAAACGACGAACAACTCAGCAAAGTCCTTGAACTCATCAGTAAATCCGAACGTCCCGTACTCTACACGGGAGGCGGGATAATCTCCGCAGGGGCACACAAAGAGTTACGTGAATTTGCCGAATTAACAGGTATCCCGGTAGCCTCAACACTTATGGGGCTGGGCGCCTTTGACGCCGAACACCCCCTTTCACTCTACTGGTTTGGAATGCACGGCACGGTTGCCGGCAACTGGGCCGTTTGCGACAGTGATCTGCTGATTTGCACCGGAGCAAGATTCGACGACCGAATCACAGGTCTGGTTTCAAAATTTGCACCCAATGCTGAAATCGTACACATTGATATTGATGCCTCTGAGCACAACAAAAACAAACACGTACAGCATGCCATTCACTCCGATGTGAAATATGCGTTCGAACGGCTTATTGACTTAGCCAAAGACAGTGAATTCGTCCGACCTGATATCAGTGAATGGATGAAGACCATCAAAGAATGGAAGGAAACGTATCCTTTTACTTACGAAAAGGGTGAACACCTCACCCAACAGGAAGTTATCGAAGCACTCTACAATGAGACAAAAGGAGATGCCGTTATAACTACCGGTGTGGGACAGCATCAAATGTGGGCAGCACAATTCTTTAAGTTTCGTGAGCCACGCACTTACATTAGTTCACTTGGGCTGGGCACGATGGGCTTTGGCCTTCCGGCAGCGATTGGCGCAAAAGTTGCCTTTCCGGAAAAGCTCGTCATCAACATCGACGGCGACGGCTGTTTCCTGATGAATGTTCAGGAACTGGGCACCTCGGTCATTGAAAAAATTCACGCAAAAACAATCGTTCTCAACAATCAGCATCTGGGCATGGTTGTCCAGTGGGAAGACCTTATGTATGAAAGCGTCCGCGGTCAGACGATTCTCTGCGATAAAGATAATATCGGTGGTCCCGACAATCTGGATGCGCTCTATCCGGACTTTGTCAAAATTGCCGAAGGTTTCGGTGTTGCTGCCAAACGCGTTGTCAACCGCGACGATTTGCAGAATGCCATTAAAGAAATGATCGCTCACGACGGCCCCTATCTGCTCGAGGTCGTTGTGACTTATACTGAGCATGTTTTGCCCATGATTAAACAAGGACTCTCTGCCAAAGAAATTCTAATCAAATGAGATTGAAACATTTCACAATAATTCTTGCAACAATCTCACTGGCGCTGACTCTTGTCGCCGATACAGTGACGACAACCGACGGTTCAACCCTCAAAGGCAAAATAACGCTCATCGATGAAGGCATCGTTTACATTGAAACAACCTATGCGGGAACCTTAAAATTGAATCAGGAAACTGTCGCCTCAATTGAATCAGACGCGCCGCTGAACTTCCGGCTGAAAGATGGAACCACCCTATCAGGCACCGTGACTTCAAAAGATAAGAAAGCGCTAAACATTCACGATGAAGGCGGGGCACAAAAGACTAGTGCGGATCAAATTGTCGCAAGCTGGACTCCAGACAAAATCGATCCGGAAATCGAACGCAACAAACGTAAGTGGAAAAATGATTTTGCAGTCGATCTCACCGGCAGAACAGGAAACGTAGAACGGTTCAACTTCGGCGCCCAGCTTGATTTACGCCTAAAAGGTCCACTAGATGAAATTCATCTTGGCTTTGATTACGAGCTAGGTGAACAAAACAAAGAAAGAACAGAAGACCGGACACTCCTTCGGGCTAGCTATGAAAGGTTTAACAAAGATAAACTTGGTTGGTTCATTCGCACGATATGGGAGCAAGACCCCATAAACGGTATCGATGTACGCTCAACGACTACTTACGGTGCTTCCTATCGCTTGATTAACAACGAAGCTCAAACGCTTGTTGTTCGTGGTGGTCTAGGTTATCGATACACGGAATTTGAAGACAATGACCTCAAGAATGAATCGGCCCTCACAATAGAGCCCGGTCTGGCGCACACGTATAGATATAAAGATTGGTTTTTCCTCGAAAACAACATCTACTATTCACCCGCACTTAATGATCTTGAAAATTACAATGCAACTCACAACAGCAGCATACGATTGCCGATGGGAAATAGTGAAAGCTTCTGGATTCGAATGGGCATTCGACATGAATATGAAAGTCAAACCTCCGCCAATGAAAACTTGGATACCACTTATTACTCCCAATTGGTTTATAGCTGGAAATAGAAAAGCGGCAGACCTGTTCATCAGAGTTTAATTCAGGTTAGTATGGCGGCAGTTTGTATAAGCGGACTTGATCTGTTGTTGAATCTCGTTGATGCAATAGAATGAGGCGTGTGCTTTACAACTGAAGCACAAGAGAGCAAATCCAAATCAATATCGATTGGTCATGTCGCTACGCTCGGGTACGATGACGATTTGGATTTCGATTTTGATAAATGAGTAAATCTTTCAGACCTTCTTAGATTCGGTGTAAGCCAATGCGTTTGAACCTTCGTGCGGCACGAGGACGCGCCTGCGCTACCTTTTTTATAATTCGACATGTTGCTCCAACGTGCGGAAACCACAGAGAATTTCTCTCCAAAGGGGTTCTTAACCCTCAGCACGCCCTCTCGCATCAGCCTCAATCACATCGAGTAAACTCTGCATGGTTGCTTCAGTTTCAGTTTTGACACCCGGCAAGCTCTCGGCATCTGCAACATCACTGCGGCCGAACAGGTAAAATTTGATTTTTGGTTCGGTGCCGGAACCGCGCACTGCGTAGCTGTAACCGTTATTTAACTCCAGAACGTAAAAATCCTGAGAAGGGATTTTTACACCGTCTGCATCAATAATCTCATCGCGACCGAAATCGGTAAACTGGGTAACGGCGAACTTGCCTAAAGTCTTCGGTGGATCATTACGGTAAGATTCGAGAATTCGTTTAATTTTTTGACTTCCAGCAGCGCCTTCAAGGTAGATGTTGAGATTCTTTTCTTTGTAGTATCCGTGCTGTAAGTACAGGGCATCCAAATACTCAGTGAAGGTCATTTCCTGCGATTTCAGGTAAGCCGCCAGTTCACAGAATAGTACGGCAGCAGCATTTGCATCTTTGTCCCGCACTTTATTGCTGACCAGGTAGCCGTAACTTTCTTCGCCGCCAAACACTACAAACGTGGAATAATCCAATAGTAAATCGACACGCGTCCAAATGCTACAGGCATCGTAATCAACGATCACACCCTCTTTTTCATAAAGCTCTTCTTTCATTTTCGCCTCGTAAGCATCAAGCTTGGCGCCAATCCACTTGAAACCGGTCAAGGTATTGATGGTTTTTATACCATGGCTGCTGGCAATCGCTTCTTGCAGCGGACTGGTGACAAAGGTTTTGATAAGAGCAACGTTTTCACCACCTTCTTCAGAAATGATTTCACCTTCCTTGAGTGTTGAAATCCGATAATCGGCGAGCAAGGCGCCGATCTGATTCCCGGTTAACAATACCATTTTGCCATCTGGATCACGTACGGCAACGCCCATACGATCAGAATCCGGATCAGTTGCAATAACAACGTCTGCGTTCACTTCGTCGGCTTTTGCAATCGCCATTTCCAGTGCCTCCGCGTTTTCCGGATTGGGTGATTTTACGGTTGGGAAGCGTGGGTCCTGTACCATTTGCTCCGATACCTCGATTACTTCGACCCCCAGTTTCTTTAGTACCGGGATTGTACTGATTGCACCGGTTCCATGAATCGGGGAGAAGACGACACGTGGTGATTGCGACGACAATACTTCATTGTCCATAACGATCTCATTCAGCACATCCAGATAGGCCGTTTCTTCATTTTGATAAAGGGTACTAACCGGACCGAGATCGACATCCAGGTATTTGGAAGCTTCGCGCAACTCCACCTGGTTCACGTATGTAACAATTCCCTCTGCATGTGGCGAAACTACCTGGGCTCCGTCGCTGAAATATACCTTAAAGCCGTTGTCGTGCGAAGGATTGTGGCTGGCTGTGATGACTGCTCCACAGTTAGCGATGGTTTTGCGGACGGTAAAACTAAGCTGTGGGGTCGAGCGCGGACCATCGAAAATCAGCGCCTGCCCACCCAGTTTACACCAGGTCGATGCAGCCAGCTCGCAGAAGTGACGGGAAAAATGACGCACATCATGCGCGATGACAAAACAAGGAAGCTCATAGCTTCCAATCTCCTGCAGATAGTTTTTTATGTAGCGATATAATCCAATAGTTGCACGTAAAATATTAAAATCGTTGAGCACATTGGAGCCGACCGCAGCGTGCTCCGGCGTACCCATTTCCGAAGGTGTACCCATTTCGGCAGCCGTAATGATCTGCCCGATAGTGCGCCCGCGAATACCACCGGTGCCGAATGCAAGATTTTTGTAAAATCGGTCGTTTAATTCGTCCCACGCCTCTTTTTCTAGCAACTCTGTAATGCTGTCCTGTGTCCATTCCGGCAAAAAATCAACATCTGCCCAATTTTTCAGATTACTTACAGTATTTTCAAGAAGGTGTCCGTCAGACCCTGCGGCGTTGATTTTTTCAATTAAGCTCATACTATTTAAAAAGTAATTTTGATCGCTCGAAACAATTACTCAATAATTGTTCCTTCACTGATGGTTATCTTCTGATCAAGCGAAGCATAGTGTGCAACAAAATCTGCTTCATCCACTGCGAATAAAGGGGAAATTTCAAAGCTTAGCTTAGGCAAGCCATTTTCATCCGTCTCGATGGTTTCTCCGGCTGCGGTCAGCCAGCGTGCAAACATGCGTAGTTGATCTTCATGGCAGGTCTTTGGCGAATCTTTACCTTCAGCATTCTTAACCGGGCTGAATTCGTCTTCTCGAGCGCTTTCAACCACAATGGAATTCCGGGCTACCGGCAATGCATCAAACACAAACTGCTCAAACTTTACACCGTTGGGAGTATCCGGCTTGATGATTTTGCCCTCCGCATTGATAAAGGATATCTTTTTGTCCGCCCGGTGAAACGGCAATCTAAGATCCGATCCGATACTCCCTACGCGTTTAACAAATTCGCGATCAAACAAGTGAATGGCCACATTTCCGGCATTGTACCGGATCGAACCATTTTTATCGACTTCATCCTGCATTGCATCAGGCATATCGCTATATTCAACAACCTTTAGAGTGCCATCCTGCAGGCAAAAAATACCTACCTTTTCTCGGGCATACGCCTTGGGTACCATCTTACTGGACAGCTCGGACTGCCCGAGCACATGAAATCCAATAAACTCTGGATCAATGCATCGCGCCAGCGGATTATCCACCTGAAAGTAGCTAATGCAATCAATGCCCATCGCCGCCATTTTTTCAACGGCGCCACTACGTACCAGAGCACTCAGTGAACCACCGTGACCATCCGGAGCCATTGCGATCGTCGATTTGTCAGCCATCAGGATTTTGCCCTTGTAGTCAACAGCAGGCATTAGTCCCTGAATGATAAAATGAACGGACTCCGGATCCAATCCCCAGAAATTGGCTTCTCGGAACGCCGCGATCGTCGCCTCATTATTGGTTTCACTCGTGAGAATAAACCACGGGATGGTCACCCCAAACCGTTTGCCCGAGCGAAGCAGTTTCTCTGCAAAAACTTGGAAAAGCGTCTTTTTTGTAACCGGCGCTACCGGAAACGTTCCCTTCGGGCCGTTAAAACCAAGTCGTGTGCCCTGCCCGCCAGCTACCATAAAAGCTGCAACGCGACCTGCTGAAATTGCTTCAACTCCGGCTTTATGTGCTTCCTTCCACTTGTCCGAATCACCTCCATGACTTGCCAATTGAACATAAGGAGCCGGAGCCAGACCGTCCAGGGGCGATTCCTCTACCGAATCATCACCGTTGTTGTTCAAATGCTTCTCGACCAAGAGTTCTAATGCTTGGAGGTCAATCGAAGCTGCCTGCTTCAGTAAATGTCCCCTGGATGATTCATCCAATTCGTCAAAATAGTTAAAGACGTGGCCTTGACCCGCCTGTTCGAAATTTTTTTTGAGTACGTCTGTTTCCATATGAATTCGTCAAATGATAGTATTTCGCTTTATCTTGAAGCTTTGAGTCGTAAAGCCAGATAGGGATGATTTTTTAAAATACTCTTATTATATTAAAAAATCTCAAGCCTAACTTTGCAGCAAGTGTAATATAATTTGCATCCTGATGATCACTGCTGTTGTATCAGGTATAAACCGATCTGATTACAACAGAGGCGAAATAACAGGGCTGGAAAAGTCCGATGAGACTTATGCTTACTGACTTCAAAACCTCTGCGCATAGAATTTATTTTCATGCGTACAAAAATAAATTCTATGCGCATGAAATATTCACTCCATGCGCAGGGGATCTTTTTTTACCCCAATCTGTTTTATCCGAATGCGTTTTTCATCAAACGTGCCCAGCCCCAGACTTGCCGCAAACGGCAACTGCCTAGGAAGTGACTTTATTTCCGGAAAACCATTGTTTCGGCGCAATGCATTGATCCGTTCAAGCAGTAAACGATCCATCGCAACCGGGTCCGAACTCATCCACAACAACGGTTCCGAATGCGTGTAGAGCGAATTGAACTGCGGACCACCAATGTACTGGTAAAGACTCAATGGAACAAAGTGCAGTAACATCCGTTCGTTTAGTTCTGGAATTGCAGCAATCTCCGCAATCGCCACCGAGGCCGTAGCTTCGCTTTGCAAAAAACGCTGACTGTTGCTCACATTCCACAGCGTTGCATTGGCTAGAGCACCATCCACGCCCAACGCATTGTCATCAACACCTACAGCAAGGTTCACCCAAAAATCGACATCGAACAGCAATGGCATCGGCAAAAAGCTCTTACGCTCTTTTGCTCCGCTCGAGAGAGAGTTACCACCGGACCCTCCTGTGAATTGCAGTTCCTGAGTTTGGCTTGGCGGCAGCGGACTTTCATAAAACCAGTCCGTGTCATAGTAAAGCTCACTATCAAGCGCGTAGACCGGACAACCCTCGAAAACAATTGCACCCGTATTCGCAACCGGCACAATCCCCGCTTCCCGCAGCCCATACATCGAATAATCTAAAATCAGGATTGCCTGTCGCTCAAATCCACGCGCTTCAAATTCCTTGATCACGGCTCGTAAAAGCTCCAGCGGCGTACTTAGACCACGCCCACTGCGCGTGTTCACTTTGATGCCGACCTTACCACGCTTACCAGGAATCAAGCGTGTTTTCATCTCAACTTCATAAGTGTTGATCAAGGCCGAAATCTCTGCAGAAAATGACGATCCCGTCGCCAGCGGCGCTTCCCAAACCAACCCCATGGGGCCACGTTCGGGAATACTTTCCCCCTGAACTTGCAAAGCAGTTGCAAAAACAACTCCGGCAAGTATTTTAAATAAACGATACATCCATTAAAAACCCGACAAAGTTCTTCCACAACATCAGCCTATCCACTTGACACCTAAAAAAGGCAAATAAGAGTGATAAGCTCACGATTGCACTGTATTTGTAAGTACGCACTTTCCGCAACAAATCACCGCCAATGCTAAACGCAAACATCAAAAAAGGAATCTCCATTCTAACCGCCATAGCGCTCACCCTCATTGCCGGCTGTAGCAGCCCGGAAGAAAAGAGGGCGAGAAGCCTCGCCGAAATTGCTAATCTAAAAGCCGCAGGCGATGACGCAACTGCGCTTAAGCGACTTGAAACGCTCTCGCAGAGCTTTCCCGACGATGGCGAAATCCTCCGGCAAATAGGCCTGCTTCACCAGAAGATGGGCAACGACTCCGAGGCCGCCTTTTACCTGGGTGCAGCCCAAAACCTTTCACCGGACAACCTGAAACTGCTCCACCTGACCTACCTTGCTTACGAGAAAGCCGGCCAAACTGATTCCGCCCAAGCTTTACTGGAGGCTTTTGCCAAAGCCAATCCAACAGCCATGACAAACACCCAATGGTTCCGCCTTGGCGAACTACGTGCACAGAAACAGGAAACCGAAACCGCACTGGAGGCCTATCTGGAAGGCATCAAACTCACAGAAGATAAGCCCTCTGCCGAAATCGCATTGGCAATCGGAACACTCTTCAAGCAACTCAACAACACGCCAATGGCGAGACGCTGGCTTGCGATTGCCGCAAAAGGCGACGACTCAAGTGCGCTTCAGGCTCTTTTTAGTATTTTGGAAATGAATCTTCGCAGTAAAAACTGGGAAGATTCTGAAAAGACCATTGCACTGCTCGACAAAAAATTCCCCGGAGCGGTTGACGCAAGTGAATGGGCCAATGTGCGCAGCCAACTAAAAAAATGGCGCACAGCTCAAGCTGAAATGAAAGCAAAACTCGAACAACTGACAAAAGCCAAACAAGCCGAGCAGGCCGAACAAGCCAAACGGGCCGAACAAGCAAAACAGGCTGAACAAGCCAGACAGGCCGAACAGGCCGAACAAGCTGAACAAGCCGAACCTGCCGAACCTTCAAACGAAACTGCGATATCTTCAGACCCCCCTCCGGAAACTTCCGGCAAAGCGCAAGTTGTAACCGATATTGCCAATGCAAAAGCGCTTGCTGATACACCTGCAAGTGAAGCGGAACCCCAGAAACCCGCTCCCGAACCTTCGGCAACACAAACAGAGTCCTCTGAACCAACGATTGTCTTTAATCCAAGCATCGCCATTCAGCCCGCTGACCCAAATTTAGATTTTGAGAGTAACACCGCCGACGAACAGGACGAGGGAAACCTTGTAGACTACTCAGCAGAGTCATCACCAAGCAGTGAAGCGCAACCGAAACCTCAAAAAACACAACCCGAAATCATTAAGGCGCAACCCGAAATCACCAAAGCGCAACCTGAAATTACCAAAGCGCAACCTGAAATTATAAAGTCGCAACCCAAGATCACCAAGACACAACCTGAAATCACCCAATCACAACCCGAACCGGCACCCGAACTCAATGTATCGCTCCCTGATACAACTTTGCTTAGCCTTGATGAATTGATCAACAATGCCAAGGAAGCCGCTTCCCGACGCAACTACGAAAAAGCCATTCAAATGTACTGGTATGCCCTGGGCCGTGCCAACAAAAGGGCAGACATCTGGAATAACCTGTCGAAAGTCTATCTAAGCGACGGGCAGGCAAAAAACGCCGCAACAACAGCGCTTAAAGCCACGCGTCTGGACCCCGAAAACGTCCAGTACGTTCTCGACTACCTCCGCGTAGCTCAACGAGTAAAGAGACCGGCAAACTTTATCAAAGAACTTGAAATAGCGTACGACCGCTTCCCGCGCAGCCCGGAGATCACCCTGTCACTGGCTCGTGGATATGAACAAATTGGTTCAAATAACCAAGCAGCCGATATCCTTTACCGCCGATTTATTAAAATGGCTCCTGCTCACCCGCTTCGCCCGGAAGCCGAAGCCGCACTTAAACGCATGCGCTAAAATCCTCACCCTAACACTCCAGGCACCCGGTTATCCCCCCAAAAAACAGTCCGTGGCACGAATTGCACAAAAATCAATCGAAACGATCAAGCAGCAAGTAAACTTGCTGGATGTGGTATCGCCCTATGTTGAGCTCAAACGATCCGGCAGCTCATGGAAAGGACTCAGTCCGTTTACCCAGGAAAAGACACCATCCTTTTACGTACACCCGGACCGCGGGTTTTATAAATGTTTCAGCACCGGCGAAGGAGGCGACTGCTTTACATTTATCATGAAACTGGAAAACCTCGAATTTCCCGAAGCAATCGAATTTCTCGCAAAAAAGTTCAACATACCCCTTGAGTATGAAGACGGCGGCCCTTCCCCTGAGACGATTTCCCTTCGAAAACAAATTTTTGAAATACACGAGATTGCTGCAAGCTGGTTCCATCAACAATTTGTCGAATCCGATGAAGCAAGTCCCGTTCGCGACTATTGGCAAAAAAAACGCAGTTTCTCAATGGAAACGGCAAAAGAATTTCAAATCGGGTATGCCCCCGCAGCTAAAAATACCTTTTCACTCTACTTAAAAACCCGAGGAATCTTGACAACTGCCATGAAGCAAAGCGGCCTTTTTTTTGCCCGCGAAACCGAAAATGACTATGCCGCCTTTAAATCACGCTTTCGTGGAAGACTCATGATTCCAATCCGCGATGTACAAGGCCGCGTAATCGCATTCACCGCACGGCAACTGGAGCAAACCCCGGAAGACGATCCCGCCTATGAAGCAAAATACGTGAATTCGCCGGAAACCCCCATTTTTCACAAAAGCAATGTCCTGTTCGGCATCGACCACGCCCGCAAACATCTTAAAGCAGGTGACAATTTCCTCCTGGTCGAAGGCCAACTGGACGCCATTCGCTGTTGGTCGGTAGGACTCCATACTGCTGTTGCCCCTCAAGGCACTGCAATCACCGATGAACAACTCCAGCTAATGCACCGTTATCAACCAGGCTGTGTCGAATGCTTGCTGGATGGAGACAGAGCTGGTCGCAGCGCAGCCCTGCGCGTACTGCCTCTTGCCTTTAAAGCAGGGTTAGAATTTCACTTCCTGCTCTTGCCTGAAAAGAGCGACCCCGACGACCTGCTACGCGAGAAAGGCACAGAAGCGCTGGAGCCATTGCGTAAAAACGCCAAAAGTGCGATCGAACTCATCATTTCCGAAAACCTCCCGGCAGACCGTCCGCCAACCACAACAGAGAAAAAAGCAGCATTGGATAAAGTTTACGACCTGCTCGATCACGTATCCTCCCAGATTGCCAAAGAAGATTACATTCTGACAGCAGCTAAATTGTTAAAGGTGATGGAAAACGAGGATCTGCACGAACATCTCGCCGCTCTGAAGCAGAGGAGAAAATCGAAATATCGTCGCGAATCAGTCAAGCCAGTTTATTCAGCGAATCAAGACGCACTCTTGACAGACGGCACCTGGGAGATACTTTGGCTCATTTTACACTTTCCCGAATATAGTAAAAAGATATCAGAAATCATTGACTATGAATGGATTGATCGAGACTCAAAAACTGGCAAGCTTCTTCAGCGAATTATCGCTGAAATACGAGAAGGACTTATTGAAGACTCTTCCGATATCGAACACTTAATTGAAACGATTGAAGACCGCACCCTTCTTGCCGACCTTCACAGCAAAGACCTGGAAATAGACTCCGCCAAACCAAACATCAACCGTTATCTTAACTCCATGTATCGAAGATATTTAAGCAATCAAGTAAACCAACTGAAGCGTCAAGTTGCTGACGCCTCTCCCGAAGACCAGCGCATGCTAATGCGCAAAGTCGTCGAAGCACGCAGCGAACTCGCAAAACCTCACGAATTAAAAATCTAACACCCAAACGTCCCACTCATCATGTCCACAACAAAAAAAATCGCCACCAAAAAATCTACACGCAAAAAGGCTAAATCTGAAGAAATAGCCATTCAGGCTGTTGATGAAACAACGCCTGAAGAAGTGGAAAACAATGAAACTAAAAAAACCAAGCCTAGAAAGCGCCGCAATTCCGCAAAGGCCCAGGAAAAACTGAATGAGCGCATCCGCACACTAATCCGGCTCTCCAAAGAGCAAGGCTTTCTCACCTATAAAGATATAAATAAGGCACTTCCGGACAGTGTAAACAATCCGGAAGAAATCGAAAATGTCATTTCCATTCTTCAGAATCTCGAAGTCGAAATTTTAGACGATAATGAAGTCGAAGCATTTAAGGCGAGACAGGAAGAGACCGAAGAAAAAGAAGTACGCACCTCACAAAATGACATACTGGACGATCCGGTACGCATGTATCTGAAACAAATGGGCCAGGTGCCCCTGCTGACACGCGAAGAAGAAGTCACCATCTCCAAGCGAATCGAGCAGGCCGAACTCCGTGCTCAGGATGCGCTTTTCTCGACCGCGCTCACGCTTGAATTTCAGAACGCACTTGTACAGAGGCTAATCAACCGGGAAGAACGCTTTGATCGAGTCGTACTCGATAAAAAAGTCGAAAGTCGCGAATCTTACTTCAACAGCCTGCCAAAACTCCTCGAACAGGCACACAAACTAGGTAAACACATCTATTCCGCCTGGGATAGTCATCTACAAGCTGCTGAAGAAGGCAAAACTGCCAACGAAAAACGCGCATGCACACGAATGCAAAAGTACGAAAAAGAGCTTCAACCGGTACTCCGAAAATATTGCTTGAAGCTAAAAATCTTTGAAGACTTCCTGAACGACTTGAATCCGGTATTTAGAGAGATTACAAACCTCTACGACGACCTTGAATCAGCAGATAAGGTCTCCATCCGCCGAAAGAAAAAAGTGGATGCCAAAGCGATTGAGAAACGCCTCAACGAACTCAAGCTTGAATTCAAAATGAACCCACGCGAATTTATGGAAATCATGCGAGAAGTTCGCACCGGGTTACGTCAGGCACATAAAGCCAAAACAGAAATGGTCGAAGCAAACCTGCGTCTGGTCATCTCTATCGCGAAAAAGTACACCAATCGCGGCCTTTCCTTCCTCGACTTGATTCAGGAAGGAAATATGGGACTTATGAAAGCCGTTGAAAAATTTGAGTATCGGCGTGGTTACAAGTTTTCCACCTACGCTACCTGGTGGATTCGTCAGGCAATCACACGCTCAATTGCGGATCAGGCACGTACGATTCGCATTCCGGTGCATATGATCGAAACCCTCAATAAAGTCATGCAGGTGCAGAAACAACTCCTTCAGGAACTGGGGCACGAGCCCACGGCTGAAGAAGTTGCTGATGAAATGAATCTACCACTCGAGCGTGTCCAGGCAATTATGAAGATGGCACAACAGCCAATCTCACTACAAAGCCCGGTCGGTGACTCAGATGACACCAATTTTGGCGATTTTATTGAAGATAAAGGCGCTGAAAATCCATATGACATGACTGCCTACAGCCTTTTGCGAGAAAAAATCACCGATGTCCTCGATAGTCTGACAGACCGCGAACGCAAAGTCCTCTCGCTGCGATTTGGCCTCGCCGACGGATATTCCCGCACCCTTGAAGAAGTCGGTCGTCAATTTAAAGTAACTCGTGAGCGCATCCGCCAGATTGAAGCCAAGGCGCTTCGCAAAATGCGCCATCCAACTCGAATTCGCCAACTTTACGGCTTTTTTGAAGGTGATATCAATCTTGAGAAACCCGGCATGGACAGCCTAATGCAGGACAACGCAAAAGACTAAATCCATTCATTGAACAATCTACGGTTAAACATAGACAAATTCATGATTCTCTGGCAGGTTTCTTTAGTTATTAGTAAATCATGAAATATCTGCAACCAGCCTTCATTCAGAATCTTGGCGCTCAGGAACTAATTCTGATCTTTTTGATCGTGTTGCTCCTTTTCGGAGCCAAGCGTATGCCCGAGCTTTTTCGATCTCTCGGCAAGTCGATCAAGGAATTTAAAAAAGCAACCTCCGAGGCTCAGGAAGATATCCGTACTGCCATGGATGCTGAAAATGAACTATCTGAAAAATCGCCAAAACCTCAAAGTAAAGAAGTTCAGCCCACAACAGCACTAGATAAAAAAGAAACTGAGGAAAGTTGCTAAATCTGCGCACTGCGAAAGCGAACGTTTTCAAAATGCAAAGTACCAGGTTTATAGCTAAGCCTAAAATTATTTGAACAAATTGTGTCTAGGAAGGTTTGCGACTATGGATCCAAGGCCGAAATCCTCATCGTACCCGAACGAAGTGACAAAGACCAATCCAAATCGATTGCGATTTCGATGAGGATTTGGATAATGAGTAAATCGTTCAGACCTTTTTAGATTTGGTATAACGTCCTTCACTCTGTAAGCTTCGCAGGACACGGCTCGGTGCGCACAAGCGTTTGTGGGCCAAAGCGCCCGAGCATTCGATGCGGTGCGAGGATGCACCTACACTACCTCTTTACCAAAGCTAGGACATCATTTGAGTGTAAAAGTAATTTCAAGCTCAGCTATAGCCTTAAAATTCGCAAACTGCCGAAAATGTCCAACGAGAGCCAAAGAGACTGTTTTCACCGTTATTCAACTGTGTTTCATACGCAGCACGCAGTCCAAGCATTTCACCCAATGGACGCACTTCAAAGCCAAGGGCATAGGTAATGACGTCATTGTCTTCTCCACCGTTGATACTGACTGCATCCACACCTGAAAAATCAATGCTCGAAATGCTGCTGTTAGCTTCCTGAACAAAATAACCATTGAGTTCCACGACCGGGCTAAACCAACTGGTCACATAATAATCCGCATGAAAATGCAAGGTAAGCATGTCTGAATTTCCAGCAGTGCCGTCCAGCTTACCATCTCCTGCCAAAAGATAGTTACCCGTTGCACCCAAATGCAATCGACCAAAGCCTTTATTGGCCGAAATCCAGAAACGGTAATCATCTGTATCCTGAAGTACCTGATCATCACCCACTCCAAATTCGTATCCGGCCCCTACAGCGAGAAAGAATTGTGACCCAACATCCTGAAACAGCGCAAATTTGAGTCCCAGGCCAATGTCGTTCCAGCCATCATCAAGACCGATGCCATTATCATCGGAGAATTCCGAGTACCCGTCTTTATAAGCGACAAACTGAAGGGTTTCAGTAATCGCCACACGCACTTGTAGTGCATATACATTCAAATCTCCCTCGATCTCTCCCAGATCATGATGAAGAAACCAACCACGCAGGTCTGTAGTGATTAGTGCATCTTCATGAAGGTAAGGCGCTGTCAGAGGACGTACTGTTTTTTCCTCTGCCGGTATTGCTTCGCCATTTCCGAAGAGAACAAAGCTGCCTTGCGCATTTGCGAAAGAGCATATTCCAGCTATGAGAGTAGAAATGAATAGGTAATGTGCGATTTTCATAATTAGGATTTAAGGTTAATTTTTAAATCAGCCTGCATTTAGACTGTATGACACAGGATAGACAACCAAAATATATATTTGTATTTGTTTATTCGCTATAGGATGATGAATACCTCGAAGCTTGCTTCGTTTAATAAATTTCAAATCTGTGATTTCTAATTTCAAATAGCTCGGGGCTTGCCCCGAGGATCTTCATTAAAACCCAGACATCACAACCAAATGTTTTTCGTCTCATTAAAACAATACCTTGCCGGAGCGCTACTCCTCTTATCGGTCACTGCAGCTTGCCCACTGCTTTCTGAAACAACCGACTTTCAGGTATTTAAATATAAAAAAAGGGGTAACCAAATCGAGTATTATCCCCACATAGTAAAAGGCGTCGAACGTGTAAACTATGGGCTCAACCGCTTCAGCATACTCTCTGAAGATCAGGCAAACTATCCGACACCTGAAACCGGCTGTGGGCCGACAGCAATGCTCAATATCTTGATCTGGTATGAAAAATTCGGCCTCATCCCGCCACTCTATCGCGATGCAGACCCACGCCTTTACAAACTAAAACTATTCCGTGAAATCGACCGTCGTCTGGCCAAACAATCCGGAATCATACGCACAGAAGAGCGTGGGATCAGCAATTTCGACACTGCTATCGTCATGGACTCCATTGTCAACGAACGCACCGATGGCATAGTGCGCATCCACACGGACTGGATCGAAGCGCCATTAAAACTGAACGACTTTTTTGAAACCATAAAAAATTTCCGAGCCGGCTATCTTATCGTTACGCCCAGGGATTTAGAAACCGGCGAGTTACTGGATGACCATGCAGCCGTTGTCATTCGCACAGACCGCACAGGCTACATTACTCTGGCCACATGGGGCCAGTACTATCACGGAAGACTCAAAAAACGCGCCGACGGACAATGGTTCATTCCCCGGAATTCATCCGAGATGGAACTGAAAGTCAAAGCGCTCATGCGATTTATCCCCTTCAAACCTGAAGAGCAGTGAGAAGCTGGAAGTTAGTAGCTAGTGTCTGATCAACAGTATTTTACGGATTTAAAAGGTTTGTGCTATTGTGTGAAAGAATTTCGTTGTATATTTAAGTTTTCTAACTGACAAAACTGTTTGTCGGACAGTCTGTTTCATAGACAATGCTCGGTATATAGTTGCATGATTGACTCACACCATAACGAATTACATCCCCGAGAGTTGATACTGGCTTCGGCGTCGCCGCGTCGCAGTGATTTACTAAAGCGAATGGGTTTACAGTTTAAAGCCTGTCCGGCAGACGTCCGGGAACTGGACAGTTCCGATAAGGGCCCGATGGAAATGGTTGCAGTAAATGCCCGATTAAAGGCGGAAAGGTTGATCCCGCAATTTCCCGGCGCTTTGATACTTGGCTCCGATACGACTGTTGCGCTTGGAGATAGGATTCTAAACAAACCGTCGGATATGAAGGAAGCCCGTGAGATGTTGAAGCAGCTTTCGGGACGTACGCACACGGTTTACACGGCAGTTGCGTTGCGTTGGTTGCAAGGCAGTTTGCACAATGATTTTGTTGAGGCCAGCAAGGTGCGCTTTAACCATCTGGACGATGCAGTGATCGATGCGTACTTTGAGCTTGTAAATCCTCTCGATAAGGCAGGCGCCTATGGCATCCAAGTTGGACGTGATCTGATTATCGAGTCTGTTGAAGGATCGGTTGAGAATGTCATGGGGCTGCCGATTCAGGCATTGCAGACGCGACTTTTGCAACTTGGTTTTGATTTTCGTGAATCAAGATGATTGGTTAATCCCAAATTGAAGCAAAATCCCAAATTACAGCATTCTGCAAATCGATTCGATCAAGCTCAAGGCGATCAGTGGCACACTTTCCTGGTTGCGCTTTTGATCACATTGCTTGTGCACGTTCTCCTCTTTGCTTTGCTGCAGGATAAATTCCTTATAAAACAATCCGTTGCCGATGCAGATGAGGACACTACGATCGAACTGATGCTGGAACCAGTCGATCCGGAAACACTCCGGTATGTTGAGGCAAATCCAGAAGCACCTGAAAATGAGCCGGACCGCACGGATAATTATTCCTTTCGTTCACAACAGGCTGCTGACGAGGAACCGGATGCTTCGCAGGACGATATGCCTGCTGTTGAGGGAGATGAAGTGTCGCAGAAAATAGTGCAGGGCTCTGTTGAACAGTCAGAGCCAATTCTTTTGGACGGTGGTGTTTTTACAATATCCAAGGAATCCGTTAAGAGCCAGGATGAGGAGGTACAGCAGGCTGTACGTTCAGCCCCCTCTGCGCCAGATTTTATCCCACAGGAACCAGAGGTAGAAAAGGGGCCCGGCAGCAGTTTGCAGATCTCAGGTTCCGGTCAGCAGATCAGTCAGGAGTATTCTGAGACCGACCAGCCGATCCAATTGTATCGCACAGGATCGGAAGATCAGCAGAATCAGGAGGCGGATGATACCAGTAGCGCGGCCACGGAAGCAAAACCTTTGCCCCGTAAACGGCTAACGTTGCCACCGGATCTAGTATACGGGTCGTTAACGCGCTCCAAAGGCTCAGCCAGTCGCCGCGGGAGGGTCGCGATTGATGCAACTTTCAGTCAATTTGGAGAGTACGAGCAACAATTTTATGCAGCGGTTCAGGCTGGCTGGTATCAGGAAATCGATTTTTATCAGCCGATCGACACATCAGCGCGCGTTGTGGTGAGGTTTCGAATACAGTCGGATGGAAGAGTTGACGAAGTGACCATTCTGCACAGCACAGCAAGTGAAGTCGCTACTTTAATTTGTCAATTGGCGCTGACAAAGCGCTCTCCATTTCGTCCATGGACAGAGGAGATGATACAGGTTTTTGGTCAGGAACGTGTGATGGAAGTCGCATTTTCATATCTTTGAAATACTGCTGTAACCGGCCAATATAGTGTTACAAATCAGAATAACATCTATCGATTGCATTACATGCCGTTTCCATCATTGGTATTCCAATGACTTTTAGCCAGCAAACCTCAATCAGCGATCTACCGCTTGGAAATGGAGTTCAGGTGCTCGTTTCCAGACGACATGGCTTGGTTGCTCTCGAGAAACCGGTTGGAATGCTGTCACATCCAAATCGTCAGGGTAGCTACGATCGGTGCCTGCTTGCTGCAGATTATGATTATGAAAAAGAGGTCTATGTCTGGAGAGCCGGTGATGTCATCCATCGCGTATGGCTTTTAAATCGTCTTGATTCTCCGACATCCGGAATAATACTTCTGGCTTTGAATGAGACAATAGTTCCTATAATTCAACGGTTATTTGTCTCACACAGGGTACAAAAAACCTATCATGCACTGGTCAAAAATGCACCCTTGCCAGGCATCGGCTGTTGGAAAGATATTTTGAAACAAGATGCATACAAAAGGGCCAAAGTTTCACAATCAGAATCAGAGCGTTTTGCCCGCACGCATTATCAGGTAATCAGCAAGTCCAGTGGGAATCTCCCGATTTCGCTGGTTAAACTGATGCCAGTTACAGGCCGTACGCATCAACTGCGTATCCAATGTCACTATCATCGGCACCCAATCGTTGGCGATCGAACTCATGGTGACTTTACTTTCAACCGTAAGGTCTCCTCTGCAACGGGTCAAAAGCGCATGATGTTGCATTCTTCGGAAATAGCGTTGAGTTATCATTTTCAGGGCAGGGAATATGGTTTTCACGCTAAATCTGAGTTGCCGGAACCATTCACTGAATTAATAGAATATTAAGTCTGCTTGTGGAAACAATGGCTCAAATAGCATTTCCAAAACAAAACATAGGCATTGACCCAAGTGTATCTTTTCATCTTCATGAACCTTTTTCCCATGTAAATCCTGCCTGATTTGGATACCATTTTATGAGTACAGTAAAAACCGAAGTACACGATATTAGCGAAACGCGCAAAAAAATAAGTGTGGATGTTGCCGCTGCTGAAGTTGCCAACATTCGAAAGCAACTGATTAAAGAATTTCAGCGTGAGGCAAATGTCCCTGGATTTCGTCCGGGTAAAGTGCCTGAAAACATTATTTTGATGCGATATGACAAGGAACTGAAGTCAGAACTTGCCAAGCGTGTTATTAACATGGCCTTCCAGGATGGTGTCGGCAAATCTGGCCTGGAAGTATTTAGCGTTGTTGAATCAGATGACGTTAAGGTAGATCCTGATCAGGATGCAAGTGTGAGCTTTACCGTAGATGTGATTCAGGACTTCGAGCTTCCTGCTTACGAAGGTCTGAAATTGAAAGTGAAGTCAACAAAGCCCACCACTGAGGAAGTCGATACTCTCATAAAACAAATCTTGAGCCAGCGGGCAGCATTCGAGACGGTTGAAAAAGCAGTTGAAAAAGGTAATTATGCGAAGTGTTCCTACGAAGGCAAAATCGGAGAGGAACTGATTGCCGACATGGTTACTGATAAACCTATGTGGGGGACGCAGAAAAACACCTGGGAAGAAGCCGGCACCGATCATCCATATGGTGTGCCTGCGATTGTTGAAGGCCTTGTCGGGATGAAAGCCGGCGACCAGAAAGAGGTTACAATGGACTTTGCCGAAGACTTTGAAATTGAGGCGCTTGCGGGTAAGACGGGTATCTATTCGCTAGAGGTCGAAGAAGTGCGCGAGAAAATCCTGCCGGAAATGGATGAAGACTTTTTTGAAAGTATGCAGGTGAAGGATGAAGCGGAACTGCGCGAACGTATTAGCGCAAACATTGAAGATCAGAAAAAGCAGCAAAATGCCTCTGTTGAGCGTAAGCAGATAACGGATCAGTTGTTGAAGAGTGTCGATTTTGAAATCCCTGAAAGTGGCGTTGAAAGTGAACGTCAAGCAGTACTTCTCGAGTTGATGCAGCAAAACATTAAGCAGGGCGGCTCCGAATCTGACCTTGAAGCTCATAAGGAAAAACTGTATGAAGACGCTGGTATGGCAGCGCACATTCGTCTCAAATCTCGTTTGATTATCGGTAAAATTGCCGAAAAAGAAAACATACAGGCTGAAGGTGAGGACTTCGGGCGTGCAATCATGTTCGAAGCACAGCAGAGCGGTGAAAACCCTGATAAGATCGCAAAAGAAGTTAAAAAAGATCAAAGCCGCTTGAGTCGTATGCGTATGGACATTATCTTACAAAAGACGTTGGATTTTATAGCGGAAAAGGCAGAACGCGAAATCATTACTGAAACTCTCGAAACTTCTGAAACTCCCAAAGGCTAGATTCGGCATCTAAATCGATATACTCATTAACGAAAATACATTAAGTACATTCAAATTAACCCATAACAAAAATTAAATATTGTGAGCTACGTTCCACTACCCACTGTTTACGAGCGTGAAGGCCGCACTGAGCGTGCCTGGGACATTTACAGTCGCCTGTTGCGCGATCGTATCATTTTTATCGGCACACCCATCAATGACTTTGTTGCCAATGCTGTGGTCGCGCAGATGCTGTTTCTTCAAATGGAGGATCCGAAGAAAGATATAAGTCTTTACATTAACTCTCCAGGTGGTAGCGTGACAGATGGCATGGCTATTTACGACACAATGAACTTCCTGCAATGCGATGTTGTTACCTACTGTGTCGGTCAGGCTGCCAGCATGTCGACTCTGTTGCTTGCTGCAGGATCCAAAGGAAAGCGCTATGCCTTGCCCAACAGCCGTGTGATGATGCACCAGCCCACAGGCGGAGCAACCGGTCAAACGTCGGATATCTCAATTGCAGCCAAAGAAATCCTTCGCTGGCGGACACAAATGAACATCTTGATTGCCAGCCATACAAACAAGACAGAAGAGGAAGTTGCTGAGGATTCCGACCGCGACTTCTACTTGACCGCACATGAAGCTGTTGATTACGGCATCGTTGACAAAGTAATCGAAAGAAAACCGAGCAATACCTAAAATCTACAAATAGAGATCGCATCGTTATGGCCAAATCTACACGAATGACCTTTTGTTCGTTTTGCGGAAAAGCACACAACGAAGTTCGCAAGATGATTGCAGGTCCTGCGAATGTGCATATTTGCGACTCTTGTGTATCTGTATGCAAGACAATCATTGAGAGGGAACTTACTGATTTAACGAGTCAAAAAAAAGGTCGAGGCAGCGCTAAACAAGGACGTCTTTTGTTTAACTTCCTCAAGCCTGCCCAGATTACGGCACAGCTTGATCAACATATTGTCAGTCAGGATTATGCAAAGCGTGCGCTAGCCGTTGCAGTTTACAATCATTACAAGCGCCTGCGCTCGGAGAATCGCATTCGTGAAATCGCAGAGTTTTCAGATTTAGATAATAAATTCGGCGACATTCAAGTTGAGAAAAGTAACATCTTGCTACTGGGGCCTACCGGGAGTGGCAAAACCCTGCTTGCCCGAACATTAGCAAAATTGCTTGAAGTACCTTTCGCAATTGCCGATGCAACGACCTTAACCGAAGCCGGTTATGTGGGTGAAGATGTCGAGAACATTGTGCTGCGGCTACTCCAAGCCTCAGACTATGATGTAAAAAGAGCCGAGTGCGGAATTATATATGTCGACGAAATTGATAAGATCGGTCGCAAGACGGACAATGTTTCCATTACCCGTGACGTTTCGGGCGAGGGCGTGCAGCAAGCGCTCCTTAAAATCCTGGAAGGCACGGTTTGCAACGTGCCGCCACAGGGCGGGCGCAAGCACCCTAATCAGGAATATATACAACTCGATACATCAAACATCCTTTTTATCTGCGGCGGTGCATTTGTCGGTCTCGAGAAGATTGTGCAAAGTCGCGTCGGTTCAAAAGCGATGGGGTTTGACACAAATCACAACCTGCTCAGCAACGAAGTGCCTATGGGCGAGTTGTTGCGTGATGTTCAGCCTGAAGATCTGGTTCATTTCGGGATGATTCCTGAATTTATTGGACGCTTGCCAATGGTCGCAGTACTGGATGAATTAACCAAGACCGACCTGGAATATATCCTCCAAAAAACCAAAAACTCTCTGATCAAACAGTACGGTAAACTCTTAGCCATGGAAGGCTCTCGTTTGAACTTTACTGAGGATGCGATAAGCGCGGTTGCAGACAAGGCAATTGAACTAAAGACCGGCGCACGTGCACTTCGTTCAATTATGGAACGTATCATGCTTGATGTCATGTACGATCTTCCACAAATCGAAAATGTCGATGAGGTGACGATCAATCGTGCAGTTGTCGAAGGCAGTGATAAGCCCATTATCAAGTTCAAGAAAGCTGCTAAAACTAAATCAGAGAACTCTGATAAAAAGCAGCCTAAAAGCTCTGCGGACGCAGCCTGATTTTTCATTTTTATTCAGCCATCCGCCATAAATACCCTACAAGGGCGTTTCTCTTAAATGCTGATTCATAGCTGAATATAGCTAAGCCTAAAATTATTTGAACAGATTGTGCATTGGTAGCGCGGCACCGTCCCCGGTGCGCACCAGCGTCGTGTAAGTCAGAGCGCACAAACATTCGATGCGGTGCGAGACGCATCTGCGCTACCTTTTTGTCAAAGAAAGGACATCATTTGAGTGTAAAAGTAATTCCAAGCTTAGCT
>CAZTSB010000079.1:0-26569 GCA_964616435.1 uncultured Puniceicoccaceae bacterium | reverse complement strand
TAAAAGAATTGAATACTCCATACCCCATTATGAAAATCATGACTCCGAACCCCACATCCCTAACTTCCAACCGGACATATCCAGACGAGCTAGTCAATGCGAGATCACGCCCCCGGACTTCTAAAAAGGATTTGCCCCTTGCAGCCTACCGGCTCGCATGACTACTCTCGACTGTTCTAAAAAGAATGAAATCCTTCCCTAAAGAGATATTCCCAAAACTTAAGTATTACGTCTACAGACTAATCGATCCACGGAATGGCGAGACGTTTTACGTTGGAAAGGGTAAAGGTGACCGCGTATTCGCCCACGCAAACGGAGAAATAGACGGGTGATTCATTGGCAGATAAAATGAGCCGTATTCGCCAGATTAGACTCTCTGGCTTCGAGGTCGCACATGTCATCCATAGGCATGGGTTAGAAGAAAAAGTAGCACTCGAGGTAGAAGCCGCACTCATCGATGCCTACCCTGGGATGACCAACATTTCTGGCGGACACGGGAACAGCAGATACGGAGTCATGCACGCGGAGGAGATCGTTCGACGGTACAAAGCAGAAACCGCTGTATTCGAGCATAAGGTGATCATGATTAAAGTAAACCGAAGTGCTCTTGAAAACGATCTGTATGAAGCTACACGATACGCATGGAGACTGAGTAAGGCTAAAGCAAAAAAGGCAGATTATATCTTGTCCGTTCAGATGGGGATCATAGTTGGAGCATTCGTCGCAATGGATTGGATCGAAGCCACATCTGAGAATTTTCCCAGGAAAGAACCCTTCGTGGATCGTTGGGCATTTGTAGGACATGAAGCCCCAACTAAAATAAAAAAACTATATGTCGGAAAAGTCATACACGACGACTACCGAAAAAAAGGAGCCGCAAACCCAATAAAATACTCATATTAGAACCCTGAAGTTATCAAATCCGCACAGCCGGATTGATAACTGACTGTTGAGCAAGCCCGCGGGTCGAACGTGTACGCTCTAACGCTTATGCGAAAAGCTTTTAACGCAGGCTTGGTGGGGTCTGCGACACAGTTGAGGATAATCTGTACTGTTGGCTAAGCAGCGGAGGGCATATCTGTTTCCAGCGGGACGATGGAAACAGATATCGGTGTGTTTTTTTTGTAGATGTTCAAATAATTTTAGGCTTAGCTATACTAAGCTGCAAATTACTGCGCGTCCATTTGGAGGAGTCCTATGCGAGGGTACCGCATGTAGGGCTCCGTGAGGGGGCTGTCCAGTAACGGGCAGTTCTACCTCAATAGCAGAAAAAAATGAAATTAGCTCTAACTTTCATAACCACCTTATTCATTACGACCTGCTTATATGCTTGGGATGACGTAAAGAATTATACGTTCAGCATAAGCTCATCCAGCGTTACCGAATCAGAGACGTATCTAGAAGAGAATGTTTCTACTTCTCTCGGAACTGCAGATGTCTTCTTCTATGTCAATACATGCACTATGGTAGCTGATTCAGCAGGTATTACCATGACGGGAATTTCAGGAAGCGGGTTATGCGGCATCCAATATCGCTTCGACCAACCTGTGGACCTAACAGATGCAGATTTAATTCGAATCATTCAGACCCATTCTGATGGAAGAAATAGAGTAAGTGGTATCTATTTTTCACTACCTGATTTTAAACAGCTAGAATTAAGAAATCTTGCGACATCTCCATTCCTAAATAATCAAAACCAGTATGCACTATATAATTTTGAAAGCTCTTTTGATTCTTGGGTCCATCTGCCTAGAAACATCTCAAGAATCACTATCGAATTTGATATTCTATTATCCGAAACCATTTTCCTAGAGAGTCTATCTCTAGAGACCTCCGGGGAGAGAATGGATTTGGCCGCTTTAATTGAACTAGGCGGTACACGGGATCTGAGCATCCAGTCCAGCCGTAAAATTCTAAGTGAAGAATTAGTCAGATTAGAAGCATCTTTTGACTTAGTCCATTGGTTTGAGAAATCAAGCTTCGCTGCTGGAACTGGTGAATTCGTAATCTTTGATAAGTATTTTATTGATGCTAATTTCTACAGATTTCGGTGGCATCCGGTAGTCGAACCAGTCGGAGTGAACAACGACTAAGCTGCGCTTCACTGCGTGATCATCCTCTACGTTGGCAGAAAATTGTAAAATGAAGTACTTGAGATTTTTCTCATAATCTAAGATATTCTTTGTCCATGAGCATAACAGAGATAAAAAACATGACCACAGTTGAACGTCTTGAAGCGATGGAGTTGCTCTGGGATGCTCTTTGTCATGAAGAGGAAGAGATCCAATCACCAGCTTGGCATGAGCCAATACTTAAAAAAAGAAAAGAAAGAATAGAATCAGGTGAGGCAAAGTTTTACACGTTAGATCAGCTGAAAGGACGTTTTCGTCGATGAATCTCAAAAATGTAGTTGTTCTCGATGAAGCTGCTGAAGACCTTGAAGCAGGTAGAAACCTTTTACGATGAAAGAGAATACGGTATAGGTGATTATTTTACAGATTGCGTAGTGTCAGATATAGAATCTTTGAGACTTTATGCTGGCATACATAGTAAGCATTTTGGATTTTATCGGATGCTATCGAAAAGGTTTCCATTTGGAATTTATTACGCATTAGAAACAAATGAAGCTATTGTTATTGCGATACTCGACATGCGAATGAACCCTGATACTATTCTGAATACCATCGAAGAAAGAATAAGCTAACTAGTCAATATTCACAACTCCGTAGGCTGCGCCTTCTCCGTGTGAAACTTCTACTGTTAGGGCATAAAGAATGAATCACTAAACTAATCAAATCCCAAAGGATTAATCGCATATCGCGATAATAGACGATGACAGTACGAACGCGGAAATTTTTCAGATTCAAGTGCTTGGCAAAAGACTCATTGAGCTGTATTTATGCTGATAATGGATCGGATTGAGTTCTACTTTTTTAATGTGGTTTTTTGTTAATAACTCCTAACCTCTAACCCCTGCTTTAATGGCGTCTGCTCAAAAAAACAGCCAGTGTGTACACTGCGGAACTTGCTTTGTTCCAAAGGCAGAGGAGCAGTATTGCTGCCATGGATGCTATTACGTGGCTCAACTTATTCAGGAAAAGGACTTGGGGCAGTTCTACGATCTCAAGGGCAATACTTTGATACCGCCGGTCGGCTCAAAGGTCTTTCAGACCGAAGATACGGAACCGCTGGCAACCGCATTTGCAAACGTAGAAGACGCAGAAGCTCCGGAAGCTCTTTCGCTGCGCCTGGGCATCGAAGGCATCAGTTGTATCGGTTGTGTCTGGCTCATCGAAACACTCTACAAGCGTCAGCCCGGAGCGGGCGCTATTTCCATCAATGCGCAGAACGGTACGCTGGAACTCTTCTGGCAGCGCGGTGTTTTCGACATCATTACATTTGCCGGAGAACTACATCGTATCGGTTATCGCATATCACTGTACACAGGCGACTTGCCGGACAGTTCCCAAGGCACAGGTCAGCTCACTTATCGCATCGGACTCTGCGGGTTTTTCCTGCTCAACACCATGCTCTTTACCCTCCCGGGGTATCTTGGCATGGAAGAGGGCTTCTTTCTCACACCTATTTTCAGGCTACTGAGTGCTCTCTTTGCCACACTCAGCATGATCGTCGGTGGCGGCTATTTCATCAACCGAGCCTGGCAAGCCGTCAAACTCCGCACGCTTCACATCGACCTGCCAATCGCCGTCGGACTCCTGGCAGCCTATTTAGGTTCCCTTGTAGGTCTTTTCAGTAAATACGAGCGCTTGATCTACTTCGACTTTGTCGCCACCTTTGTCTTCCTGATGCTATGCGGTCGCTGGTTGCAGGAATATGCGCTTGAGAAAAATCGCTCACAACTCAAGCGCAAACAAGTCGGCCCCAGTGAGGTCATTCACAAAGACGGTTCGCGCTTCCCTATAGAAAGCATTTCCACGGATTTACACTACAGCGTGCTGCCGGGCAAAATCAATCCTGTCGCTGCCGACCTGCTGGATCCAAAGGGGATGCTCAGTCTCGAATGGATCAACGGCGAGCCGGAGCCGGTAAACTGGCCATCCGGGAGAACTGTGCCAGCCGGTGCAATCAATGTTGGCCTCAATCCGCTGAATTTTCGAGCGCGTGAGTCCTGGACGGACAGCCTGCTGGCTCGGTTGCTCGAATGCCGTGAAACCACCTTTGACGACCGAAACCTGCAAAACCTCCTACGTCGATATATTGCCTGTGTTCTGATCATCGCCGTTGGCGGCGGAGCTTCATGGCTGTTGAACACTTCCAATCCTCTCAGAGCGTTGCAAGTATTTATCTCCATACTGATCATTTCATGTCCCTGTGCACTCGGTGTCGCCTTGCCATTGTGTAATGAACTGGTGACCTCGGCGCTTCGCCGCACCGGTCTTTTTGTAAAATCCGTGCAACTGTGGGAACGACTGCGCAAGGTAAAGACCGTTGTATTCGATAAAACCGGCACACTGACTCTGGAAATTCCCCAACTGAAAAACAGCCAATGCATCCGCCAACTAGACAACTCATCCATCCGCGCGCTTTACCAACTGGTTGCCGGAAACTACCATCCGGTAGCCCGTGCTTTGCGTGAATCGTTGCTAGCCCATCACCCACAGGTTGCAAGTTCCGGCAACCCGGCCAATGGACAAATTGAAGAGACCATAGGCAAAGGAATCCTATGGAAAGACACCCGGGGCAATCAGTGGAGTCTCGGCGCTCCCGATTGGCTGTCCGCAGACTCAGAAATCCCGGCTCGCGCCCGTAGTGTGTTTCGTAAAGACGGAGCTCTGGCCGCTGCCTTTGAGTTTGTCGAAGCCGTCCGCGATGAAGCGCGTACCAGCATCGCCGCGTTGCGCAATCGCGACCTGCAAATCGTCCTACTTAGCGGCGACGCCCCTGAGCGCGTCGAGGCCACTGCCGGACAACTTGAAATACCTACTGATGCCGCCAAAGCACGCTGCAGCCCGGAGGAAAAAGCCGACTGGATCCAGCACAACGCACCCGGATCGGCGCTCATGCTCGGCGACGGCGCCAATGACCGTCTCGCGTTTGACAAAGCCGTTTGTCGCGGAACTCCCGTTGTGGATCGGAGCATACTGGAATCCTCTGCCGACTTCTTTTTCTTTGGTCGCAGTCTCAGATGTCTGCCCGAATTGTTCGCAATTGCCGCAAAGCGCAGGCAAACCGTTCTAATTATCTTCGCTTTCGCGGTCTGTTACAATGTGGCAGCCGTAGGCCTTTGCCTGGCAGGCATGATGCACCCACTGCTGGCAGCGATATTGATGCCTCTGAGTTCGATTGTGACGCTTGCAATTGCGTGGCTTGGACTCAGCCGTGATTCCCCTGCGGCATAAACATGTTTTTCGCTGTTATTGTGTTATCATATCTTCAATATCAACCAATGTCGGCGCTGTTTTGCTGTCCCTTATACGTGCTCTGCGAAGCTTACAGAACGAAGCGGGGACGAGTGCTGCGCTAACCAATGCACAATCTGTTCAAAGTATCGTCAGAGTGTTTTATTTCCGAAGTGCTACATAAAAGATTGTAGTCGAGTCTTTAGAGCCTTACTTCTCTTATCAAATTGGTGATTTAACTATTATTTATAAGAATCCCGAAAACATAACTCCGAAGAAATGTTTGCCTTAAAGCCCGGCTTAAATAAAAAGAGTCAACAAGATGACCTGATGGAAGAGGCTCCGATCACGGCTCGGCAGGTTGTAATGTTGTTCCTTTGTATTTATGTATTGATTGCTCTTTTTGTTGATACGGTTTTCAATTTGCCTTCTGAGACTTCTGTTTTGCTGCGGCGTATCGATAATATCGTCTGTGCTTTTTTCATTGGGGATTTTATTTTAAATGTAATTAAGGCAAAATCAAAGTTAGGTTATCTTAAATGGGGATGGATTGATCTTATTTCCAGCATTCCGAATATACAGATGCTGCGATGGGGACGTTTTGCACAGATCATTCGCATATTGCGAATTCTCAGAGGAGTCCGATCGATCAAATCAATTATCCGATTCCTTTTCGCCAATCGGGCAAAAGGAACCTTTGCTTCGGTGGCACTGATTTCTTTCGTGATTGTTGTATTCTCCTCAATCGCAATTCTAAATTGTGAAACCTCACCCGATTCCAATATTAAGACTGCATCGGATGCGCTGTGGTGGTCGTTCGTGACTATTACTACCGTCGGTTACGGAGATTTATATCCAACCACCTCCATTGGTAGGATTATTGCCTCTACTTTGATAATGGCTGGAGTTGGACTGTTCGGTACATTTACTGCCTATGTTGCATCGTTCTTTATTCAGTACGAAGAAGAGCCGGATACGGAAATCTTTCAGGAAATTAAAGCAATCAGACAACAGCTTGATAAGCTTGAGAAGAAAGTAGCCCAAAATGATTCCAGTGCGCCTGCGAGTGATTTAGATGAATCTTAAGTTTGGCCTGAATGTGTTACCAGCAGGATTGCATTTTGGTTAGATTCTGTAATACAGGTTTTAATGGAAAAACATTTTGATGGAAAAATCAGTGCTGAAGCGCGAAGGAAAATCGTTCAGACACAGAGGACTATTGTTGTTCTGATGATTATTTTCGCAGTCTTGCCCTTTTTACTGGCGTGGCTGAGCGGATCACTACGTTTCTAGAATCCGAAGAACTCCTATTGGCACAGTTATGAAAAACAATATACTGACTATCCGTATCTTTTTCCTATTCGTCTGTCTGCTCGGTTGCGTTCTTATCTGGTACCATGTCGGAGCCTGGAGTTTGTCGCAAGTGCTCTGGGTTGGAATGAATATGGCAGCGCTAGTTATTTTGACTGACTTGCTGCTGGAGGGGTTTTCTTTGCGATCGCTTTCAGCGGTTACCTTTGGTCTGGCGATTGGTGGATTGATTGCATATTTGATCACAAACTCACCTTTGTTTGCACCGATAAAAGACGATCCTCGCATGGAACAGAACCTTTATCTATCAAGCCTGGTTTTGTATGTCGTATCGATGTATCTGTCGACAATGATCGCTTTGCGCGGAAAGGATGAATTTAACCTGGTGATTCCCTATATTCGATTTAGTGCGCAGAATGTCGAAAGCTCCCTGGTTGTCGTTGATACCAGTGCGTTGATTGACGGCCGTATAGCCGCGATATGTGAATCCAAGTGGATGGGATACGCTTTGGTGATTCCGCGCTTTGTTTTGGATGAATTGCATGAAATTGCGGATTCGTCGGATCTGCTTCGCAAAGAAAAGGGCCGTAAGGGCCTTGAAGTGCTGAACCAACTACGTCAGATGAAACACTTGGATTTGCGTATCCACGAAAGTGATGTGCCCGATGCCGAAGCGGTGGATTCCAAACTGGTGTTTTTGTCGGTGTTGTTAAAAGCAAAACTCCTTACCACAGACTATAATCTGGCTAAGATGGCGGAGTTTCATGAAATTGACTGGCTAAATATAACCGCTCTCTACAGAGCGATTAATCAGGAGATTCCTGTCGGCAGTGAAATCAGTGTAGAATTGGTGCGTGCCGGAAAGGATCCGGGGCAGGCAATCGGGTACTTGCCGAACGGTTCTATGCTGGTGGTAAATGACGGACGTTCTATGATTGGCAAGGAGGTTACGGTGCAGATTGATTCGATTGTGCCGTCTGCAGGTGGCAAGATGATTTTTGCATCCCTGCAGTCTGGAAATTCCACGAAAAAAAAGTGAAAATTTATTAAATTTTTTCTTGCATTACATTAGTTCATGGACCTATGTTTAACATGCTTAGGAATACTAAGCATTAACATATATAATATAATAACTCAAAAAAGGAATATCATAATGAAAAACAAATCCAAAAAAGGTTTCACACTAGTCGAAATCATGATCGTGGTCGTAATCATCGGCCTTTTAGCTGCTTTAGCCATACCTGCTTTTACGAAAGTAAGTGAGAATGCAGCGAAATCTACTTTAGATAATGATGCTCGCCAGCTTGCTTCAGCAGCTAATCAGTACTTTCTGGAGAAAAATGAAAGCAGCGTTACTATCGCTGAACTTGTTGGTCCTGGTTTGTATCTCGAGTCTTTAAGCAAAGGTGTTGTTGCAACCGGGCCACTTACTACTGCAGCTGATGATCAATTTACCTTATCGCATCCTAACTATGGGGGGGGTACTACCGATGTTACTTACTTTACTAGTACAGGTCGTGATACAGATTTAGGTAACAATTTGGGTGACGGCGGCAGCACCGACGACAACACTGGTGATAACACTGGCAATGGCGGTTAATTTAGAGTTATAAAGTTTTGTTTGCTAAGTTTAGTAATTACTAAATTTCAAAAGCTGTGTGGATTCCACACAGCTTTTTTTGTGTTTAAAAAAAAGCTGGAAAACAAAGTAATTCGGTGTACAAAAAGCTTATATCATCGCATCCTGATATTTTGATAAGTTTCTTGATTTATATATAAAATCCTGAACAATCCATAAATTCTATGAAAGATCGTTTTATTTTTTCCTCGGAGTCCGTAGGCGAAGGTCACCCGGACAAAGTCGCTGATTACATTTCAGATAGCGTTTTAGATGCTTGTCTTGAGCAAGATTCTAAAAGTCGTGTGGCGTGCGAAACTTTGGTCAAAAGCAACTGTGTTGTGCTTGCCGGCGAAATCACTACGAATGCAAAGTTAAACTACGAAGCGATTGTTCGCGAAGCGATTCGCGAGATCGGATACGTTCATGAAGACGATGTCTTCCATGCTGATAAAGTATTCATTTCCAACATCCTGACCGCGCAATCAACGGATATTGCTCAGGGTGTCGATGCCGCTGCTGCTGAAGGCAAGGAAACTGCTGAGCAGGGAGCCGGTGACCAGGGCATTATGTTTGGCTATGCCTGTAATCAGACTCCTGAACTGATGCCTGCGCCCGTCATGCTTGCTCATCGTCTGCTTCGCGAAATGGCACATCAGCGAAAAGATTTGAATGTTTCCTGGTTGCGTCCGGATGTGAAAAGTCAGGTTGCGCTTGAATATATTGACGGCAAAGCAGTTGCTATAACGGGCGTTGTCATTTCGACACAACATGCTGCCGACATAAAACATTCAGAGATCAAGGAATTTTGTATTGAAGAAGTGATCCGTAAGGTGCTTCCGGAAGAATTGCTGACCGATCAGACGGAGTATCTGATCAATCCAACGGGTAATTTTGTAATTGGTGGACCTCAGGGAGATGCCGGCTTGACGGGTCGTAAGATCATTGTTGATACCTATGGTGGATGGGGACGCCATGGCGGGGGCGCGTTTTCCGGTAAAGATCCTTCGAAGGTCGATCGCTCCGCTGCATACTTTAATCGTTGGGTTGCAAAGAATATCGTAGCTGCAGGATTGGCAGACGAATGCGAGCTACAGGTTGCCTATGCAATCGGTCATCCACATCCGACCAGCGTTCACGTCAATACGTTTAATACCGGTAAAGTAAGTGATGAGCAGATCGTTACGGCAGTTCAGAAAGTGTTTAGTTTCAAACCTGCTGACATTGTTAGCCAGCTAGGCCTCTTGCGACCACTTTATCGATCATCAACACATTACGGGCACTTTGGGAAAGAGAATTTACCTTGGGAATCTACGGACAAGGCCGAAAAATTGAAGGCAGCGCTTTAATAATCTTATCTGACTAAGACACGTGAAGAAATCACTAAAAATTTTTTATGAGCACAGAAACACTAACAAAAACAGACTATAAAGTAAAAGACATTTCGCTTGCTGACTTTGGACGCAAGGAAGTAGAAATCGCACAGCATGAAATGCCGGGTTTAATGGCAACGCGTGAGAAGTACTCAGCGGATCAGCCACTTAAGGGCGTGCGGATTATGGGGTCGCTTCATATGACGGTGCAAACCGCAGTCCTGATCGAAACTTTGAAGGCGCTGGGTGCGGATGTGCGCTGGTGCTCGTGTAATATTTTTTCTACCCAGGATCATGCAGCTGCATACGTGGCGAAAAATTTGGACGTCGCAGTTTTCGCCTGGAAGGGCGAAACGCTTGAGGAGTACTGGTGGTGTACCGAACAGGCACTTACATGGCCGGATGGATCCGGCCCGCAATTGATCGTAGACGATGGCGGGGACGCGACCTTACTGATCCACAAAGGCAAAGAACTGGAAGACGGCAGTGATTGGGTGGACACAGACTCCGGTAATATGGAGGAAGCTGTTATCAAAAGTCTCCTGAAGAAGATTCATGCAAAAAAACCGAATCACTGGCACGAAGTGGTAAAAGACTGGAAGGGAGTGTCTGAAGAAACAACTACAGGTGTGCATCGCTTATACGAAATGCACAAGGAAGATAAACTATTAGTGCCGGCAATCAATGTAAATGACTCGGTCACCAAGTCGAAATTCGATAATTTATACGGCTGCCGTGAATCTTTGTTGGATGGCATCAAGCGTGCTACCGACGTTATGATAGCTGGTAAAGTGGGTGTTGTTTGCGGCTACGGAGATGTTGGCAAAGGTTGTGCTGCAGCGCTCAAGGGAATGGGTGCGCAGGTTGTAGTAACAGAAGTCGACCCTATCTGCGCACTACAGGCTGCCATGGAAGGCTATCGTGTTCTGACAGTAGAAGATACTCTTGGATGGGGCGATATTTACGTAACTACGACCGGAAACTTCAGCATCATTACTGCCGAGCACATGTCTAAGATGAAAGATCAGGCAATTGTCTGTAACATCGGTCACTTTGATAACGAAATTGGCGTGGATGCATTGAACGAAATGCCTGGTGTTGATGTTGAAATGATCAAACCCGATGACCAGGGAGCTGTTGACAAATACACATTCCCCAACGGTAAAAGTATTTATTTGCTAGCCAAAGGACGTCTTGTCAATCTGGGTTGTGCGACAGGCCATCCATCTTTTGTTATGTCGAATAGTTTCACAAATCAGGCATTGGCACAGATCGAGTTGTGGAAAAATGTCGAGAAGTATACGCCTGGGGTTTACATTCTGCCAAAGCACATTGACGAAGAAGTTGCACGTCTGCACCTGGAAAAGATTGGTTGCAAGCTTACAACTTTAACGAAAGAGCAGGCAGATTATATTGGTGTCAGGGAATCCGGACCGTACAAGCCTGAGCATTATCGCTATTAAGATATGCTTGGGTGCTCTAACGGTTGGAGTGGTATGAAAGTGCACAGATTGACATATCCTTGGCTGATCAGATTATCTTTGATTCGAGGGTTCATTCAAAATATCGCAGGAGAAACAAATATTTTTTTGAAATAAATGTTGACGAGCTCGAATCCAACTAACAGCTTCCTATGTTTATTTTTTCATGCGTCTGTGTGAAAACTGGTAGCTCTTTAAAAGTCTTTGCTAATGTGCCCTTGTAGCTCAGTGGTAGAGCGCATCCTTGGTAAGGATGAGGTCGGCGGTTCAATCCCGCTCGAGGGCTCCAGTCTCAAATACATATCTCAAAATATATTTAACTCTCTCTCAAAACTAAATAACATCAATCATGGCTAAGGAAAAATTCGAAAGAACAAAACCGCACGTTAATGTCGGCACTATCGGTCACATTGACCACGGTAAGACGACAACGACGACTTCTATCCTCAAAGTGCAGTCGGACAAAGGTCTTGCTACATTTAAGTCTTATGCAGACATTGCAAAGGGTGGTACTGTTCGCGATGCGACGAAGACAGTTACCATTGCTGTTGCGCATGTTGAATACGAAACAGAAAACCGTCACTATGCACACGTCGATTGTCCGGGACACGCGGACTTTGTCAAAAATATGATCACCGGCGCGGCACAGATGGATGGCGCTATTCTCGTAGTATCTGCATCCGATGGTCCTATGCCACAAACCCGTGAGCACATTCTGCTCGCAAGACAGGTAGGTGTTCCAACCATTGTTGTTTGGCTTAATAAAGTAGACCTTCTGGATGATGAAGATCTTCTTGAGCTGGTTGAAATGGAGGTCCGTGATCTACTTAATAAATACGAATATCCCGGAGACGACATCAAAATCATCCGTGGTTCTGCAACTGCCGCGCTCGAAGGTAAACCTGAAGGTGTGGAAGCTATTGGTAAGCTTATGGATGCAATCGACGAAGATATCGCTGAGCCTACCCGTGAAACTGACAAGCCGTTTTTGATGTCTGTTGAAGACGTTTTCTCAATTACAGGTCGTGGTACAGTTGCTACCGGTCGTATTGAGCGTGGTATTGTCAAAGTGGGTGAAGAAGTTGAAATCGTTGGTCTTAGTGAAACGGGCAGAACAACCGTTACCGGTGTTGAAATGTTCCGCAAACAACTTGATCAGGGAATGGCCGGCGATAATGTTGGTTTGCTTCTGCGCGGCATCGATAAAGACGCAATTGAGCGTGGACATGTGATTGCAAAGCCAGATTCGATCAAACCACACACAAAAGCTAAAGCCGAATTGTATGTACTCTCCAAAGATGAAGGCGGTCGCCACACGCCGTTTTTCACTGGCTATCGTCCACAGTTCTTCTTCGGAACAGCCGATGTTACCGGCATTATTGAGTGCCCTGAAGGAGTTGAGATGGTGATGCCCGGTGATAATCTTACTGTCACAATTGAACTGGGCAAAAAAATTGCTATGGAAGCAGGCCAGCGCTTTGCGATTCGCGAGGGCGGACGTACTATTGGTGCAGGCCGTGTTACTGAGGTGATCGAATAACATCATTACGAATCCTTTCAGGATTTCGCCGAGGTTCTTTGAAAAAAGGCCCTCGGCTTTGTTGTCTTAAATCAAACTTCGTTAACATTATCCATAGGAGAGTAGTTCAATTGGTAGAGCAACGGTCTCCAAAACCGTAAGTTGTGGGTTCAAGTCCCTCCTCTCCTGCCACTTTCAACATAAATGAAAAATCCATTTACAAGCATACGTCTTTTTTACAAGGAGACTGTGACTGAGCTCAGAAAAGCGTCCTGGCCCAACCGGACCGAATTGCGTGACTCGACAATTGTTGTACTGGTTGCAACTGCAATCTTGGGTTCGTTTATCGCATTGGCTGATTTTTCACTAATGAATGGAGTGCAATTACTAACTTCATGGGTCCGATAGAGGTATGCTAACAGTTTTGGTTTTACTAACTTTAATATTTTAAGGCTCAACTATGTCCAATTCTTCATCATTATCAGGACCCAACTGGTTTGCTGTCCAAACCCTATCTAATCAGGAGGGAAAGGCTAAGCAGTATCTCGACAAATTCACCGTTGTTGAGGAAATGGAGGATTACGTTTTTGAAGTGCTCATGCCCACTGAGACAGTCACGGAAGTAAAAAGTGGTAAAAAGAAAACAATCACACGCAAATTTTATCCGGGATATATCTTCGTTAAGATGCGTCTTTACGATGATGAAGATAAATTATTACAGAAACCATGGTACTTTGTCCGCGAAGCTCAGAGTGTGATCAAATTCGTTGGTGGTGATCGTCCAACACCTCTCAAGAAAAGTGAAATTGATCGCATTATCAGCCAGGTTGAAGAAGCTGAAGGGAAAGAGAAGCCCAAGGTTCAGTATGAAGTGGGTGAAATGGTCAAGGTCATGGATGGTCCATTTATGAATCTTGTTGGTAAGATTGAAGAAATCGATCCAAACAGAGGTAAACTAAAAGTTTCCGTATCTATTTTTGGGCGGTTTACGCCCGTGGAACTTGAATACTGGCAAGTCCAAAGAACTGAAGAAAGTTAAAAGAAATGTCTAAAAAAGTAATAGGTGAAATTCGTTTACAGCTACCGGCAGGTTCAGCCAATCCGGCGCCTCCTGTTGGCCCTGCGCTGGGTGCGCATGGTGTTAACATTATGGGTTTTTGTAAGGAGTTTAATGCAAAAACCAAAGATCAGGCAGGTATGATTTTACCTGTAGTGATTACGGTGTACGCCGATCGTTCATTCAGCTTTATTTTGAAGTCACCGCCTGCTGCTGTGCTACTTAAAAAAGCTGCTGGCATTGCCAAAGGCTCAGGAGTGCCGAATCGTGAAAAAGTAGGCAAAGTTACTCGTAAACAGGTTCTTGAGATCGTTGAGACCAAGAAGAATGACCTCAATGCAAAGGATGAGGATGCAGCTTTTAATATTATTGCTGGCACAGCTCGTTCCATGGGACTTGAAATTACCGACTAAGGATTTCCAAACCTAACAACTAATAATACTATCATGGCCACCCAGCAAATTAAGGGAAGCAAACGCTACCGTGAGTCAGCCAAAATGGTTGATTTCACTAAGACCTACACGGTCTCAGAGGCGTCTGCGTTATTAAATAAACTGTCGAAAGCAAAATTCGATGAGACTGTCGAATTGTACGCACACCTCAATGTTGATCCTCGTAAAAGTGATCAGATGGTGCGTGGCACACTTCAGCTACCACAGGGCAGCGGTAAAACGGTCCGAGTCATCGTTTTTACTGAAAATCCGGATGAAGCAATCTCTGCCGGTGCGGATAAAGCAGGACTAGATGATTTGATCGCAGAAGTCAGTGGTGGTTGGCTTGACTTTGATATCGCAATTGCAACGACCAGTGCGATGAAAAGTGTTCGAAAAGTAGCACGTGTGCTGGGGCCGCGCGGACTGATGCCAAATCCAAAATCAGGTACGGTCACCGATGATGTTGTCGAAGGTATCAACCTTGTCAAAGCAGGTCGCGTTGAATTCAAGATGGATAAGACTGCGAACGTCGCTGTTGTTGTTGGCAAGCGCTCATTCAAGCCTGAACAAATTGTGGAAAACGTAGAAGCGGTGCTCAATGTACTTGCAGAATCCAAGCCCAAGGGTGCTTCCGGTAAATTCATTAAGTCACTTGCACTGAGTTCAACAATGAGTCCCGGTATTGGCATCGAAGTAACACCCTACAATAAGAGTTAGAAGGATTTAAAATTTATGAGACCAGAAAAGAAATATCTTGTTGAAGAGATCAATCGGCACCTCGATAAGTCCAGCTACGTTTATCTGACCAATTATGAGCGTATTACGGTGGATGAAATTGCGGATCTCCGAGAAAAGCTGTCTGAGCACAATGCGGAGTTTCATGTCATCAAGAACAATATTTTTGGTGTTGCGATGGCCTCCAGGAATTTACCAAGTCTTGATGAATATCTGAGAGGCCAGACCGCGATTGTTGTCGGTGGTGATGATCCTTCGGGGGTGGCAAAGATCGTTAGTGACTTTTTCAAAAAAAATGAAAAAGTCGATCTCAAGGCGGGCGTACTGGATGAAAAAGTACTGACGAAGGATGAGGTCATTGCCCTATCCAAACTACCCGGTCTGGAATCCTTGCGTGCGCAACTTCTCGGTCTGCTCGCACAGCCTGCGACAGGACTCGTTCGCGTCATCAGTGCAGTACCTCAAAATTTGGTCAATGTCTTGCAAGCTAAAGTAAGGGCTGAAAGCTAACCGATTTTCAAACTAAACCAATAAACTTTTAGCTGCGGTTTCCCCGGAAAACGCAGCCTCATAAATAACAAACCCAATAATCCGGTTAGGGGGAACAAACCTCTTAAATATCCTGAATCTAAGGGATGCTAACCAGTTGAAAGGTAAATCAAAATGGCAGATATAACAAAAGAACAAGTAATCGAGTGGCTCTCGTCACAAACTGTGCTCGAAGTAGCTGATCTCGTTAAACAACTCGAAGAAAAATGGGGCGTCAGTGCCGCAGCTCCTGTAGCAGTTGCTGCTGCGGGTGGCGGTGGAGCTGCTCCGGCAGAAGCAGCTGAAGAAAAAGACGAATTCGACGTCATTTTTGCTGCACCCGGCGAAAACAAGATTGCTTCCATTAAGGAAGTACGTGCGATCACTGGCCTTGGTCTGAAAGAAGCCAAGGAACTTGTCGAGGGCGCTCCTAAACCGGTTAAGGAAGGTGTCAGCAAAGACGAGGCTGAAGAGATCAAGAAGAAGCTTGAGGCAGCTGGTGCCAAGGTTGAGTTGAAATAATCGGTTTTTAGATTATACTTGTATTAACCATAATTCTCACAGTTGGGCAACGTTCGTTCTGAAAAGCGGGCGTTGCCTGACTGTTTTAAACTTTTAGACGGTCTATTTTTACCTCTTATCAAAACTTAAAAAAGTCATCGAACACTCCTATCTATGTCAAAACGCATCAATTTCGGTCAACTCAAAGAAGTCATTCAGCCACCCAATCTGATTGAGAATCAGATTAACTCGTTTAAGGAGTTTCTCCAATTGGATCAGACACCCTCTCAGCGTAGGCAAATTGGGCTAGAGGCAGTATTCTCCGAAGTGTTCCCAATTGAAAGCTACGACAGTCGCTGTCATCTCGAATATTTAAGCTATAATATTACGCCACCTCGCGCCACTGAAATACAGGCGATACGCGACGGTATTACGTATTCGGCTTCTTTGTATGTGAAGTTGCGTCTGCGTGAGGAGGATCACGTAAAAGACGAGGAAATTTATATGGGCGAGTTGCCCATGATTTCAGAACGCGGCTCCTTTATTATCAATGGCGCCGAACGTGTCGTTGTCAGTCAACTGCATCGCTCACCGGGCATTTCCTTTGAAGAAAGTGTGCATACCAGCGGTAAGGTTTTACATGCATTTCGGATCATTCCTGATCGTGGCACCTGGCTGGAAGTACAGTTTGACCAGAACGATTTGCTTTACGTATATCTGGATCGCCGTCGTCGCCGTCGCAAATTCCTTCTGACTACACTGCTTCGGGCAATGGGCTATAGCTCGGATGCTGATATTCTCAGTCTTTTTTATAAGTTGGAAGAGATCACCGTAAGCAATGCACTTAAACGCGATTCTGTCTCAAGTCTCGTGCTTACAGAAGACATCGTGGATGCTGACAAAGGTGTTGTCCTGGCGCGTGCTTTTGAGCCACTGACCAAAACAATCATTCGTACTTTTGAGAAGTCCGGACTTAAAAAAGTTACTGCGATCGATACCACTGTAGATGATGGTGCGGTGATTCGTTGCCTTAAAAAAGATCCAACTCAAAACGAAGAAGAAGCGCTTAAAGATATTTACAAACGCCTGCGTCCCGGAGAGCCTCCCACAACTGCAAATGCAAAGGCATTGCTAAAACGTCTTTTTCAGG
The DNA here is from genome assembly GCA_964616435.1 of uncultured Puniceicoccaceae bacterium. GTDB lineage: Bacteria > Verrucomicrobiota > Verrucomicrobiia > Opitutales > Coraliomargaritaceae > Lentimonas. Next base: position 9,502 of record CAZTSB010000079.1, on the reverse strand, counting down.
ATCCCAGACGTTATGATTTGGGACGTGTCGGCCGCTACAAGTTGAATCAGAAACTTGCGATGGATGTCGATCTCGACTTCCGTGTCGTTAGTGCGGAAGATGTTGTTGAAGCCACAAAGTATCTCACACGTTTTAAGCGCGGTGATGGCGTACTTGACGACATTGACCATCTTGGAAGTCGTCGCGTTCGCACTGTAGGCGAGCTTCTCGCTAATCAATGCAGAGTCGGCTTGGCCCGTACCGAGCGTCTGGTTAAGGAGCGCATGACGCTCTATGATCAGAGCGTTGACACAATTTCACCGCAGAAACTGATTAATCCTAAAGCGCTTAGTACCGTTGTTCGTGATTTCTTTGCCCGTAGCCAGCTTTCGCAATTCATGGATCAGATCAACCCACTTGCGGAGCTGACTCACAAGCGCCGCCTTTCGGCCCTGGGGCCAGGTGGTTTGAATCGCGAACGCGCTGGTTTTGAAGTTCGTGACGTTCATCCATCTCACTATGGTCGTATCTGTCCAATTGAAACACCGGAAGGGCCAAATATAGGTTTGATCAACTCGCTCAGCTTGTATTCGAGAATTAATGAATTTGGGTTCATTGAGACGCCTTACCGCAAAGTGGTAGATGGCCAGGTAACCGATGAAGTCGAATACCTCAATGCAGACCAGGAAGAGCCGCATATGATTGCGCAGGCAAATTCTGAACTGGACAAAGACGGCCAACTTATCGGACGCGTCACCTGTCGCAAGCGTGACGAAGTTCTTGAAGTCGAAGGCAAGGAAGTCAATTACATGGACGTTTCACCAAAGCAATTGATTTCAGTGGCAGCGGGCATTATACCATTTCTGGAACATGATGATGCAAATCGTGCGCTCATGGGCTCCAACATGCAACGGCAGGGTGTGCCTTTGCTCAAGTCAGAGGCCCCATTCGTTGGCACTGGCATTGAAGAGCGTGTAGCCGTTGACTCAAAGACGGTTGAAATCGCTGACATTGACGGTATTATTGCACAGGTTGATTCCAGGCAGATCATTCTTACAAAAGACGGTGAACTTCCGGCAAAAACACGAAACAAACAGCTAAAGACTGATCCAAAGAAAGACATTTATGTTTACCATTTACGCAAATTCATGCGTTCAAATGCCGGTACCTGCTTTAATCAGAAGCCAATTGTTTCCAAAGGTCAGCCGGTCAAAAAAGGTGATGTTATTGCAGATGGAGCTTCGACAGAAGATGGTGAACTGGCAATCGGACGCAACATTCTTGTGGCATTTATGCCGTGGAACGGATACAACTTCGAAGATGCGATTCTGATATCCGAGAAGATCGTCAAAGATGACATCTTCACTTCGATCCATGTCGATGAATTTGAAGTAACCGCCCGAGACACAAAGCTTGGACCTGAAGAAATTACCCGAGACATTCCAAACGTTGGCGAAGAGGCACTCAAGGACCTGAATCACGACGGTGTCATTCGTCTCGGTGCAGAAGTCAAACCCGGCGATATACTGGTCGGTAAGATCACACCGAAATCGGAAACGGAGCTGGCTCCCGAGGAAAAGCTCCTTCGCGCAATTTTCGGGGAAAAAGCAGCCGATGTAAAAGACACCTCTTTAGTGGTGCCTTCAGGTGTTCGCGGCATTGTTATGGATGTGAAGGTTTCGGCCCGTGTCGATGGCGAGCTAGACCAGCTTTCACCTTCTGACCGTCGTCGCCAGGTAAAGAAGATCAATGAAGAATATCGCTCTCAAAGTGACAGACTTCGCGAAGATCTGACCGAAGCCCTTTCAAACATACTTCTGGGTGAAAAAATCCCTCTTGATGTTAAGAACGGTGATACGGACGAGATTATCATTCCGGCGAATCGCAAAATTACCAAGACACTGCTTCGCCGTCTGGCAGCAGTATCCAGGTATATTGAGATTGATCCTTCACCGGTTAAGATCAAGATCATGGAAATCGTCAATAACTACCAGGCCAAATTTGACGAGTTGGACTATGACCGTGAACGTAAGATCGAGAATGTTGAATCGGGCAAAGATGCCGATCAGGGGGTTGTAAAAAGCGTTAAAGTTTACATTGCCAAGAAGCGTAAGATGCAGGTCGGCGACAAAATGGCCGGACGCCACGGAAATAAAGGTGTTGTTGCCAAAATAGTGCCTGAGGAAGACATGCCGCACTTGCCTGATGGTACTCCGGTTGAAATTTGCCTGAATCCGCTGGGAGTTCCTTCGCGAATGAATGTTGGTCAGGTTCTGGAAACACATCTCGGGTGGGCCTGCAAGAAGCTGGGCATCAAGGTGGCAACTCCAGTTTTTGACGGCATTAGTGAATCGCGCGTCCGTGAGTACCTCGAAGAAGCTGGATTGCCTTCAACCGGCAAAAGCATTCTCTACGACGGTCAGACCGGCGAGCCGCTTGCTCAGGAAGTTGTCGTGGGTTACATGTACATGTTAAAGCTCAATCACCTGGTATCTTCCAAGATTCATGCTCGTGCCGTAGGTCCGTACTCTCTAATCACTCAGCAGCCACTCGGTGGTAAGGCACAGTACGGCGGTCAGCGCTTTGGTGAAATGGAGGTTTGGGCGCTCGAAGCTTATGGCGCGGCCTATACCTTGCAGGAATTGCTCACGGTTAAATCCGATGACGTCGGTGGTCGTACACGCATTTACGAATCACTTGTGAAAGGTGACAATAGTCTGGAAGCCGGTACGCCTCAGTCTTTTAAGGTTCTGATGAAGGAAATTCAGAGCCTTTGCCTGGATGTTCGGTTGAATTCCGAAGGCCAGTTTGCTTCAAGGAACGCACTGGAGGTCTAAAGAGTAGTTTTAAAACGTAATTCAAAGGAGTTTTTAACAATGAGTACAGAAGTAGCACGTGACATTCTTGGCTATGAAGCCACTAAATCTTTCGATCAGGTTGGCATTTCCGTTGCCTCGCCTGAGGTTATTCGTGAGTGGTCCCGCGGGGAGGTCAGGAATCCTGAAACGATCAATTACCGTACATTTAAGCCGGAGCCGGGCGGTCTGTTCTGCCAGCGCATTTTTGGCCCCGTGCGTGATTATGAATGTGCCTGCGGCAAATACAAACGCATCAAATACAAGGGCGTGATCTGCGACCGGTGTGGCGTGGAAGTTACCGTGTCACGTGTTCGTCGTGACCGCATGGGCCATATCGAATTAGCCGTGCCGGTTTCTCACATTTGGTTTTTGAAGAGTATGCCGAGTCGACTTGGTCTGCTTCTGGACATCACTGCACGTAATTTGGAACGTGTTATTTACTACGAAAATTATCTTGTGATTGATCCGGGTAAGACACCTCTTGAAGAGCGACAGTTGCTTACCGAGCAGGAATATCTTCAGGCTCAAGACGAATATGGCGAGGATTCATTTGTTGCAAGTATGGGTGCATCTGCCGTCCGTGACGCGCTGGCACGCATTGATCTGGAGGCTACAATTGCAGAGTTGCAGGAACAGATGCTAGCCACGCGTTCGAAGCAGATTAAGAAGAAGCTTTCCAAGCGTTTGAAAACGATTCAGGGCTTCATGGCTTCGGGAACCAGTCCGGAGTGGATGGTTCTTGAGGTTCTTCCGGTGATTCCACCGGACTTGCGTCCGCTTGTGCCACTGGAGGGTGGTCGCTTTGCGACCTCTGATCTTAACGATCTCTATCGCCGTGTGATCAATCGTAATAACCGTTTGAGGAATCTTCTCCAGCTGAAAACCCCGGACGTTATTATCCACAATGAAAAGCGCATGCTGCAGGAAGCAGTAGACGCACTTTTCGACAACGGTCGCCATGGCCGAGCCGTTACAGGTGCAGGTAACCGTCCATTGAAATCACTTTCAGATATGCTAAAGGGCAAGCAGGGCCGCTTCCGTCAAAACCTTCTCGGTAAGCGCGTTGACTACTCCGGTCGTTCGGTGATTGTTTCTGGGCCCTTCTTGAAGCTGAACCAGTGCGGGTTACCCAAAAAAATGGCCCTGGTCCTCTTTGAGCCCTTTATTATAAGGCGTCTGAAAGAACTTGGGTTTGTTCATACCGTTCGCGGTGCGCGTAAAATGATCGAGAAACAATCTCCGGAAGTCTGGGACATTCTTGAAGAAGTCACTGAAGGACATCCGGTGCTACTGAATCGTGCGCCTACACTCCACCGGCTTTCAATTCAAGCGTTTGAGCCCGTTTTGATTGAAGGCGATGCGATTCGCGTACACCCGCTGGTTTGTACTGCTTACAATGCTGACTTCGACGGTGACCAGATGGCGGTGCACGTGCCGCTTTCTCTGGAAGCAGTCATGGAAGCAAAGACGTTGATGATGGCAACACACAACATCTTTTCACCTTCGAGTGGTAAGCCGATTCTTACACCATCACAGGATATTGTACTCGGTTCCTACTTCCTGACACTGGATCCACCGGAGAAACCATCCGAGGGTAGCCGATTGCCTCTTCTGGTCGATAACGATGAGGTAGAGACTGCAGTTGCTGACGGTGCACTTAAGGATCATGACTGGATCAACTTTATAAATCCCGATTTTGGCAAAGAAGACAGACCTTACGGAAACTCAAAGAAAAAAGTAATCCAAACTACCGTTGGCCGCGTCCTTTTTAACACGATCTGGCCGGAAGAACTCGGATTTGTGAATGTGCCGGTTCCAAAGAACAAGCTAGGTGATCTTATTCTGCAGACTTATAATCTGGCAGGTAAGCCACGCACTGTAGAGACACTGGATATTCTCAAGAATACGGGCTTCAAAGTTGCGACACGTGCAGGTGTTTCCATCGGCATTGACGATATGATTATCCCACCCTCCAAGACTGAAATCGTCAAGGTTGCCCGCAAGAAAATCAGCGAGGTTGAAAATCAGTACAGCAAGGGGATTATCACAGATGGTGAGCGATACAATAAGATTATCGACATTTGGACCGGTACTACGGATGAAATTGCAAAGGCTGTATTTGAAGAACTCAAGAGCAACGGCAATAAAAATACAGTCAACCCAGTTTATCTGATGATGGACTCCGGCGCACGTGGCAACCGGCAGCAGGTGCGTCAGCTCTGTGGTACACGTGGTCTTATGGCAAAGCCGTCCGGTGAAATCATTGAGCGGCCGATCCTTTCGTCATTCCGTGAAGGACTTTCTGTGCTCGAATATTTCATTTCGACTCACGGTGCGCGTAAAGGACTTGCGGATACTGCATTGAAAACCGCAGATGCCGGGTATCTTACCCGTAAGCTTTGTGATGTGGCGATGGATTGTATCATTGAAGAATACGATAACGGCAATCGCGATGGTGTCTGGAAGCATGCAATTTTCGAAGGGGACGATGAGATTGTCAGCCTTTACGATCGCATTGTCGGTCGTTGCTCTTCCAACGACATTAAGAATCCACTCAATCCGGATGAGATTATTGTTAAGAATGGTGAACTCATTTTCGAAGAAGCAGCACGTAAAATAGAAGATCTTGGCATTGAGCGCGTCAAGGTACTCTCGGCGCTTACAACACGCAAAAAAGTCGGTATCACAGCTCTTGAGTACGGGATCAATCCAGCTACAAATGCGATGGTTGAACGCGGTTCGGCTGTGGGTATCATTGCCGCTCAATCAATTGGTGAGCCGGGTACCCAGCTTACCATGCGTACTTTCCACATCGGTGGTATTGCTAGTGGCGTACTTAAGAATCCTGAAATCAAGGTACGTTCAAGTGGTACCGTCAAGTACATAGGCCTCCGTATTGTACAGACTGCAGATGGCGCGAACATTGTCCTCAATAAGACTGGCTCGGTGCAAATCCTGGATGCGGATGATCGCGAAATCGAAACGTACAAAATTGTGGTTGGTTCTGTGCTGACACATGGTGATGGAACGAGCATCGAAAAGGGCGCTGTTCTCGCAATGTGGGATCCGCACAATATACCAATTCTTTCTGAAAAAGCCGGACGTATCAGTTTCAATGAAATGATTCCCGGAGTTACCGTTAAACGTGAATTGGACGAGTCGACCGGCCGTATCGCAACGGTAGTGATTGAGCACAAAGAAGACCTCAATCCACAAATTGAAATTTGCGATGAGGCTAACAAAGTGATCGCCACTTATGCAATCCCCACTGGCGCTCAGGTTGCCGTTAATGAAGACGATGAGATTGCGCCCGGAACCATGCTTGCAAAAACCCCGCGTCAGGCATCCAAGACACAGGACATTACCGGAGGTCTGCCTCGTGTTGCCGAACTCTTTGAAGCACGCCGGCCCAAAGAAGCTGCCGAGATGGCCAAAATTGACGGTGTGGTTTCATTGGATGGCACAATCCGCGGCAAGAAAAAACTATTGGTGACCGATCCTGAAACAGATCAGGAAGAGGTTCATTTGATCCCACATGGCAAGCATTTGGTTGTTCAGGTGGGTGATATGGTACATCGTGGTCAACATCTCACCGAAGGAGGCGCAGATCCTCATGAGGTGCTTGACATCCTTGGGCCATCAGCCGTTCAGGAATATTTGATTTCTGAAATTCAGAAGGTTTATAGATTGCAGGGGGTTACGATTAACGATAAGCACATTGAAGTGATTATTGCCCAGATGCTTAAGAAGATCCGCATCACCGATCCCGGCGACTCGGACTTCTTCTGGGGAGAGCAGGTAGACCGCTTTACGTTCATGAATGCGAATGAGCATATCGAAGACGCCGGTGGTATGCCTGCCGAAGGTGAACCAGTGCTCCTCGGTATTACCAAGGCTTCCATCGAAACAGAATCCTTTATCTCTGCTGCATCTTTCCAGGAGACCACTCGAGTACTTACCGATGCTTCAACACTTGGTAAGGTTGATAACCTGAAGGGCTTTAAGGAAAATGTTATTATGGGTCATCTGATTCCTGCAGGTACAGGTCTGCCGCCTTATCGCAATCTTCGCATTGACACACTCGGCGCTGAGATGGAGAAACTTTCACCTGAAGAAGCGTCAAAGCTGATCGAAGGCGTTTCGGTGCCGACGTCTGAATTACTTGACGATGAAAGTACTTCTGAAGACGCTGCTGAATCCGTCCAGGATCAAGAAGCTGGGTGATACAGTTAACTTCAGCTCTTCGGAAAGACGGGCTAGAAAGTCTTCGGCTGTTTTTTGCTCTCGCAAGGGAGCAAAACTCTTTGCAAGGATGTGCTCTTACATCAACAAAAGCAAGGAGTGTTAAGGCGATGCAAAAAGAACCGATTCTTTCATGAATGTACTCTTTTGTTAGCAATCTGCTTTACAGCAGATTGGGTGAAGGGGGGCTGGATAGTTGTGCTGATTTTTGTTTAACAACGCTTTAGAAATATAAATGAAGTTGCCTTGTTTTTCGGTTGTCTAGTTCGATTTTTGTTGACGACAATAAACTATATGAACAGCAATCTTATTTCATTTCAGGGGCATTAGCTCAGTTGGTAGAGCGCTTGCATGGCATGCAAGAGGTCAGGAGTTCGACTCTCCTATGCTCCATAATGGCGGCACCTTTTATAACCTTATAGTAGATCTAAGTTAATCATCAGTTTCCTTTCTGGCAATTACTCAGATTTGATGCCTTGTTCTGTGGTTCGGTATTTCGTGACGACACCCTCTAGGGGACTACAGATTTGCAAGAATGCTGAAAGCTATTTCCCACTCTTTTCAACAAGAAGATTTCTATAAAGTGCTTCGTAGCTCTGGTAAGTATTTTCCAAAGTGTAGTGGGATTTTACATGAGTTTGACCTCGTAAACCACATGAATTTTGCTCGTTGGTATCATGGATGAAATCAAGGAGTATTTTTACCCATGATTCTGAATTTTCTGCTTCTAGCAAGATGCCTCCACCTGAAACTTTAACCAGTTTGGTGTGCTCGCCTACTGCAGTAACAGCAACAGGGCAGCCTGCCTGCATGGCTTCAAGTAAGGAAACAGAAAGTCCTTCACTGCGTGATGGCATGACAAAGAGGTCGATTAAATCATAGTAAGGGTGGCAATCTTGTTGAAATCCGGCAAAGCTTACATTGTTTTCTATACCCAAGTCGCAGGCCATATTTTGTAATTTGTTTTGCTCAGGACCATTGCCAACCAATAACAGATGCAATGGTTTTCCATTTGTATTTTCCTTAATAAGTTTAGCAAATATGGGAAAAAATCTGTCCCAGCCTTTAACAGCTGCAAGTCTACCTGCAGAACCTAATACAAAAGCATCAACGGGGATTTTGTAGTCCTGACGCAATTGCTGAAGCACTTCAGTTGAGGTGGATCGGTGTTCTTCGACACCATTAGCCACAAAATGCACCCGGTCAGCTGGGACGCCATGTTTTTTTTGTAAATTGTTAACGACTTCCTTGGATACTGCTGCATATTGAGGGGTAAAGAACCGAAGAACTCGATTGACTAATGTTGCCTTGAATCCCAGGTCGTGGATATTCATGCCATGTTGAGTCTGTATATGAGGAGTTTTTGTCTTAAATGTAGCTAGTACTCCGTACTGGTGGGCTGCTGAATTATGTGAATGAACCACTGCAATATTTAGTTCTTTGAGCAACAGAGACAAACGATCTACAGCTTGCCTGTCCCAGGGAAACTTTGAACGAGCTGCATTTATACAGTGAACGGGGCCTCCCTGAAATTCGGAAGCCAAAGTTCCTAATTCGTCTAGACAGATGATGTGTGTGGAGCCTTCTAGCAGCTGGTTGCGGTAAGCAGTCCAGCGCATAACTAAATGTTCAAGCCCGCCATTGTTCAATGCGATGACTAAATGAGCAACTGGAATGATAGGCCGGGACAATGATTGAATAGACTCCATTGATTCTAAAAAATAATTTTACCTCGAGAATTTAACTAAAAATTGAAATTGGACTCCTAAACTGTTTCATAAAGATAATATAAAAATGGCAAGACTTAAGCATTTTTTGTGTAACTTTGATTGGTCTTTATCATGAAAAACGCAAGGATCTAGGAGCTTGTCCATGATCTTTCAAAGAGAATTCTGATAAATGCGAATACCACTATATTCAAGCTGATGGGGAGTTTCCTTTCGCAGTTTTTCCACAAACGACGACATTTTTCAATCTAGACAAAAGAGCGTTCCACAATCCGGTAGTTTAGGGATCACAGCAAACTTATGCAATGCGCTACGTTTAGCTATTTCCGCATCCGCATTGATTGCTGCCTCATCTAGCAGTCTCAACACCAATGACGGGAGGGGCCGTCGTGAATACTTTTTTGCTTATTGTTGTTCAACAACGCTTTAAAAATTTAAATAAAATTACCTTGATAGTGTGTGAATTTTTATGAAAAAAACTGAAAAAAATAGATTGACTCGATCATTTTGGAGGAGCATGTTGATAGGCTTTCCTTTGAAACTAGAGTTCAAAGATTTTTCATTTTGTTTGTTAGTATTTGTTTACGTACCCGAGCAGAATTTCTGTTCTTTGACAGTTCATCGTCATAGCGAGTAAGTTTAAAAAACTACTGCGCTTTACGAGTACCAATCTTTTATAAGCATGTAAGAACCTGT
>CAZTSB010000078.1:0-13160 GCA_964616435.1 uncultured Puniceicoccaceae bacterium | reverse complement strand
GGGAGCGCCATTGCTACAATCTATTCAATCTTAATTCGTGAGTTAAATTACAAAGTCAAAGTAGTTGGAGCTTCCAGCTCCAGAATGCACAACGAAACTCTGTAGCAAGATGCTCCAGCCACCTTTCGCCAAAAGGGCGACACCTAAAATCAGCGGAAACCTATATGCAGCTAAAGCTTAGAAAAGTATGCTGGTTTAACTTACGAATCTAGGTTAAAGGAGAGTCGAAGAGGCGGTGTAAGAAATTTTACACGCTCCATCTGTAAGTGTAATTTTTAAAACGGGTCTTTCCTTAGTGTTGTAGCAACTGTGTCTCTAAGCAAGTGCATTTTCATGATTTTTTAGAATAGATTGTGCGTGTATGAGCATCTTGCGCATGGCTGCAACAATCGCGCATTTATAAGACTTTCCGCGAGCACGTAAGCCCTCGACATAATTCTTGATGTGTGGATTGTGACTAGCTGCCGTTCTGGCAGCCATGTAGAGGACGCGTCTTACTTTGGCCCGTCCTCCCTGTATGCTTCGTTTCTTGCAGGTTTTGCCGCTATCCTTGTTGAAGGGTGCCAGTCCGGCCAGTGCAATGAGCTGGTTGCGTTTCATGGTAGTGATTGCTCCGAGATAGGCAATAATCGACCATGCTGTGATTTCGCCGATTCCCGTTATCGATTGCAGGAGTCTGCTTTGAGTCTGCATCACTGTGTGTTCATTCATTAACGCTCGAATGCGCCGATCAATCTGCTCAATTTGCCCTTCAATGAAGTCAATGCACTGCTCGATGTCTTCATGTATCTGAGGGTCGCTGTTTTGGCGTCGGTTTTTCTCTTGAGCATGCATAGAGCTTAAGTGGCTGCGACGATCGAGCAATGCGACTAGCTCCGCTCTTTCCCTCTGAGGTGGATTACTGGCATTGAGCTGCTTTTGCTCCGCAAAGCGTAAGAGTATTTTTGCATCAATAGGATCCGTTTTGGCTTTGATCCCTTCGCTCTTGGCAAAGGCTCGTACACGACTGGGACTGACCAGTGCGTAAGCGATGAAATGGTCTATGAGTGTTTGCATAAGCGTACGCTCGTAACCACCGGTGGCTTCGAAGACAACGATAGTGCCTTTGGGCGTACGTGCAATCAACTCGTTGATTGCATTCTTATCATAGTTCAAAGCGCAGGCAAAATTAGGTGCTTGCACTTGCAGGCTATCTTTAGCAACGTCGATAGCGATATAGTTTTTTGTCTTTAAGGTCATGGCTTATATCTGGCTTGTAGAGGTGAGCTCACCGGCTTTAAAGCAAGAGGCTCTGTCAACTGTTTGATATTAAGCCAGGAAGCCTCGGAGGATCGATTGCTACAACATGAACTCAATGGTTCTAAGCCACGGCTTGATCTCATCCGAAGCTGCCCTGCGCAGGCCGTCGCCTTCGTAGGGCACCCTGGCACCTTCGATCCTGTACAGACCGAAGGCTTTTTCGAGTCCTTTCTCCGACGAGTTTTACAGACCCATTCTCGAAAGGACTCAAAAAGCTGATTCATCATGTAGGGTAACCTACAAGCGCAGGTGCGTCCTCGCACCGCATCGACTGTTCGAGCGCTTCGGCTCACACGACGCTAAGTGCGCACCGAGACGGTGCGGCGCTACCCAATGCACAATCTGTTCAAATAATTTTAGGCTTAGCTATAAAGCTCGAGATGACGCAACTACTGGAACAAGCCGATCTTGCGGAGATTGTACAGTTGGAAAAACAACGTATCCGCCGACGAATGAACTGAATTAAACCAAAAAGCATGGGCTTTGCCAGCTCAGGTCTTCAATCGTATCTTAATCCCACGGCGTAGGTAAGTCGGCACGTCAAGGTCTTCCCCCTGGTAGTCATTGCGATCTGTTTTTTCAAAGTATCCGCGCTGCTCTTCAAATTGATCAAAGACAAATTCATCCTGAGTGTTGCCTGCTTCCTTCGACTTGGCTTTTAGTTTCGACTGGTGAATCGGTTGAGGAAACGTTGCTTCGTCCACATGCTCCACAGACTGATATTCTGAGTCTTTGGTGCTTTCAGGTGTGATTTCCTCTCCATCCTTAGCTTCCGGAAGCTTACGCTCCATCTCGGCCTTTCCAAGGACCGAGATTTCCAGGCTTTGGCTCTTTGTCGGATCAATAACGGCGCCAAATATAATATCTTCCCGCGTACTGAAACGTTTGGATGCAAAGGACATGATCTCATTTATTCTGGAAAGGCTCAAATCCGGGCTGCCAATCAGGTTGACCAGTATTCGATCAAGTTGAGACGGACGGTCTCCCATATGTAGCAATGGGCAGAGGAACAGATTGTCCAAAGCCTCTTTTACGTAGTTTTCTCCTTCCGCAAATCCGATGCCGAACAATGTTTTCCCACCTTGCCTTTGAAAAACAGAGCGTATGGAGCCAAAGTCCTGATTGATCAGTCCATTTTTCAGCAATAGAGTACACAGCGAATGAATCCCTCGCTCGACCCAACGATCGGCAATGGCAAATGCATTGAGCACACTCGCATCTTCCTCACCTTCCTGTAATAAAACGTCATTAGGCAGCGGGATCAGACCATGCACCTGCTTTCGTAATGTGCCCAGGCACTCTTCGGCAATATGCTTGCGGCGCGCGCCTTCAAAACTGAACGGCAAAGTCGCAAACACCAGTACAAGCGCGTCGGTGTTCGCCGTAAGTTCAGCGACAGCTGTCACCAACGCACTGCCGGTGCCACCACCGAGACCAACAACTAGGATAATCAAATCCGAATCCCTGGTTTTTTCTGCAATTTTGCCGCGTTCTGCTTCCGCCACTTTTTTTCCAATTTCCAGTTCACCGCCGGTGCCAAGGCCGCGGGTGATCGAGGAACCGACAAGTACTGTTTCATCGCATTGTAAACTGGCCAATGCCTGTGTATCTGTATTTACCGCAATTGTCGAAATAGCATCAAACTCATCCAGCTTGAGCCGGCTGATCATATTGGAACCAGCGCCACCCAGACCGATAATTTTAATCTTGAGAGGATGGTTGTTTACGGTAGACATTTCGTTTATTTAGCAAGGGTCTGATTCGAGTTTTAGAATTTATGATTGCCAAAGAATCAAGACTATTAACGCAATAATAAGTCGTTAGAAAAGCATATCTTTTGGATCAATCGGGCGAACTTCCGACAATTTGCCGTTAAACCTCTCTGCCAAAACCGATAGTATCTCTTCGCTTATCTGCTGCTTTGCATCTTCAAGCGTTATCGGTGGCGGTGTATCGTGTTTTTCAGAGGATGCGGGCAAGCTGCTGTCGCTCGGATCCTTTTTAACTGCTTTGTCAGACACTTCGTCAGACAAAACGGCGGCCTTTTCATCTACAGGCTGAGGTTCATCCGGAACAGTTAATTCGCCATTACCGGCAACAGGTGCAGTATCTTGTCGCACAGTATTTTCAGACGATTCGGTCTGTGTCCTGAGTCTGGCTGGCTCGGCTTCCAGCTCAACTGGTGCTGTTAAGGCTTTTTTTTTTCGGGCGCACTTACACCCGCATGGGCCAGTTTTTTAATCAGGCTGTCAATTGCACGCGATTGTGATTCTTCGGCGGCTTTCAGCAATACTACCTCAAAATTTGCTTTCTCGGAAAGACCTCGCTGCACATAGGTTTCACCACGGTACAGAGCGTCCAAAATCCGCATGATGGATTCTGTCGTGAGCGATCTTCCAAGTTGATCGCTCGTCCCGTTTTTGTGGATTGCGTCAAGCAACACAGTGCGAATATGAGCCTGAAGATCCTGAAGAATGCGAAACAGATCGCGCCCCTCGTCAGCATAGCTGTCAACAGCTGTAATGATTGCCGAGTAATCCTGCGAACCGATCGCCTTTGCCAGTTCCGCAATGCGTTCGCCGGAAACCAGACCGTAGACATCCAGAACATCACTGTCAGTGATTTGGTTGCCACAAAACGAAATCATCTGATCGAGGATCGACTGCGCGTCGCGCATACCTCCATTGGCCAGGCGTGCAATCGATGAAAGAGCTTCTGCCTCAACCTCAATGCTTTCTGCACGGGAAATTATGGCTAACTTCTCTGCGATTACCTTGTCCGAAATAGGGCGAAACTCGAACCGTTGACAACGAGAAACGATTGTCGGCAGAACTTTGTGCGCCTCCGTAGTCGCGAAGAAAAACTTAACATGTTCCGGTGGCTCTTCGAGTGTCTTCAGGAGCGCGTTGAAGGCCGCCTGTGAAAGCATGTGTACCTCGTCGATGATGTAGATTTTATAAGTACATTGGGCCGGCGCATACTGGCAATCCTCGCGCAGATCCCGCACCTGATCAACGCTGTTGTTTGATGCCCCGTCGATTTCAATAACATCCATGCAGGAACCGTTCATGATCGCCTGGCTGACCTCGGAATCATTGTCCGGGGTTGCAGATGGGCCACCTGCGGCATTGAGCGCCTTTGCAAACAATCGCGCAGTGCTGGTTTTTCCGGTACCGCGCGGACCCACAAACAGATAGGCATGGGCAATGCGTCTGGTCTCAATAGCATTGCGCAGGGTGCGGACGATGTGATCCTGCCCAACCAGTTCATCAAACTGCTTTGGACGCCATCGACGCGCAATTACCTGATAGTTATTTTCCATGGATTCTCATAAGAAAAGCTCTTGTTTCCGGGAAGTTGCAAGAGACTTTTTAAGAAAGTTGAGAAGGCGGAATCTCAAATCTTAAATCTCAAATTTAACTTACCGGTCAGCAGACCACACAGATAACCGCACACAACTAGCCCCAGTCCGAACAACAATATGGCGCCAACTGGCACATCCCATAATAAAGTCCATCCAAAGGACTGCACGTTGATCACGTAAATCAGGAGCCAGCCGAGCACAAGACCTACCACTGTACCACTCAGCCAGGAACTCAATGAAATACTGGCACTCTCCAATCCCGCCATCAGCATAAAGCTGTGCGACCGAAATCCAAGATGTGACAGAGTCTCCATGGTTTCAGTCGATTCCGCAAAGATGGCCAGCATCCCTAGCACCAGGCCTGCAATCGCGACAGCGATACCAATTATATTGAGCGCGAAAGTAACGCGAAAGGTCTCGTGAAAGATTGCCAGAACCACCTCCCGCAACTCCTGTGCATTGCGAATATCCAGCCCGGGGAACTCTAACCGTAACGCATCCCGCACAGCATTGACCTCCACACCAGGTTTCAGAAAAAGACTGGTGTTCAGCGGGCGATTCGTCCCAATCCACTGGCGCCATACGGCCTGGTCAATGGTTGCCGTCCCGAACTCATTACCATAGTCCGAATAAATACCTATCGGTGTAATTTTTCTGGGCCCGGCAGGTGTCTCCAATGTGACTGTGCCACCCCGCAAAACATCGAACCGACGGGCAAAGGCCTCACTGACAAGGGCCGGTTGTGCGCCATTTGCCGGCTCCAATTCGCCGGGCGCCACTTGCCAGATCTGATCGATTCGGTTTTGCCAGAGTTCAAAGTCTACTCCCGAGAGCATCGTTCGCCCACGCGGAGCGTCCACATACGTGACATACTGTGTGTCTGCATAATCAACAAATGCATTGCCCGTCAATCGGGTAACGATTCCAGAATCGATTCCGTTTAAAGAATCCATGCCGGTAGAACCTTGCTCCGACACATACAAATCTGCCTGAAAGCGTACATCGAACCACCGCTCAATTGTGCTCTGGAAACTGCCAACCAGTTGTAAAATGCCGGTTACCATGGCGACAGCCACCACCAGACCGGCAACAGCAAGCCGATGTCGACTGGAACCTTCGGCAACGCGACTGATCGCCAGACGGCTCGCGGGACTAAGACGAAGACCTTGTAGACAGCGATTAAGCCGGACCATACACTCGCCGGAAAGCAGCGCTGCTCCAAAAATCCAGCAGCCCGCAGCAATGTACCCGCCGACCGATATACGTCCGCCACTCTCCATCACAGGCACCGGAAGTTGCAAAGCGAACAATCCGGCAACGATCAATAACAGACCGGGCCAGGGGCTTTGCAGCCAGCGAAACCCTGGAGACCAGTCGCCACGGGCCAGAATCTGCGCCGGAGGCGTCAACATCGCATCCCGTGCCGGCAACCATCCTGCCAACAGACTCAGCAAAATACCCATCCCAAACCCCACCCAAAGATCCGATGCCCGAAGCTCAATCGATTCCACAGAGGTCGCAAAATAGAGTGCATTTACCGTATCCACCAATACTTGCACAGCTCCGATTGCCAGCAACGAACCCAGGACGATGCCTAGAGCAGACCCGATCAACCCGATGAATGCGGCTTCCAGCAGCAAGGTAAAGCGAATTGCCCTGGCACTGACGCCGAGACTTTTGAGTGTTGCAATCTCACCCCGCCTGCGAACGACGGCCGCATCCAGAGCCTGCAAAATGAGATAGGCGCTGACCATCATGGCAATCAGCGATAAGATCATCAGGTTAAGCCGGAAGGCTTTAGTCATGTCGGCTCGCTCAGCGACTCGCTCAGCTGCTGGTTTCAAAACGAATCTTTCAGGCAATTGCTCGCGAAGCTTGGCTTCGACGGCAGCAAGGGCTCTTGGATCGGCCGCACTTTTGCGGTCATCAAGGATTACTTCAACACGGTCTACTTCGCCTGTTCGCGCCAGTATTGACTGCGCCTCCGGTAGGTCTGCAAGGATCAGATCCTCCGGTACCGGTGTATCCGGGTCATCAAAAACACCGACAATCTGCAGTGTCAGAACTCTGCCAGCTACGGAAGCCTGAAAGGTATCACCGCCCTGAAGACTGGCTACTTCCAGAAATGCAGCGCTGGCTAGAACTTGTGAGGCGCTCTCGACCAAGTCATACTCGTTGCCCTCACTATCGCCGCCGTCAAACTCCGGTTCCATGGATTCTGGCAGACTTGACAGGGAGAGCAAATCCAGCCCGATCAGACGCATTTGTCGCTCTACTGATCCGTCCGCATTAAGTTGTTTGACCGGCCCTTCAATTACCGGGAAAAGGTGCCATTCGGATGAATTACTCAAGCATTCCAGTTCAGCCAGCTGAGCGTCTTCCATCGGTCCCACCGGCGCCTGAATCAGGAAATCACTGCGTCCGGAGACTGCTTCGTTAAACAGTCCGAAGTTTGCCGTTGCCGCTCGACTGGCCTGTCGGATGCCGTTTAGAGACCCCACTCCAACAGCGACAATCAGGAGGATCAGCAGATAGCTCCACCGCGCGGCCAGCCAGTGCCGCAAGGTAAACTTCAGTAACAAGGACCGGGCGACTGCCCATTCCCGCCAGATCGTCGATTGACTCACGTTTGCGCCTCCTTGATCTGACCATCCTCCATGTGCACGATACGGTTGCAAATGTGCGTGGTTTTTGAATCATGAGTGACCAGCAGCACAGAAATGGCTGACTCAACGGAAATTTCAGCGATCAGATCCAGCACACGTTCCCCGTTTGACGAATCGAGGCTGCCCGTCGGCTCGTCCGCCAGTATCAGCCGAGGACGGTTCATCACCGAGCGTGCCAGGGCAACGCGTTGACGCTCCCCGCCACTTAATGCCGCCGGACGATGATTCTTGCGATGCTCCATACCCACCATTGCAAGCAACGAGCGGGCTCGTTCACGGCGTTCAGTCACTGGCATACCTACCAACTGACCGGGAAATTCAACATTCTCCAGCGCTGTAAGCGTGGGCAACAGATGAAAAGTCTGAAACACATAGCCGATGTCCTCGCGCCTCAACTGCTCCAGTTGCGAATGCGAAAGCCCGTTCAGGTCTTTGCCGGCGATCACGATTTGGCCTTCATCAAAAGATTCGATGCCGCAGATACAGTTAAGAAGTGTCGACTTGCCACTGCCACTGCGTCCCATGAGCGCTACCCGCTCACCCGGTCGAACCGCAAGATCGACGCCGTGCAGAACCTCCGTCGAGCCATAGGACTTCTTCAAGCCACTGATCGAAAGCGCCTCAAGTTGTACATCCGCAGCAGATTGTTCACTCGTCTGAGCAGTCAATGTATCCATAGTGTTCATCTCAAACTATCGCCTGAAGCCGACAAAACATTACACCTTTATGATGAAACCCAGAGAGGGGGAGGGGTGGTGTTACCTCTCGGGTGTAATTCAATTTTGTAGCAACCTGTCGAATAAACAAGGTAGCGCAGGCGCGTCCTCGCGCCGCACGAAGGTTCAAACGCATTGGCTTACACGACGCAGGTGCGCACCGGGGACGGTGCTGCGCTACCTGCTACATATTTGAATTGTACCCTTACCTCTCGTGTTTACTGATAAAGTATTGAAAAGCATAGGAATGTCATCAAACCCAGAGGGGGAGGGGTGGTGCTCCCGGGCAGATTCGAACTGCCATTTGTGGCTTCGGAGACCACTGCTCTATCCATTGAACTACGGGAGCGTATTGAGAGTTCAGATTTGTTGCTTGTTGGATCGGGTCAATGCGAAAACTCTGTAAACGTCGAATTTCGAGTGTTGAACTTTGAAAGCAAACGCAAACGCTTTTTTCGTGTGTTTTGCTTCTTTCGTAGTCACTCTATTCTTTTATGAAGTTACATTTAGTCTTAGGAGATCAACTTAGCCACCATTTGAGCAGTTTGAAAGATGTGGCGATGGGCACTAGCTTGATTTGGATGTGCGAACTGCGCTCTGAAGCAACTCGGGTCAAACATCATAAGAAAAAGATTGCGTTCATTTTTTCTGCAATGCGTCACTTTGCTTCAGAATTGAAGGCCGCCGGGCAACCGGTTCATTATACTCACTACACGGATCCGGACAACGGCAGCTCGTTTACCGGAGAGGTTGCTCGTGCATTGAAGGAGCATCCCATCGAACGCATCGTAGTAACGACGCCCAGCGAATATGCTGTTTTACAGGAAGTTGAGAGTTGGCGTGCGCAGTTTGGTATCGAAGTTGAAGTCCGTCCGGATGATCGGTTCTTATGCACGGTTGAAGCATTCCGGCAATGGGCTAACGGTCGCAAGCAATTGCGCATGGAATATTTTTATCGCGAGATGCGACGCACCCATAATATCCTGATGGAAGGTGATGAACCTGTCGGTGGCCGTTGGAACTATGACTCGGAGAACCGCAAGCCCCCTAAGAAAGGATTGAATGTGCCGTCGACCTATATGAGTGCTCCCGATGCGATCACTACTGAAGTAATTGAACTTGTGGATGAGACCTTTGAGGACCATTTTGGTGATCTTAAGCCGTTTCATTTCGCTGTAACTGCGGCACAGGCACGCGATGCACTGTCGCAGTTTATTGAGCAGCGGCTAGTGAGATTCGGGGACTATCAGGATGCAATGCTACAGGATGAACCCTGGATGTATCATAGCCATCTTAGCTTGTACATTAACTGTGGCCTGTTGACACCTTTGGAGTGTATTGAAGCTGCTGAAACTGCCTATCGGGAGGGACAAGCGCCACTCAATGCGGTAGAAGGCTTCATTCGCCAGTTGCTTGGTTGGCGTGAATATGTGCGCGGGCTATATTGGTTGAAGATGCCGGATTATGAACAATTAAACTATTTCGATGCAAAGCGTGAATTGCCGGAATTCTTTTGGACTGCAAAGACCGACATGAACTGTTTGCGTCAATGCGTACAGGAAACAAAAGCCAATGCCTACGCGCACCACATCCAGCGCCTAATGGTGATTGGGAATTTTGCCCTGATT
Source organism: uncultured Puniceicoccaceae bacterium (assembly GCA_964616435.1). GTDB lineage: Bacteria > Verrucomicrobiota > Verrucomicrobiia > Opitutales > Coraliomargaritaceae > Lentimonas. Next base: position 3,487 of record CAZTSB010000078.1, on the reverse strand, counting down.
GCCGGACTAGATCCCGAACAAGTGAATGAGTGGTTCTGGATTGTTTATGCCGATGCTTATCAATGGGTCGAATTGCCCAATGTTAATGGAATGATCCTGTTTGCTGATGGCGGAATGCTTGCCTCAAAACCTTATGCCGCGAGCGGGGCCTACATCAACAAGATGTCGAATTATTGCAAAGGTTGCCGCTATGCAGTCGCCAAGAAAAATGGTCCGGATGCTTGCCCTTTCAACTACTTGTACTGGGATTTTCTGATGCGCCATCAGGACGTACTTCAAGGCAACCCTCGCATGGCGATGATTTACCGCACACTTGCTAAAATGAGCCCGGAACGGGTTGAGGCTACAAAAGAAGACAGTCAACGATTTTTATCTTCTCTTACTAAGAGCCAGATCTCCTAGCTGCAATCTCCGAAAGCATGAGCCGCTATATCACAATCATTCCGGATAGGATGCCTTTGCTCGGCATTGATCTTGGTTATAGCGCAAAGACCAAGTCCTGTGGCCTTGCACGCTCAGGTAGTAAGGATTTGCACGCTCTTGGTTTTGGCGAGTGTATCGATTATACAGCATTCTTAATCCGTGAACATGGCCCGCATGTACTGATTCTTGAAGCGGTACTTTCCACCTACCATCGCTCAGACGGCAATCCTGATATTCGCGGCGACTTCGAGAAGGGGCGTGGCTGGTATCACGGTCCGGGTGTGACGACTTACGCCGCTGCTTTGCGCTTTCTTGAGCAACTCGACAAGAAACTGCCTCCCAAATACAAAATCCCCATCGTTGAAGGATTTCTAAGCTATAAGCCTGCCCGGACTGATCATACTGAAGATGCCCGGCGCCTGGTCGATGAATTTGCTGTTGCCGAACAATTTATATCCTGCGACGGTAGTGAACCTATAAGTCATAACATTGACGGAGTGCCTCACATTCGGCGATTTAATGCGCCTAATCGTGTAGCCCAATCCTAAGTCTGTTTTGATGAATTTTTATGTTTAAACCATGTAAAAAAGCCGCCCTTGCCACGCTGGAAGATTTTTTACCCAGAGCCGGTCGTGAGTATGCTGCTAACCGAAACACCGACACTGGGCCTGAAGGTCGGAAAAATGTTTCTCAACTCTCTCCATGGGTGCGAACTCGTCTGCTTCCTGAGTGGACTATCATCAAACGTGTCCTTGAGCACCATAGCCCATCTTCGGCGAGTAAATTCATCGACGAAGTGTGCTGGCGTACCTACTGGAAGGGTTGGCTGCAACTGCGTCCCGACGTTTGGGACAGCTACCGGAACGAACTCAACATACAGCGCGGTGAATGGGCTGGCAAAGAAATCTATGCATCGACCATTGCAGGCCAAAGTGGTATCGAATGTCTGGATGCATGGACACGTGAGTTGATTGAAACCGGTTATTTGCATAATCATGCGCGGATGTGGTATGCAAGTATCTGGATCCATACACTAAAGTTGCCCTGGACCTTAGGCTCTGCTTTTTTCCTGACTCATTTACTCGACGGTGACCCGGCATCCAACACCTTGAGCTGGCGTTGGGTCGCCGGTCTGCATACTCCTGGCAAGACTTACCTTGCTCGTCCTGACAATATCCGCAAATATACTAATAACCGCTTTGCAGTCGGTGAATCACTCGCAGAAACAGCCTCTGTTCCGAATACACCACCATTGCCGAGTCGGCGTGTGCTCCCGGAACTACAGACACCACCGCCTAAAGCCAAACTCGGACTGCTGATTCAAGAAGATGACCTCAACGCGCTTACTTGGATACCTGAGCAATTTGACATTCAGACTGTCGCCGGACTCTTTCCCAGAGACACCTATCAAGCTTACGCAATCGCCGACAAAGTTGCCGATTTTCGTCATGCATGCATTAAAGATGTCTTGTCACAAGGTATTCCGTGTTTTGACTCGATCGACGAAATAACCCACTGGGCTGAAATCGAAGTGCTTGATGCAGTCATTATGGCAGAAGTTCCGGTGGGTCTTTGGGATACTCCTCTGCGTGCATTGAAAGTAGCGCTCAAACAACGTGAGATTGACCTATATTTCGTACGCCATTGGTGGGATAAAACACTCCACCCACACGCAAAGGCCGGCTTCTTTCGATTTAAAAAAGCGATTCCTGAAGTACTGTCAAAATTAGATTAGTCGAAGTGTTTGCAACTTTGACCTGACACTTGAATGACCGAGTAGCACTGCACGTCCTTATCGACACTTACTGCAAGCCTGCCTAAGGTGTAGTGCTGAAGAGGGTCTGGTCGCGCTTAGGCAAGCAACACACGTTAGCTTCCAAGCATGATTCAATTCAAATTCGTAGCAAAATGTCGAATGTCGAATAAAAAAGGTAGCGCAGGCGCGTCCTCGCGCCGCATCGAATGCTCGGGCGCTCTGGCTCACACGATACAGGTGCGGCGCGAGGACACGCCTACCTTTTTTATTACATATTTGAATTGCACCCAGTTTAGAGTTGAGGTCAAAAATTAAATTGACACAGATAATGGATTTTGTTGCCAGTGCTTCCGTGAAATTTGAGTCCACATTTAATGAGTTCATAGCCAAGGAGTTGGTCTATGCAGAAGATCCAAAAAGCTACTTGGATGAGCGACTGGGCGAGGTGAAGCAGCGGTTGCTGGAATTGAATTCCGCCAGAGAAAAGATGAGTGAAGGCTACAGGATGGTGCTGGAAGGCCTTGCGGATGCCTATCAGCTAATAGACCTAAAAGATCCCAATCTTGTGGACTCTCCTGATCGTATGGCTCGTGCTTTGCTGGAAGTCTGCTCCGGTCTTGGCGCCAAAAACAGGGATGCGGTCAATACCACATTCCCATCAGAAAAATACGATGAAGTCATTATTCTCAAAGATATCGACTTTTCTTCATTATGCTCTCATCATTTCTTTCCTTTTCAGGGGGTGGCCCACGTGGGTTATCTGCCGGATGTTAAAGGCGAGGGTTCAGTCGTTGGTCTGAGCAAACTGGCCAGAGTTGTAGATGTCCACGCCAGACGTCCTCAACTCCAGGAAAGACTATGCTACTCCATAATGGAGGGCCTGAAAGAGGAGCTAAAACCCGCAGGAGTCATGGTAGTCGTTGAAGCTACCCATGGGTGCCTGAATTGCAGAGGGGTAAAAAAGCAAAACGCCTCAATGATCACATCCGCTCTTGATGGGGTGTTTAAAAGTGACCCAAGAAGCCGTATGGAGTTTTTGAATTTAATCCGTATGAAATAATACCAAATCTCAAAAGGGTTAAGCTATTTACGTAGAAGCGGCTTCCAGCCGCTTGGTTTTTTATGTAGCAGCGGCAAGATGCCGCTGCTACATTCGCTCAATCCTTTTTGGGAGTGTCGGACTTAGATTATCAAAAAAGAGCGCTCTGTCTATACGGTTTTGTCAAGCGAGCGTTTTCAGATCCATGAACATTCAATCAATCTGTTCGAAAAAGTTGGATTGAGTGCGATCCTGAACTAGAGTTAGGA
>CAZTSB010000077.1:0-10943 GCA_964616435.1 uncultured Puniceicoccaceae bacterium | reverse complement strand
ACACAAACATGGATGAAGTAAAAAGCGCGATCAAAGGCATCGTTCATAATGCTTAATGTTGTTTTCAAGAGCCGCTTCAAAAAGGACTTGAAAAGGCTAAAATCATCAAATCGAGATGAAGACGAACTGCTTGTTGTAATTAATGTTTTGGCCAACGGGCAGCCACTTGAAGAGAAGTTCCGCGATCATCTTTTGGTCGGCAACTATTTTGGTTGTCGCGAATGCCACATCCGACCAGACTGGTTGCTAATCTACCAGACCACCGAAACAGACTTACTACTGGTTCGCACAGGCTCTCATAGTGAACTGTTCAGCTAGGCTTCTCAATTTTTATCTTTAGTTGCCAGAACAACCCGTTAGGGTGCTACTCTATGAAACCTGAATATGTACTGGGGCTTTTGGCAATAGGTGCCTGTTGCTGGTTGGCTCATGAGTTGCACCAGCATAATGAAATCGAGGAGAAGCGCCTCGCTCTAGAATATCGAAAAATGAAGCAAGAGCGTTTGCCTCGTTTGATTGAAGCCACTGGAAACGCTGCGGGTGCTGTGATCCGAGGAGCGATCCAGGGTTCTGCTTGCTAATCTTATGAATCAAATTAAAAGCCTGTTCGCGTTCCTGTTTATGCTCGTCGCGACGCTCTTTGCTGCGTCAGACGTGCAGGCTTTTGCTCTCGGAAACCATGCCGGGGGATTTTTTTCAGGGACGCTCGATTGCGCCGGGGTCGATGACTCCGTAACCCGCAATCCATGCCGGGAAAACGGCTGGTTAAACTACGACACCTTGTCGGGCTACTGTGTAGCCGCAAACAAAACAAGAGGGTTCCATGCAACGCATCCTGATGTAGCACCGCTAATACGGGAGAATGGTTTCCGTCAGGGAACTGCGCCCGGTCGTTTGGGTTCTGGAGGCACTTATGTGAATGATACTCGTGCAGGTGCTATTGCCGAGTTTCAGCACCATAATCCGGGTGTAACGCCTACTGTTCTAAGAGTTGATTATGATGCGGGTATAAATGCTTCTACAAATTTAGCACCACGTAACTACGTAGATAACTTGCCGTTCTCAAATGTTGATAGTATCTCCGCGCCTTCTGTTCGGTTGCCTGGAACAACAAATACAAACGTGCTTAACGGAAGTGTGAGGGTGATCGAATGAAGAACGAAAAAGTGAGATGCTGGAAGGTTGGACCAAATAACAAGTTATTCATAACCTATCCCGAGGGTGACATGGGACACCGTCTCATTTGCTGTAGAAGCTGCGGGAAAGTTCATGCTGTTAATGTCGCAAAGCAGCTATACATAGAGCCTGACTTAGATAAGCAGTTGTCTAGTGTTCAGTGTGTCGGTTGCGGAAAAAGTCTATCAGAGAACTGGGCATTTTATCCAGAGCACTATCTGGATGAGAATGGGCAGCTACAAGGGTTTGAAAGATCGCATGTGATACCCGACGACAATGACTCGCTCGTAGTCGATTTTCCCGAAGTATTTTCATAAATATGACGGGAAACAAATACGCAGGTATGACAGTTAATGAACGTCTTTACTTTAGTGGTTTGATGGACGAATATGACAAAGCTGTTGAGAAGAAAGACGCTCAAAAGGTTCATGAGATACTTGAAAAAATTGAGCTTACAGAAGCGAATATAAAACCGATCTTGGAGCACTTGAGCTTGTAAGCCTTTTGTTGCTCTTCTAACAATCACTCCGACCATGAAAGTATCTGAGATCGAAATCCATAACTTCCGAAGTATCGGTAGTCTTCACTTAAATACGAAAGGAACTTCGAAGAGGGTCATGCCGTTATGTTTATAATTTTCAACTCTCTGTCGCTTTTCCTATCAACGCTTTGATGGCGAGAAAGGCCAGAAAAGGATCATCGGACTTAAGGGTTTGAATCGAGTAAAATTAGCCCGATAAAAAGCTTACGTAAAGGCGGTTAGGTGGTAGTGTTTTGGTATGCAAAACTAGAAAGCTTCCTCCCTGGGGGCTATATCTTAAAAACGATAGGTGATGCCGGTACTCAGTGCAAAGCCACGGTTTTGCACTGAGATGAGATTCAATCCATCGGCGGTATTGAACTCTTTTTTGGCATAATCTTCAAATACCCCGGTAAAGTCAGCCTGCAGGTTTTCCGTAAAGTGATAGCCAAGCCCTAAACGATACCGAACATCGATCCCGCCAAAGGCATCAATCGCTTCGTCGGCGCTGATGCCTGCCCGCAGTTCCCAATCATTCAGTCGATAGTTTACTGAGGTTGCCAGACGATGACTGTCTGTGGTGCCAATAAGCAATCCGAATGGATCGCTGTAATCTGTGTAGCGAACTCCTTTATCCTCCCAGCCGGTATGGCTGTAACTGAAATGCCAATCCAGATTTTCTATTGCCTCCCAGGTGGCGTAAAGGGAAGTGATAGCAGGGAGATCAAACTCAATATTGCTGTCGGAATACCTGGTCGCAAATCGATGTGTGAAGGCAATTGAGAACTCTGGATTTACTATCCAGGTAGAGCTTAGCGCTCCGGCCCAGCCCGAGGTGCTGCCTTTTAACCTGGATTCATTGCAGGTTATAAAGCAGCTTGTCTGATACAGCTCATAATGGGACTGGAGTAATTCTACGGTGACACCAAAACTGAGGTTGTTCCATTTATATGCGAGGGTAGGCGCTACGGAAACTGTAATAGGCCGCACTCGGGTCTCGGCTGTAATGGGCACCACTACAGTGATTTGTGGAATGCTTATATCCGCGGCGGTACGGCTGTAAATCGCCAGGCCTGCGGCCCAGTTATCATTTATTGGAAGCGCAAAGAAACCCGCGGGGATTGGATCCCCTTGTGAGTAATCAGTGGTGGCGCCGAAGATATTGTAATCTGTGGATACCTCGTAATAAGTCACGCTGGCGGTAATCGTTGGCGCTTCTAGTTGCGTGATGCTGGAAGGCACCAGAGCTAACACAGATGCGTCTCCCACCTTTGCTCCATTGGCCGCTGCCAAGGATGAGTTGACAGTGGAAGATTCCCAAAAGTTTAAACCGGTGGCAAAACCAAGCACTGGAAAAGAGCCAAGCAATATCGCTAAGAGTGTGCGTTTCATTAACTGATAATTTCTAGCTTCTAACTTTTAAAGCTCAAGAGCGTAACGCTTGAGGTTTTGCGGCATGCACCTGTTGTACCAACCATTTTTTATAATCCAGATCGTCCCTATGGGATGACTGTGATTTTTGATTGTTACTTCCTTTTTTTAAACCGGTGTAGAATTGCCGTTCTTTGTACTCCACAATATGGCATTTAACACTCAATCGTCAGCGTTTGAAATGCGTTCATCATTCTGTGCCATCACTTCGACAATGAACGTTTTTACTGAAAATTTAAACCCCAGAAAAGATACTAATACGCCAGCAGCGAAACCAAAAATCTTAAAGATGTTTGCGTGAGTTTCTATCTCAAATCCTAAAGTGAAAAGCACGACTCCAACCAGATAGCCAGCGACGATGCTTCCCAGGGTTGCAATTAGGAAAAACACGATCCATGCCTTGAAATAATTAATTTGGGCCATCTGTATCACTTAGCGGTTCATTTTTTGTTTTTTTGAAAGGATTTTACGCAGCAGTTCCTTACATTCGATATCAAAAGTTCAATGTTGGTTACAGTTACGCCGCACCAAGTTTACTGTGATCTTGATGCTTTTAAGAAGACCTTAGTGCAATAAATGGCAATGCAAAAACGGTTCTTCTTATTTTGGCGAGTGTCATTAATTTACAGAATTGCCCGCATATAGATGGGTCGTTAAGTCTCAAATCGATGAGGCATTTTGTCGCACTTGCTTGTGTCCGTTAACACCTTCTCGGTTTTGGAGTCTTTAAGTGATTTATTTATAGAACTTTGTGATTTACGTATTACTGTGTGATTTGGAATAAATCATGCTTAAAGTAATATATGAATATAGATTTCAACACATTTACCGAAAAATCAGCGCTTGTAGTACAGGAAGCTCAAAACACTGCCCGATCTAACGGCCAGCAGGAGATAGACACCTGGCACCTGTTGCTCGCGCTGGTTCAACAGGAGGGCGGCATCGTGCCTAATCTTCTGGAACGTTTGCAGATAACACCTTCAGCCGTGCAACTGGCAGCCAGACGCGAAGTCGAGAATTTACCAAAAATTACCGGTAGCGTTAATGTCAGTCAGGTGTATATTTCTGCGGCCCTGCAGAAAGTAATTGCGCTGGCAGACAAGGAAAAAGCGAATCTCAAAGACGAATATGTCAGTACCGAACATCTCTTGTTGGGCTTGCTGGGTGCAGATGCGAAGGGGAAGCTCGGTCAGTTCTTCCAGCGGTTCGGGCTTGAGCGTGACAAAGTTTTGGATGCGCTCAAATCTATGCGTGGCAGCCAGAATGTAACCAGTCGTAATCCGGAAACGACCTTTGAAGCGCTGGCAAAATACGGGATTGATCTGGTCGAGCAGGCGCGAAAGGGCAAAATGGATCCGGTTATCGGCCGAGACAGTGAGATTCGTCGCGTGATTCGCATTCTCTCCCGCAAGACGAAGAATAATCCGGTTTTGATTGGTGAGCCTGGTGTTGGTAAAACGGCGATTGTTGAAGGTCTTGCTCAGCGTATTGTGCGTGGCGATGTTCCTGAAGGACTGAAAGACAAGACGATTTTTGCTCTGGACATGGGCGCGTTGATTGCCGGTGCAAAGTACCGGGGTGAATTTGAAGAGCGACTTAAAGCAGTGCTGGCCGAAATAAAGTCAAGTGAAGGCCGGACGATTCTCTTCGTCGATGAGTTGCATACGATCGTCGGCGCAGGAAAGACTGAGGGATCGATGGATGCCGGCAATATGCTCAAACCCATGCTCGCACGCGGTGAATTGCACTGTATCGGCGCAACGACATTGGATGAGTATCGCCAGTATATTGAAAAAGACGCTGCCCTGGAGCGCCGTTTTCAGCCAGTACAGGTAGACCAGCCAAATGTAGAAGATACCATTTCCATATTGCGAGGTTTGCGGGAGCGATTTGAATTGTTTCATGGTGTTCGGATTCAGGATAATGCACTTGTTCAGGCTGCGGTATTGTCGCATCGTTACATTAGTGACCGTTTCTTGCCCGACAAAGCGATCGACCTAGTCGATGAAGCCTGTGCGATGATTCGCACGGAGATGGATAGCATGCCACAGGAGTTGGATGAGCTTACACGACGTGCCTTGCAACTGGAGATTGAGGAAGCGGCTCTGAAAAATGAGAAAGACGACGCTTCGAAAGCACGTTTGGAAACACTTTCCAAAGAACTTGCCAATATCCGCGAGGAGGCATCGGCGCTTCGCTCACAGTGGGAAAATGAGAAAAAAGCAATTGATGAGGTTCAGTCAGTCCGCGAGGAACTGGACGCCACGCGCATTGAAATGGAAAGAGCAGAGCGTGCGTACGATCTCAATAAAGTTGCACAATTGCGTCATGGTAAAATGCCGAAACTTGAAGAAAAGTTGAAGGCTCTAGAGGCGATTGAGTCCAAAGAAGACTCTTTGATGAAAGAAGAAGTCTCTCAGGAAGAAATTGCCGACATTGTTTCCAGATGGACCGGAGTGCCAGTAAAGCGACTTGTCGAAGGCGAGCGTGAAAAACTTCTACGCCTGGGTGAAGTGCTGCATAAGAGCGTTGTTGGACAGGATGAAGCAGTCGAGCTTGTTTCCGAAGCGATTCTGCGTGCGCGTGCCGGTATCAAAGACCCACGGCGTCCGATTGGCAGTTTTCTTTTCCTGGGGCCCACTGGTGTGGGTAAAACTGAACTGGCCCGTACGTTGGCGGAAACACTTTTTGACTCGATCGACAACATCGTGCGTCTTGATATGTCCGAGTATATGGAAAAACACTCGGTTGCACGACTGATCGGAGCGCCTCCGGGCTATGTCGGCTACGATGAAGGTGGTCAGCTCACCGAAGCAGTACGTCGCAAGCCCTACAGTGTTGTCCTCTTCGATGAAATTGAGAAGGCGCATCCGGATGTTTTCAATGTGCTACTTCAAATCATGGACGACGGTCGGATAACCGATTCTCAAGGGCATACCGTTGATTTCAAAAACACGGTGATCATCATGACGTCCAACGTCGGTAGCCGTTATCTAACCGACGGCGTAACAGGTGATGAAATACCGGAGAGCATTCGTGAATCGGTAATGGCAGAATTGCGACAGGGATTCAGACCGGAATTTCTAAACCGGATTGATGATGTTATTCTCTTCAAACCACTGACTTTGGATGAAATAAGAAAGATTGTGGACCTGTTGCTCGTGCAACTTAACAAACGGTTGGCAGATCGTCAGATCAGAATCGAATTTGACGAGGAGGCAAGCAAGTGGATTGCCGAGAAAGGTTATGATCCGGTTTACGGCGCTCGGCCACTCAAACGATTTCTTCAGAAGCAAGTCGAAACACGATTGGCTCGCGGCATACTAAGTGGAGAGGTTACCGATCAAAGCATGGTTCGTTTTGCGCTTAAGGATGAAGAATTAGTATACTATAATGTGTAAATATTCGCTTTACAGCTAAGCTTGGAATTACTTTTACACATCAAATGATGTCCTTTCTTAACCAAATACAATCTTCCGTATATCTGCGTAGCAGGTCTTACTGCGTTTGAAGTGGTATGCATGGATTCCCAGTTTTCGAGCGGTCTCTACATTGTGCAAAGTATCGTCGATGAAAAATGCTTCCGCGGGATTCAGGCCGAAACGATCTAACACAAGATGGAAAATAGCTTCATCAGGTTTCCTGCAACCCTCAATACCGGAAATCACAATTTCTGAAAACAGGGTAAACAACTCATAATGTTTGATGTGTGCATAGGTTTCACGTGACATATTGGAAAGACAGTAAAGTTTGATTCCCTGGTCGGCAATTTCCCTCATAAGTGCTACACTTTCTTCAATGGGGTAAAGGGAACTCTTCGAGGCCGAAAATGCCTTATCAACAATAGCCCTGTCGAGCTTTGATCGTTCACAAACTCTATCTACAACAATAGACTCCGATAGTTTCCCATGATCCATGTCTTGCCAGTCCTGATGTAAAAACAACTCATCTTTGAGTAACTCCGTTTCTTTTTTTTCAAGATTCAAAGATTCCAAAACCTGATCTGGATTCCAATTCAGGACTACATTGCCAAGATCAAAAATAACTACATTGTAACAATGGTTTTTACGAATCATTGAGGGCTTAATATCGAATCCTGAAAGGTCTGGAAAAACAAGAAATATGTCAAACGTAAATGGCGGGTGTAATGCAAAACGCACCGCCTATGCAAATTCAAGTTCACGTTATTTTTGGCGATCCATTTGCAACAAATGCTGTTGGCAAGGTCAGTGAAGATCCCCTGTAGATAGCAAGGGCCTTGAAGTTTCTAAGACTGCTCACGGTTGAATCAGATCCACATAAACCATTCGATGATCACTGCCTTTGAGAACATCTGGAATGTCAACAATATGACCACGGTTGTTTTCAATTTTCGGAAAGAATGAATTTGATACGATAAAACCGTCAACTAGGGAATAAACCACTTCTTTTCTGTAATAATGTGTCCAGCGGTCTCCACTCAAATCTGAGGCCGGAACCAGGGTTCCCAACTCTAAACCACCCCGCTGATAGAACCGTCGTAAGGGTGCACTTTCCGGATGGTCGTTAAAGTCACCCGCAATAATGAAATCCGTAATCCCAATGTCCAGGGTACGTTTGATGATCCGGTCTCGACAAGCCTCGGCCTCAGAGGTGCGGCGACGCTGTGATTGCAGATCTGTTTTTACATTGGTTCGTCGACTTTTTAAATGCACTACAAACAATTTGAACCGGTCGCCGTTTGACCGTTCAAAGGAGAGTTCCAGCATGCCGCGTTTTACCAGCTCAGTTTTGTTTTGATAGCCTATTTTCAAATCACGGTGCCGGACAATTTCAGTGGGTGCAATTTTCGAAAGTACCGCTATATGTCGCACTGAATCGTCTCCCTGCATATGCACCGAATATGGATATTCAACTCCCTCCTGAGCCAGATCTGCCTTAAGCTCCTTTAGAAAAGGCATCGGCCCGATCTCCTGAAGCGCCAAAATATCCGGCGCCGTGTGCTTGATGACTCTACGTACTACAGCTTTTTCAGATTCCGGTTTGGGATAGGACTTACGCCAGATTCCATCTACAGAGCGATCCATAATCAGGTAATTATTTAAGTTGTAAGTCGCTATCCGGACTGATTCCCCGAGCGCCAGACATTTGCACAGCAACAATGCAATGCAACAGGCCTTCAAACGTTGCCATGAAAAAGACATTGATTCTTTCAATGACCTATTTTGCATTCAGTGCACTTTCCCGTTCCAGCAAAGTTGGATGTGAGTAATAGAATCCACTATATATGGGATGTGGTGTAAGATTGCTTAGGTTTTCCTTGTGTAACTTGCGCAATGACTTCATCAGAGGTTCTGCGGAATTCATCGCATCCCGGGCAAAAGCATCGGCCTCGTACTCATGCTTGCGCGAAAGGAGACTGCTCAAAGGCGACAACCAAAATGTCAGCAATCCTTTCAAAAGCATAAACAGCAGCAAGACCGGTACAAAGTAAACGGCTGCCTCTGCACTAAACAAAAATGCTTCAGCAAACCAGGTCTCGTTTGCCAGCCATCCCAGCAGCGCAAACATGCCAAGTGTAAGTAAAGCAGACAGTATAATCATTTTGGGGATATGTCCCTTTTTGTAATGCCCGATCTCGTGAGCCAGCACTGCTTCCAGCTCTTCACTACTCATCTGCTCAATCAAAGTGTCAAAGAGAACGATTCGGCGGAATCGACCAAACCCTGCAAAAAAAGCATTGGAATGGCCGGAACGCTTGCTTCCGTCCATGACCAGGATCGTTTTCGCCTTAAATCCGGTACGATCGCCCAGATCAAACAGCCGCTCTTTCAACTCCCCCTCTTCGAGTGGTTCCATCTTGTTGAACCACGGCATAATAAACATTGGGTACGCGACGATCATCACCAACTGAAACAGGAAAAATACAACAAAGCCCCACACCCACCAAAGGCTACCGGCACTGTTGACCAGATAAATCAATAATGCGAGCAACGGATAACCAATTACCAATCCAAGCACCATGCCTTTCAGTTTATCGACAATCCAAAGCTGCTGCGTACTTTTGTTAAACCCAAAACGCTCTTCCAAACGAAAGGTACCCCACCAGTCAAAGGGCAACCCCGGAAGTCCCAGGAGGATAACCATCAACAATAAAACCAGCGCCTGCCCCCAAACACTATAACTCAATAAACCACTTAGCCCGGAGTAGAGCCACGGCAAAATACCATTCAGGATAACCACCGTAAGAATCAGTGCATCATACACCTCGTTCACGATCCCAAAACGTGTCTTGGCAATCGTGTACTCAACGGATTTTCGATACGTCGGCAGATCAATAAAATCGCGAAAACTCTCAGGCACTTTGGAAGCGTGAGCCTTTACGTGTCTGAGATTGATCAGATCCAAAAAAATGCTCGTACCCAGCTTAAGTGAAAGCAGAAAAACAAAAATGATTAAAACGTCGTTCATAAGCAGTTGAAAACACACCTTTGTCGCCAGGGGTAAAGCAAATCCTGAAAGAATAAATGCAATTATCTTCAGAACACTTATTAACCCGGCGAAAAGATAGATGACATGAGTGCATCATGATAGTCAGGATAATAAAGGAAAAAACTCTTAACTCGTTAAAGATGCCCTTTGTGCTTTGGACACAAATTACGATCCGCGATTTGATTCAGGAAAAATACGATGATAGCAACGCTGAGTGAACCTTGATTGTGGCATCTACGACTTCTTTTCCTATTTTATTCTCTTTCATTTTGAGGTCTTGGGGTCTTGAACTCGCTTAGCGGGTGAGCGTGAGAATTTTTCCATTTTCTTGGTCAGAAGTAGTCAGGTGAGTTATATCAATCCAACAATTTACTCTTTTGTAACATAAAGGTGACTGATCTGTAACAATACCATGTAAAATTCATGGCTTTTGTTAAAGCACTCTCACTTAAAAACAAACTATGAATACATCTAACTTAATTCGAAAGGCTGTTCTTGCAGTCACACTATGCGCAGCTTCAAAGTTGATGGCATCCGACAATGCGCTTCTTGATCTACTGGTCGAGAAAGGTGTTCTAACGGAATCAGAAGCAACTGAGGTTGCGTCTGATTTGGAGAAACAACAGCCCGAGAAAGAGCTGTCTGGCAAAGACGTTAGCGTAACTGAACAACTGGTTGAAAAGAAGGTTGATGAAGCGCTGGAAAAGAAAGCTGCTAAAAAGGGAGCAGTCAATGTCTCTCACGGCAAAACAGGCTTTAAAATCGAGTCGACCGATGGCACGTGGTCAACAAAGCTGAATTGGCGCGCGCAGATGCGTTTTACTTATCCTTACAGAAGCGACCCTCGCCAAGTCGATGACTTCGACGCCGATCCCGAAAGTACGTTTGAACTGCGTCGAGTTCGTATGAAGATCGGTGGTCATGCTTATGCACCCTGGCTTGATTACTACTTTGAGGTTGATTTGCAGCCGACTCGCAATGATAGTAATGATGCAGCGAGAGGCAGCACTCGACTCATTGACTGGCGTATCACTGCTCAACCGTATGAGGAGTTTGGGTTTCGCGTCGGACAGTGGAAGATCGATTTCAACAGAGAACGTGTGGATTCTTCAGGTCGTCAGCAATTCGTAGAGCGCTCAATTGTTAATCGACAATTTACGATTGACCGACAAATGGGTGCGCAGGTGCGTGGTCGCCTATTTAAAGGCACGCTGGCAGATCTCCGCTACTATGCGGGCGCCTTCACTGGTCAAGGCCGAGCCGTTCAAAACGATGATGACAAATTGATGTATGCAGGTCGTCTTCAGTGGAACTTTCTTGGTCGCGATCTGAAATTGAGGCAGAC
>CAZTSB010000076.1:0-27189 GCA_964616435.1 uncultured Puniceicoccaceae bacterium | reverse complement strand
AGGGTAACTGATCGCTCCGCCAATACGATAAGCACTTGAAAGATCTTTAGAAAAAACCATCGTTAGCAATCTACGTTTTTAACGAAGTAGAAGTAACACGCTTTAGCTTTTTCCACAATGATGAAGATTGAAACAGCAACCTTTCGCACCAGCGCGCGCAATCTTGAAGCGTGTCCAGCTTCCTGGTTGCCAGAGTTTGCTTTCGTCGGACGCTCTAACGTCGGCAAATCTTCACTGATTAACATGCTTACGGGTAAAAAGGATTTGGCAAAAACATCCAGCGTACCCGGCAAAACGCAACTGATCAATTTTTTTGAAATTAATAAACGCTGGAACCTAGTTGATCTCCCGGGCTACGGCTACGCCAAACTTTCCAAAGCAAAGCAAAATGATTTCAATATCAATGTCAGCGGTTATCTGGCCGGTCGAGAAAATCTAAAACATGTGTTCGCACTCGTGGATTCGAGAAGGGAACCACTTGAGAGCGACCTTGCCTTTATCGAATGGCTAAACCTCTGCAAACTGCCTGCATCTGTCGTGTTTACAAAGGTTGACAAATCATCAGAAAGCCTTGTTGAAAATCATGTAAATCAATTTTTGAAACAATTGGATAAATGGAGCCTTCAGTTAAACAAAGCTTTCTGCAGTTCTGCAAAAAATCGAACAGGTCGCAAAGAAATTCTTCAATTCATCGAAACATTACTGCCCCCAAAAACGAAAATTAAAAATCCGGTTTCCCTCGGCTGGATGAAAAAGTAAGAGAGGATTTACAAAATAACAATTCGCCACTGAAAACCCATGAAATTCACAAAATACCACGCACTTGGCAATGACTATCTGGTACTAGACCCCAAAGATGCTAAGGAACTACCGGCCGAAAAAACAGTCGTGCGCATCTGCCATCGCAATTTCGGCCTTGGCTCAGATGGCATCCTGTTTGGACCATTGCCTTCCAACAAAGCAGACTTCGGGCTGCGCATCATCAACCCGGATGGCAGTGAGGCTGAGAAAAGTGGAAATGGCCTGCGTATTTTTGCTCGCTACCTTTATGACACTGGCAGTGTTAAAAATGATGCCTTTACCGTTGATACATTGGGTGGTGTCGTAACCTGCAAGATCGACGAAACTATTCAGTCGATCAGCGTCGATATGGGCAAAGTGAGGTTTGCAATGGATCATATTCCCGTGGACGGTCCGGAACAGGCCGACCATAATATCGGCCGAAAATTAACTGTAAACGACACTGACTACATCGTCTATCTGGCCGATATTGGTAATCCACACTGCGTAATTCCATTACCTGAGATCTCCGAAGAACTTGCCTGCCGGGATGGCGCACTCATTGAATGTGACCCGCTTTTTCCAAATCGAACCAATGTACAATTCCTCAAAGTACTGGATCGCAACAATATTCAAATAGAAATCTGGGAACGTGGCGCTGGCTATACGCTTGCCTCCGGATCTAGCAGTAGCGCATCGGCGGCGGTGGCTCATCGCATTGGTCTATGCGATCGCAATATCACCGTGCATATGCCGGGCGGAAAGATTCAAATAGAAATCGGTGACGATTTTCAGATCAACATGACAGGCCCGGCAACGCGCGTGGCAGATATGGAATTCGACCTTGAGGCCCTGGATTTCTGACTCGCCTCATCAACAGGCTTGCGCTGCAAGAACAACTTTCGAACACTGTGAAAACTTAAAAACCATCACTTGATTTTTATTAAAAGCTCCGCAAGTTTCCTTATTTTTCAAATACGCCAAAAAATTATTTAATTATTTTTATTCCCTACTATGAGTACACAAACACCCGAACGTCATGAATTCCAGGCCGAAGTTAAGCAGGTCCTTGATATTGTTGTTCATTCGCTTTACACGGACAAAGAAATCTTTATCCGTGAGTTAATTTCAAACGCCTCTGATGCCACCGAAAAATTGCGGCATACTCAGATAACCGAGAAAGAAATTTTCGATGCCGACCTGGACCTCGATATACAAATCACCACCGACGAAGAAGCCGGCACAATTACAATCCGGGATTTCGGAATCGGAATGACTCATGATGAGTT
This sequence comes from uncultured Puniceicoccaceae bacterium, assembly GCA_964616435.1. Classification (GTDB taxonomy): domain Bacteria; phylum Verrucomicrobiota; class Verrucomicrobiia; order Opitutales; family Coraliomargaritaceae; genus Lentimonas. The sequence continues at coordinate 25,120 of CAZTSB010000076.1, read as the reverse complement.
GGTAGAAAATCTCGGCACCATCGCTCATTCCGGATCCAAAGCATTTCTTAAAGCCTTGAAGGAAAGCGGTGAACGCAATGAAAATCTGATTGGTCAATTTGGTGTCGGCTTCTACTCCGTATTCATGGTAGCCGACTCTGTTGAAGTATATACCCGTAGCTGGCAACTCGAAGGCGAGTGCTTTCGCTGGTCAAGCACAGGTGATGGCGCTTACGAAATTGAGTCCGTCGAAGGTGAGCGTCGTGGTACGCGGATAGTAATAAAGCTCAAAGACGAGCATAAAGATTTTGCAAAAAAAATAACGCTTGAGGGCATCATCAAACGATACTCCAGTTTTGTGCAGTTTCCAGTTAAGATCGATGGCGAAGAGTTCAAGACCGTTCAAGCACTTTGGTTGAAAAGCAAAAATGAGATCACCGAAGAAGAGTACAAAGAATTCTACAAGTTTCAGGCAAATGCCTTCGATGAACCACGTTTCTGGCTTCACTTTGCCGCAGATGCGCCGCTGGCCATCAACACTCTGCTTTTTGTTCCCAGAGAAAACATGGAAGGCTTCGGCTTCGGGCGCATGGAATCCGGCGTTGCGCTGTATTGTCGCAAAGTGCTGATCGACAGTCAGCCAAAAAACCTTCTGCCGGAATGGCTCCGTTTCCTGCGCGGGGTTGTCGACAGCGCTGACCTACCCTTGAACATCTCTCGCGAATCCATGCAGGATAGCGCTCTTATCCAGAAGCTTAACACAGTCATTGCCAAACGCTTCCTTAAGACACTTGAAGAAAAAGCCAAAAACGAACCAGAACAGTATGATGATTTCTGGAAGTCTTTCGGCGCCTTCATCAAGGAGGGCGTTACCAATGACTTCAACTACCGCGATCAACTGCTCAAGCTACTCCGCTTTGAATCTTCCTACACCGAAGAAGGCAAAACAACTAGCCTGAGCGATTATCTTTCGCGCGCCCCGGAAACTCAGAAGGAAATTTATTACCTCTCCGGAGCCAGTCGCAAGGCAATCGAAAGCGGGCCTTATCTCGAAGCCTTCAAATCCCGCAAAATCGAAGTACTCTATCTTTACGAACCCATCGATGAATTCGTAATGAGTCACGCACGAGCCTTTGAAGAGAAAAATTTCGTTTCCGCTGATTCCGATGGTATCGACCTAAATGCAATTTCAGACAACGCAGACAGCAGTGAAGAAGCTTTGGATCAGAAAACTGCTGATGGACTCTGCGCTTTCATCAAAGAAAAGCTTGGGGAAGAAGTTAGCGAAGTATCTGCAAGTGATCGTCTTGTCGATAGTCCGGCAATGATTGTAAACAGCGACAAAATGATGACTGCACAAATGCGTAAAATGATGAAAGCAATGCAGCAACAGTCGGGAGAAAATATGCCAGGTTCGGAACCACCGATTAAACTCCAAATTAATCCGCGCCATTCTCTGATAAAAAACCTGGCTGGCTTGAAAGACTCCGATCAGGAACTTGCCAGCACTATCAGTGAGCAACTCCTCGACAATGCAAAGGTTGCAGCAGGCTTGCTTGAAGACCCATCTGTGATGGTTCAGCGCAGCTATAAAATTCTGGAACAACTGAGTTCAAAATAGTATCACCCTCTGAAACACTCAGAAATTATAAAAACAAGGCCGCTCCCAGGTTACGGGAACGGCCTTGTTTTTGGATAAGAAATGTATCCGGCTAATTTGGGTCTTCCGGAATATCCCCGGAAATGTAAAGATCCATCAAAGTTTTAGTTGGTTGTGCTTCTGACGGATCATATTCTGCTTTAGCGCCAACTTCATCAGAAGTTGATTCAGTTGATGCACATCCTGAGAAGACAGAAGTGATCAGTAGAAATGCCAAAGTTTTTATTAAATCCATAATTTGTTTAGCTTTTAAAACGCAGTTAAAAATGCTAACTTCCATCTGGAATGCAAATAATCATTCACTTTACTTAGCTCATTCAAAATGTCTCAAAACGTCGACCATTCTTCAAAATTTCCTTGCTTTAATCGTGAATTGAGTTGGTTGGCGTTCAATCAACGCGTACTGGATCAGGCTAAAGAGACTGACTACCCCCTTCTGGAACGGATGAAGTTTTTGGCTTTCTTCAGTTCTAACCTTGATGAATTTTTTGAAATCCGTGTGGCCGGACTCATGCAACAGGTCAAATCCGGTATTATTGAAATGGGTCCGGATAGACTTGATCCCAAAGAACAGTTACAGAAAATACGTACATCGGTTAATGGACTCATTCTTGAGCAAGTGGATTGCTGGACGAATCAACTAGTGCCCTCACTCGAAGAAAAAAACGTCCTGTTCCGCAGCTATGAGGAACTCACCCGCAACGAAAAACAATGGCTCACCAAATACTTTGAAGAGCAAATTTTCCCTGTCCTGACACCCCTGGCAATCGACCCGGCCCACCCTTTTCCGCATCTGACGAACAAGGCACTTTACGTACTTGCCTCCATTGCTGACCCCAAGGAACGTATTATTGAAAGCATGATGGCAATCATACCCGTGCCACGCATTTTGCCTCGTATTGTTCGGATCGGCGCTATGCGCAAAGGTAATGCAGAAGTATACGTTTTCCTAAGCGACATCATACAGCATTACATCAAGCGCTTATTCCCCGGCTATAAAGTACGCTCAGCAGTGCCCTTTAGAATCACACGCAACAGTGATCTCTACATTGACGAAGAAGAAGTCGAAAATCTGCTTCGAAAAATGGAAGAAGAACTGGTAAATCGACAAAAAGGTGTGGCGGTACGGCTGGAAATCGCTGAAGGCGCCGACCCTGTTCTACTTGAAGAACTTTTGAAATCACTCGGACTACATCAGGATGATGCCTATATCATTAATGGCCCCATCAATCTAATGCGCCTCATGGGAGTATACGATCTGATCGATCGCCCCGATTTAAAATTCCCGCCACAAATACCGTTCCTACCTTCCGGACTGCATGCCCCGGCAAACTTCTTTGAACAAATTAAAAAACGGGACATTCTTCTGCATCATCCCTACGAAAGCTTCCAGCCCTTCATTGATTTTCTGGTTCAGGCCGCCCGCGACCCACAGGTGTTTGCGATCAAACAGACACTTTATCGAACTTCGGGAAATTCCCCCATCGTTGAAGCGCTTATGGAAGCTTCTCGTCGGGGCAAACAAGTTTCCGTTCTGGTTGAGATCAAGGCACGCTTTGACGAAGCAAATAACATTCAATGGGCACGCAGATTGGAAGATGTCGGCGTACATGTCGTTTACGGCCTTGTAGGTCTGAAAACACATTGCAAGACCTGTATGGTAGTCCGCAGGGAACAAGATGAATTAAGACGTTACGTCCACCTTGGCACGGGCAACTACAACCAGAGAACCGCAAAGTTTTATACCGACCTGAGCTTTTTCACGGCAAACCCATCAATCACTTCAGAAGTTGCCGGACTTTTCAATACGCTTACCGGGTTTTCCCTTACCCCGGTATTTGAAAAACTGCATGTTGCGCCCTTCAATTTGCACAGTAAGATACAGAATTATATTCAAACCGAGGCCCAAAATGCCAGAGAAGGCAAACCAGCTCGTATTATTGCTCAGATGAATAGCCTGTTAGATAGAACCACGATTGAAAATCTCTACAAGGCATCTCAGGCAGGTGTTGCCATTGATCTTATAGTGCGCGGGATTTGCACCCTAGTCCCCCAACTCAAAGATATAAGCGAAAATATCAATGTGCGCAGTATTCTCGGACGTCACCTCGAACATAGCCGCATTTTTTATTTTGAAAACGGCAGTGGCGATCAGGCTCACATTCTCGCAGGTAGCGCCGACTGGATGCCCCGAAACTTTTTCCGCCGCATAGAATCGGTCTTTCCAATTGAGGCACCTGAACTCCGCAAACGGATATTACACATCCTCGAAACCTATTTAAAAGACACCCGAAATGCACGCGTACTTCATAGCAATGGATCTTATTACAAAGTAAGAGGTTCTTTGAACAAAACAGTCCAATTATCAGCTCAGGAAATTTTCTATCAGGAATCTTGTGATAAAAGGAAGCAGATAGAAAAAGATCCAGTAGAGGATACAATAACCCAATTGCACAAGTCCACACCTAACAAGGTAAACTTACCAATCAACCAGGACCCAGATCAGTAATTCGAAGTTTAAAAAGCTCAGACCTCAAAAACTAAGCGTCACTGTAACGGTTCGATGACTTCTTCGAGCAACAGACCCAGCTTGTCCATCAATTCTGTAACAGTGCATTCTTCTTGCGCGAAATAAGCTAAACTATTTTTGAATAAGTTGTCGGAGTGTTTCTCAAATCCAGCCAAATAGTTTGCGAACTGATGTGGCGGATTTGAGGGAGTTAGGGTGGGTTTTTAACTTTTCTTGCCGAATCGAGTATTCTATAACTATAAGGTATGAAATCATGGCCCTACAAATTAACATTAAAAACGATGAGGCGCATCGCATGGCACACGAGCTTTCTCGATTGACGGGAGAAAGTATGACTCAGGCTGTAACCAATGCTATTGCTGAACGCTTGCACCAGAAAAAGATGGCAAAACGTAGTAGTAAGGCGGATGTTCGGCAAAAGCTGGATGCTCTAATCGAGGAATTTCAATCTTTGCCAGTTCTAGATGATCGTCATCCAAATGACATTCTCTATGACGAGCATGGTCTTGCAAAACCCAAAAACGAGATATGATCGCGGTCGATACTTCTGCGATTGTCGCCATTTTAGAAGGCGAAGAGGATGCTGAATTTTTTAAGATCGCACTGGAAAATGACGAATATCCGATCATTTCTGCTGCAACCTTTGTTGAGCTTGGGTGCATCATGAAACACCGAGCAGGTGGACGTGCAATCGAACTCATTGATCAAATTTTTCAATTGCTCGGCATCAGTGTTGAGCCGCTTACAGAAGAACAAGCCTTGATCGCACGCAAAGCCTATTACGAATATGGAACATTGAATTTCGGCGACACCTATTCATACGCGTTGGCGAAAGCTAAAAAGGTTCCATTGCTTTTTGAAGGAAACGACTTCAGCAAAACAGACATACAGAGTTGCTGAACACTCCTATTCCCAAAGTCGGCTCACTAATGACTGCTGAGAATCTGCCAAAGCCGCATAAGTTTTCTCCCTATTGAAATTACACCCAACTTAGTAAAAATAACAATAATTTTGTTGATTAGATTCTTGATATATGGGATTCCTTTTATTTTTAATATGAAATGATATGTATGATATATCTGTAAATGCTAATTCAGTTGAGGTTTGTATTGCTGTTAAAAGTCTGGATGCATCGAATGCGGTAGAATTAAAAGCGCTCCTTAAGGAGACTGACTTACAAAACAAAGACCGAGTGGTTATCAATTTGAAGAACGTCGAATTTATGGACAGTTCGGGTATCGGTGTGCTGTTAAGCCTCTATAAGCAATACAACCAGAATGTATCACTCAAACAACCTAGTGCGTCGGTGTTGAGTGTGCTTGAGCTGTTGCGGCTTCATCGTGTCTTTGAAATCGAACCTACTGACTCCTGACCGGAAGGTCATCAAAATGTTCGAGCGCGTTCCATTACCCGCGGAGCTTCAGTCTAAGTTGGATGAACACTTTGAGCGCACACGTGATCATTTCGCCAAGCTGGGTCCCAAGAGGCCGGAAGCAATCGTGCTAGGTGGCGGCTATGGCCGCGGGGAAGGTGGAGTGACGGAAGATTCAACGGGGCAGCCGCATTTCTTCAATGATCTGGACTATTTTCTCTTTACGGACTCGTCGGATGACAAAGAGCTGGTGGCTGCAGTGCATGAGTGGGAACAGTTCGAGAGTTCTCAGATGGGTATCGATGTCGAGGGCAAGTGCCTGCCCAAGGACGATCTCCGCCAGACAGCGGAATCCATGATGTTTTACGACCTGGTCGCAGGACATACCATCATCCATGGAGCGGATGACTTTTTTAAGGCTTACAGCGCTCTGGCCAATCCAAAGACAATCGAGGCAGTCGAGGCGACCCGACTCCTGTGGAACCGTGGAACCGGCCTGCTGTTTGCACGCGTGGATCTGGCAGAAGAGCAAGACCTGAGCGTGGTTCATCGAAACCAGTCCAAGGCAAAACTGGCGCTGGGGGATGCACTGTTGACGCTGCAAGGTAAATATCGCCCATTTGCCAGGGAACGTCATCAACTGCTCAGTGAGCTGGAAGGCCTGGATGAAAGGATTTTGAAACTGCACGCACTCGGTGTTGAGTTTAAACTTCAACCAACGATCTGCCCCGAGCTTAAAGAACTGCACTCCACACAGGAAGAGTTGACCGAGCTGTGGCTGGATTGTTTTCTGAAGGTAGAATCGAGTCGTCTTGGTTGTGAGTTCGATTCACCTGAAGCGTATGCCATGTATTCGGGTAAGCTGTACTCTAATTACCAAACGCTAAAAAATCTATCCTTGAGTTTTCGGGATCGCATCCAGCGAGGTGGCTGCTTGCACCCGGTTCTGGACTATCCGCGTGGAGCGTTACAGCGAGCTTTGGTTTTGTTGTTGAAGTCGGAGCCCAAATGGGATCAGATGAGTTGTCATCTGGGTAGCAAGCTGTCAGATCTTCGTACAGCCGTTGAAGTCTACAAAAAATGGTGGCACTATTATAGTTAAGCCCAGTGACCTGTGAATGCGAATAAACCGAGTGTTTTCATGTTTATGCCTTACATCCCCTTCCCTGTGGACCGGGGGACGTACCAGCGTGTGTTCCATCTATTTGTTGAACTTTCGAAGGCCTTTAAAATAGACTTGGTCTGTTTGCAGGAAGATGCGAGCCGCTCGATGGAGCCTTTTGAACCTTTGACCAATCGATGCCTGGCGATCCCGTTTAAGAATGCGGAGTGGCAGCGTCTAATACCCAACCGGCTACTTAACCCGTTACCAGCGACTGTTCAGCACTGGCAGGCCGAGGACGTTTTAGCGGCCTTAAAGGAGTTTGTGGCGGATCGAGTTTACGACCGTGTTATTTTTATCGATCTCGTGCTTTGGCCCTACATCCAACGACTTTTTCCAAACCATCCCTGCTGCATCATGGACCGCAGTCGGGTGGACTGGTTATTTCAAAGTGAGGAATTGAATACTTTGAAGCTGAACTGGCGCGAACGTTTGCTACGGAAAGAAAACTTGTGGAAGATAGCCCGCTTGGAGCGTTCCATCTACAAGATGCTTGCGGGAATGATCGTGTGCGGGTGGGATGATCGCAATTTCTTAAAATCAAAACTAGGAGCGGCAGACAAAGTTTTTGTTTTGGCGAATGGGTACAATGAGACTTTTTTCACTGTAGAGGAGTATCCCCGAAACCTCACCGAAGAGCAGTCCATACTGTTTTGCGGAGCACTGGATTATTCGCCCAACGTCGATGCGATCGACTGGTTTGCCGATCAAATCTGGCCTTTAGTACACGAACGAATGCCGCAGGCTCGCTGGAAGATTATTGGAAAGTCTCCTGATGCCCGCTCTCGTCGATGGGCCAAAATCGACGGTGTCGAATTCATTGGGGAGGTCGACGACGTACGTCCATACTACCAGTCGTCGTGGCTGCAGGTGGTGCCGTTGCGTATCGGTGGTGGGACACGTCTGAAAATTGTTGAGTCGCTGGGGATGTGCTGTCCGGTAGTCTCAACGACTTTAGGCGCCCAAGGTCTGGAGTTGACGGATGGTAAGGATATCGTACTGGCAGATACGGAAACGGGGTTTGCAAATGCTATCATCGAGATTCTGAAAAACCCGGAAAAGCGCAGTTCGATGGAGCAGTCAGGACTGATTGCAGTTCGTGAAAACTACCGCTGGGAGCAACTCGGCGCGAAATTAAATGAGTATATTTCAAAGTTATGAACACAGCTGATCGTGATGTTGCTTTTTTATTGGGCTTACCGTTTCATGTGATAGGTATGGACGATGCGATTGCCGATGCGGTTGCGCATGTAAATGCCCGCAAGCCTGGTTATTACATTACTCCGAATGTAGATTTCATTGCACAGGCATATAATAATGAGTCTCTAAAAGATATCCTGTTTCATGCAGACCGTGTCGTTTGTGATGGCATGCCGCTGGTCTGGTTATCCCGTTACTTCAAGCCGCAATTACCTGAACGCGTAGCTGGATCAGATATGGTTTTTCGTCTCTTCGATGAAGCAAAGACACATGGCTGGAAAGTTTATTTCCTCGGTTCAGATGAGCAGACACTCGCTCGCACCAGCGAGATATTACAGAAGGATTATCCGGGAATACAAATTGTTGGAACCTTTTCGCCACCGTACGGATCCGTTGATTCCTGGCCCAATGAGCAAATATTAAAGGATTTGAAACAGGCAAAGCCTGACCTCCTGCTGGTCGCGGTGGGTTGTCCGAAACAGGAATACTGGATTTCGCGCTATTATAAAGAGTCCGAGGTGCCGCTTTCCATCGGCATTGGTGCGTCCCTGGATTTCATCTGTGGCAAACAAACGCGTGCGCCAAAGATTGTTCAAACGATCGGAATGGAGTGGATGTGGCGATTACTAACAGACCCAAAGCGTTTGCTCAAACGCTATATTAAAGATTTTTACTACCTTATATTGCTTGCGAACCGTCAGCGCAAGCTGATGGGTACCCACAAGCCTGCTGTTAAGTATTCCGGTACACGCGTTGACGAGATACCAATATCCAAAGAAAGCGAGAAAGCCGAACAATCGAGCGAAAATAAAAGTGCAGATTATCAGTTACTCTCCTGGGAAGGCGCCGTAGAATTCGGAACCATAACCGAATTTGCCATGCCAGAAAATTACGATAGTGCGATCCTGCTTGATCTAAGTCAGGTCCCATTCATCGATAGTACCGGTGTAGGACGATTGGCTAAAATGGCTCGGGAGTCCCGGAAGGCAAACGTTACATTCGCTTTGATAAAACCTTCTAAAACAGTGGAACAAGTCATTAAGGCGATGCATCTGGAAGCGCAGCTAATGAGTTTTCCGGATCGCCGCAGTGCAGTGGATTTTCTGAAAAAGCCTTAAGATAAAATATGCGTAAACAGAAAACAATTTCTTTGGTTGATCCGTCGTGTACATGTAAGGGAAGGTCTGTATATTTTGCCGAAGGACAAGGAGGTTGGCTTGATTGATCGGGTCCCCAAAGTTCTGCTCTCTGCAGGAATGATCCAGAAAGGACGATCCGGAGTAGGCCGATACGTTGTTGAACTTGCAAATCGGATTGCACTTATCGAAGGCATCGACTTGCACATTGCCGGATTGGACGAAGACAGAAAGCTTTTTACAAAGGTCGAGGATACGAACTGGGTTTCGATTCCAAGCACTTACAGCAGCGGCGTAAAGAATCTGTTTTGGCATCAGTGGAAGTTGCCGGGGATTTTGAAGAATGGGAATTTTGATGTGTTACACATCCCAAGCTACCGGCGAATCGTTGCCTTTTGTTCAGTGATTCAGATTGCGACCATCCACGATTGTGCTCCGTTTCGGCTCAGGGATAAATACGGCGCCCTTCGCGGCATTTTCGGCCGTCATCTTGTTCCCTGGATGACCCGTCGCTGTGACCGAGTGCTCACGGTCAGTGATTTCACCCGGAAAGATCTGGTTCAGTTTTTCAAACTCGCCGAGGCAGACGTTAAGGTCCTTTACAACGGGTTAAATCACAAACTTTACCGGCAATATTCTACAAGTGAAACGACTGCATTTCTCGACAAACAGAGTCTGGATGGGCCGTTCTTTTTATTTGTCTCTCGCCTGGAGCATCCCGGCAAAAACCACGTTCGGTTGATTGAAGCGTACGAAGTGTTTCGCGAGCGTACTGGCTATAAGCATCAGTTGGTTTTGGCGGGTTCGCCCTGGCATGGCGCAGAAGTTATTGAAGGACGTATCCGAAATTCACCTTACGCAAAGGACATACGGACGCCTGGATTTGTCGAAGAATCGGATCTGCCGCTCTGGTATTCGTCTGCGGATGCTCTGGTATTCCCTAGTCTGATCGAGGGCTTTGGGCTACCCGTTGTCGAGGCGCTGGCTTGCGGTTTGCGTGTGGCCACCTCGGACCGGGGCAGTTTGCCGGAAGTGGGCGGCGATGCAGCGATCTATTTCGATCCGGAAAAGCCGGAAGCGATTGCCGATGCGCTTGCAGAAATAAGTTCTGAGAGCAAACTCGAACGGCAGAAACGTATCAAAAAGGGTCTGGAGCATGCCGCCCGGTTTGACTGGGATTTGGCAGCGCAGCAAACTTGCCAGAGCTATGTGGACGCGCTGGACTGATTGCTATGAGCACACATACTCTATCCGAAAGATAGCGAAGGTGTGTCCTCACACTGCGTGAATATTCGGATGTTCCGGCCTACATGAGATGTAGGTGCGCAATATGAAGACGCTGCGTTACCTTGCTACATCCTTGTATTACATTGCGCCACCAAAGCTCGTGGAATTGGGAAGTCCTAAACCTGATCATGACTACACATTTCAAGTCTCCATTGACAACTTGCAAAAACTATACGGATTCTTTTTATTATATATTTTAATTTTTATCTGAACTTATCTTTTTAATGCATGGCAAGCCCGAAGCATTTAGTTTTCCCATACCGATCGATCCACTGCGATTGATTTATGGTATTCGTCGCTACTGGTATCTGTTTGTGATCCTTCCTGGCCTGTTGGGTAGTTTAGGCTGGGTCCTGGGTAGTACTAAAGCAGAAGATCGCTACACGGTATCGTTACAGCTAATCAAATCGGAAGTGCCTGCATCCGTTCAAACGAGTGTTGCTGGACAAGCGTTTAAGCCTCGTGAACTCAGTGATGATACGCTACTTTCCACAACTTACTCTACAGAAGTGCTTGTCCGCACTGCGAAACGCTTGGATCCCGAGCGTAACTCCGGTGAAGTGAAATCGATGGTGGAAATTACCAAAGAGCGCACCAATTCGCTCTTCTATTTGACTGCACACTCCAGGATCAGCGCAGAAGATGCAGTTCAGACTGTGAGTATTTGGGCCGATGAGATCATTCGTTTTACTGATAATTTGCAGCGTGAAGAAGCGCGGCAAATGGAAACATTCATCTCAGATCAGCTTGATTCAATCGAACGACAACTGCAAAAGGTGAACCTGCATATCTTGGAGTTTGCTAGAGAGCATGATTTCGTCAGTGTCGACAAACAGACTGAGACAACGCTGGGGGCACTGGAAAATACCCGGATGCAATTTATTTATACGCAAATAGAACTGGAGGCCAAGGATGTTCAGATTCAGCGCTATCGTAATGAGCTTAGGGCGCAGAGTCCGCTGGAAGCCGATCTGAAGAAGAAGCGCGAAGAGCTTACTTATCTGCGCGGACGTTACACAGACGAGAACCCTCTGGTTAAAGAAAAACTTTATGAAATTGAATATATCAATCAGCAATTGAAAGCGAATGAGAATTCGGAAAACGAGGATTTAAAGGACTTTACCGGAAGTGATCTGGGCAATAATTTGTATCTGGAAATTATTGGTTTACAAAATGAACGTGCAGAGTTGGAAAAGAGGCTGAACGCCCTGGATAAGCGACTGGACGAGCAGGAGAATATGGTTGACGAATTACCCAGTAAATCTCTGCGTTTATCTGAATTGTACAATCGACGCAATCTGCTAGTTGATGCCCAGACACTTTTGGAGAGTCGTCGCAAGGAAGCGTCTTTTTTTGAGACAAACGCCCCTGGCTATTGGAGGGTCTTTCAGAAGCCAAATCTCAATGAGGTTTCCCATAGTTCTCAGAATGTAAAAGCTTTGTTACTTGGCTTTGTTGGCACGCTGGGTGGTTTAGCAATTTCATTTTTCACGGCGCTTTTCTGGGAGGCATTACAGCCAGGGTTGCGTACGCCACTGGAGGTCGCAATTTCTACCTGTACACTTCCTGTCCTGAGCTATGTGTGCAAAGATAACGTCAAGCCTTCATGGTGGGCTCGACGTCTATTGAAAAAAAGGGAATTTGAAGGGAATGATCGTGCACTACGCAAATTTTGGTTGTCGCATGCGCTATCGGAAAAGGGTACCCTACGACAACGTTATCTGTTCGTTCTAACAGAAGTTCATGATGAAGAAACTGTTTTCTGGCAAGCGCTGTTTGACCTGATTGGTGCGGAAGGCAAGCAAGTGATATTCATCAATGTTTCAGAGCCAGGGACCGATACCATGACGGATTTTGAAAAGCATCCAGCAGTAAACGATTATCGGACTTCACTGAAGGAGATGTCCCCTGATGAAAATGAACTCATATTTGTGCGCATGGCTAGAATCCCGACCTCTGAAGAAGTTTTGCAACTCAAGCTTATGGAAATCTACTATCTGCTCAACTCTCCAAGCATTGCCGAGCGTGGCACAACTGGTTATAAAAGTGAGATTATGCGCAAATTACTGGGCCCGGCATCAGGATTGTTAATTATTGATCACGAAGCGGTTCGTACCTTGCATAGAGTGTTAAAATCGATTGAACTGCAAGCGATTGATTTGTTATTCAGCAAAAAGTCAAAGTCTAGTGTAGAATGAAAGCATGCTGTTTTATAATTGTTTGTCTATCGGGTGCTATCTCTCATGGTGTCTTTGCCAGTACTGATGATTTGTGGAAACCAAAGGAACAGTCGACTGTCGATTCAGACCAAACAGTTCCTGCAGCGGCTGAATCACTTAAATCGGATGACGATCAGTCAATCGAAGTAAATCTACACCAGTCTTCCGAGACATTGGCACCATCTGCAGAGGAAACGAATCAACCGACAGCTGGAGAGTCTAATCCGTCAACTATTGTCGCAGACCAAATGACCGAATCTAAAACAGAAGAAAACTTCAACTATTTTGACCGGTTCATTGAATGGCTGAACCAAATGTTAAATGCCAGACCAGATCAGTCACCTACAATTGAACTCAAATTGGAAGCAGAAGAGCTTGCCTACTATATTGATCGGATCATTGAGTGGCTAAACCGAGTGTTGAGTAAAGGGCTGGAGCAAGCACAAGATTTGCCGTCCTGGCGGGAGCGTTACACACTGGGTCCAGGCGATGTAGTGAATATACGTTTTTATGGACAGTCCGATCTAGACCGTTCGGGTTTGCGGATCGCGCCCGATGGAACGCTGAGTTATCTTCAGGTGAACAGTCTGAATGTCAATGAAATGACAATAGATGAAATGCGTGAGGCGTTCGAAGCTGCATTGCTTAATTACTATCGTAACCCGAGGTTGATCATTACCCCATGGGAATTGAAGAGTAAGCGTTATGTGATTCTTGGCAAAGTTATCGACAAAGGCGTATTTACTCTGGATCGGCCGATTACATTGTTGGAAGCAATTGCCCGTAGCCGTGGTATTGAGACCGGGTTGTTTGAACAATCGACCGTAGAGATTGCAGACATGGACCGGTCCTTTATTATGCGCAGTGGAGAACGGTTGGACGTTGATTTTTCAAAGCTGTATTTTGAAGGTGATCTCAGCCAGAATGTATATCTGGAACCGCAGGATTACATCTTTTTGGCATCTAACCTATCCAATGAGTATTATGTTCTCGGTGCCGTGGCGCAGCCAGGTGCTCAAGGATTTTCAAATCGTGCCAGCATCATTTCTGCTGTTACCCGTCGCGAGGGCTTTACCGAAGGGTCCTGGAAACGCCGCGTGCTGGTCATTCGCGGTAGTCTGAGTGATCCACAAGTGTTTGTGGTCGATGTGAATGCCATTTTGAAGGGACTTTCCCCGGACTTTCTGCTCGAACCGGGAGATATTGTATATGTCAACAATCGTCCCTGGTATAAAGCAGAGCAAATTATCGATACGGCAATCGAAAACTTCATAAAAAGCGCGACCTCTACATGGGTTATCGAGAACGTGCCAGATGCGATAGAGAACCCTTGGTTTAAACGTACCGGATGGAGAGAAGCGCCTGGGGATGAGTGAACTAAGACGATTGATAAACAAATGATGACTACTTTTGCCACTATCCTGATGAGATAACAATATTCATGCTTAGCAGTTGCCATCAACCGTAAGATTAAGCCAATAGCGCGTACTCTTGAGTTTTCCGGTTTTGATTAGAGCGCCTAGCTCAACAAGCTCGCACAAGTCACGTGTCACGGTGGCAGTAGACGTTTGAGTAATTGAGACATAGTTTTCTGAACTTAGGCCTCCCTTAAAACCATACGACACCTCTTGGAACATACGGCCAATAACTTTTTCCTGACGTTCGTTTAATTTTTCGCGTAGACGGTCATACAGTTTAGCCTTATTGATCAAGAACTGGATGTGAGCTTCGGTAGTTTTTTTATGGGAGTGTCGGACTTAGATTATCAAAAAAGAGCGCTCTGTCTATACGGTTTGGTCAAGCGAGCGTTTTCAGATCCATGAACATTCAATCAATCTGTTCGAAAAAGTTGGATTGAGTGCGATCCTGAACTAGAGTTAGGACGATTTAGCCTTTCTTCAGGTTGTTTAGAGTTTTCCAGCAGACTCCATGGAGCTCCTATTAGCCAAACGCTATGATTTTCCTGCAATTATGCGCGATTGCTGTGAGTAACCACTCAATATGGGCACCCTCCAGGCCCTTGAGGCGAAAACGAGCAAAGCCCATTGCGTTCTTGATCGTTGCAAAGGTTCCTTCACTGAAGATGTTGCGTTTTTGATAAATCGATTGACCCTGACGGGTCTTCAAGCGGCGCATCAGTTTGGCTTTATAGCGTTTTTCGATCTCCCGTGGATGATCCCTGGCATAACGCTGCTTCTCTTTGCGATCCTGATGGGTGGGCGGCACCAACATACGAAGATCGTGAGCTTTCTCCAAATCGATCATGCTAGGTCTATTGTAATAGCCTTTGTCGGCGGCGACAAAGCGGACTTCTTTTAACTGTTCGGCGGTAAGGTTGTTGAGGTTGGGTTCCAATTCCTGGCGATCGGTGGGTTGGTTGGTCACATGTGCTCCCACTATCAGGCCGACTCCCTCTGCATCCACGGATGCCTGCGCATTGTAGCCCTGAACGAAACCACCCTTGCGAACCGGCATTGCGTAAGAGTCTGGATCGTTGGGGTTGATCCGTTGACGCTGCCGATCCTTATCGCGGCGGGCCTGCTCCTTATCCGGGTCAGCCTTGCGAGCGACCACTGGTAACTTCACGATCCTTGCGACAACTGCGTTTGGCACTCTCCTTGCGAGATTTCTCAAGTCGTTCCAAACGCTCTTCCAGTTTACTCTTGGCTACTTTCAGCAGGTCTTTACGACGCTCGCGTTGTCCCAGTTCCTCGGGCAGTAGCGTTCCATCGCCATCTCTATCCTGGCGATCCTGTTCATCAGCCTTGCCCAGCAGGCCTTTTACTTCCACGCCCAAGCGCTCAAGTTCTTCATCGATCTGAGCGCTCGTCAGGTTTTTTGTTGAATCGGCATTGCCCTGTAGCTTTGTCCCATCGATGCAGATAGTTCCTAGCTTGAGCAGCCCCATGTGCCCGGCCAATTCCAACACCTGCATAAATACTTTTTCAACCAGCCCGTGATTACGCCGTCGAAACTTTGCAATGGTATCATGATCGGGATGTTCATTAGCACATAGGTAGCGTACCGAAATGGAATCGTAGGTAGCCCGTTCGATCTTACGCGAACTGAACACGCCGGTGGCATAACAATAAATCAAAAGTGCCAGCATCATAGCTGGAGGATACTCCGCACTGCCGGTACCACGATGATTGACATGCGCACCGGTTAAATCCGTTGTTTCGACAGCTTCCAGGACAAAAGTAGCCAAGTCATTGTCTTTAACCCAATCTCGCAGGTCACAGGGCAGAAGCATCGGAGTATCGCGATCGATGTTTACAAATTTTACTCCCATGCAACATTGGTGAAGGAAATAGAAACCATACGCAAACTGTTATTCAAAGTTCATTGTTCTTAAGTCCGACACTCCCATTTTTGAATGCTTTCACTGTATTTTGCATAAGCATGGCTACGGTCATAGGCCCTACGCCTCCCGGTACCGGTGTGATATGCGTTGCTTTTGGGGCGACTGCTTCGAAATCGACATCGCCTACCAGGCGGTAGCCTTTTTTCTTGCCAGGGTCTTCAATCCGATTGATGCCGACATCAATTACACTGACACCTTCTTTAACCATATCGGCAGTTACAAAGTTTGGCCGTCCGATCGCTGCGATCAACACATCCGCTTGACGGGTAATGCTCGGCAGGTCTGTGGTTCGCGAATGACAGACTGTAACAGTGGCGTTTCCTGGAATGCTTTTTTGCATCATCAAGAGTGCTGCTGGCTTGCCAACAATCTGACTGCGCCCTAGCACGACCACGTGTTTGCCTTCGGTTTCAACGCCGCTGCGGTGGATTAGCTGTACGATCCCGGCAGGTGTGCAGGCGATAAACCCACTGCTGTCTTCCTGGCAAAGTTTGCCGATGTTTACTGTATTGAAACCATCCACATCCTTGCTGGGTAAAACCCGATTGAACGTAGCCGTCTCGTCGATATGTTTTGGCAAGGGTGCCTGAATTAAGATACCGTGTATTTCGGGATCGGCATTTAGCCGATCAATGTAGGCAAACAGCTCTACTTGTGAAATGTCTATCGGCAGTCGTATGAGTTGGCTCCTGATGCCAATTGCATTTGCGGTTTTTTCTTTTTTGTTAACATACGAAACTGATGCCGGATCGTCTCCAACACGAATGAAGGTGATTGCCGGTTGTTTACCGTTAAGTCCGGCCACTTCGGTTTTTAGTTCTTCAATAATAGATGCTGAAATAGCATTGCCGTCAATGAGTTGCATAATGTTAGTACTTAGACGTTAAATTGAGCCAAATCGATACTGAATTCGCATTTATTTGTAAAAAAGTCGTTCAATGTCTTTTTGCCCGAGTATTTTTATGCCGCCTTTAGGAATGTTCTTCAAGACAAGGCTGCCAATCTGTACGCGAACCAGTTTTTTGACAAAGTAGCGGTGTGCTTCGAAAAGTCGTCGGATTTCGCGTTTTTTACCATGATGCAGATGTACTTCCAAACGCCTTGCTGCGCCTTCATTGACATCTGGCGCCGGTAGCACCTTTTCTGCTTTTAGAAAATCGCCTTCGTATTCGATACCATTTAACAGTTTGGGAATGTCCGCTTTGTTAAAATCGCGGTGAAGGACGACACGGTAGCGTTTTGTGATTTCAGAACTGGGATGTGAGATGCGATTTGCAAGCGCTCCGTCATTTGTCAGTATCAGCAAGCCTTCACTGTCCTTGTCAAGCCTTCCGGCACAGAAGAGGCGCAGGCGTTGAAATTCAGGTTGAAGTAGCTGAAAGACTGTTTTGTCGGCGAAAGGATCGGAATTTGTACACAGATAGCCTTTCGGTTTATTCATAAGCAGGGTAATCGTACGCTCCGCTTTTTTGTTCATAATCGGTTTGTTGTCCACAAATATTGCAGCATTCGGCAGCGCTTTATCGCCCAGTTGAGCAATCTTGCCATTGACACGTACCTTGCCTTCTTCGATCAAACGCTCTGCCTCACGGCGTGAGCAAAGACCTGCCTGTGCAATAATTTTCTGGATGCGTTGTTCTTCGGATTCTGACATGGAAGCACTTCAGTTTGTTAAAGCCATGTCTGTCAATCTTGCTTGATCCCAAATTATGCAGAGTTTTCCAAAAAGAGTCTTCAGTATGAAGCACGCTAAAACCGTTTAATGAATAGCCCGTTCTTTTAAAGTTACTAACTTAATGCTTGATCCTGAAAAAATAATGCAAATGACTTCACTTATTCTACGAAGCGACTATCTATATTTTTAAATGACTAAAACAACCGATAATAAAGTTGCCCTGGTAACCGGGGCAGGCCGTGGTATTGGCAAAAGTATTGCAGAACTCCTTGCAAATAAAGGGCTTCATGTGATTTGTGTCAGTCGTTCAGCAAATTCATGCGGTACAGTCGCCGAAGCAATTAATGAAAGTGGCGGTTCTGCGGAGTCTCTAGCTGTGGATGTTGCCGACAAACAGGCAGTAGCGGCTGCCTCCGAACAATTTCTGAAGGCGCATGGTACCGTCGATATTTTGATCAACAATGCGGGAATCACACGTGATGGCTTGCTATTCCGAATGAGCGATGAGGACTGGGATGATGTCATTGCAACCAATTTGACCAGTTGTTTCAGTTGGATAAAAAACCTTGCTCGACCAATGACCCGCAAGCGTTGGGGGCGCATTATCAATATTTCTTCAGTGATAGGCCTTAACGGAAATGCCGGTCAGGCAAACTATGCAGCTGCAAAGGCTGGCATGATTGGCCTCACCAAGAGTCTCGCAAAGGAGTTTGCCGCACGCAGTGTAACGGTAAATGCGGTCGCTCCCGGCTTTATAGAAACGGATATGACTTCTGAACTCAAAGAAGATCAACAAAAGGCCATCCTGGGCCTCATTCCGCTGAAACGTATGGGTACCGTAGAAGAAATTGCACACATGACCGGATTTCTCGCTTCAGAGGAAGCCGGTTATATCACAGGTCAGGTTTTTACAGTTGACGGTGGTATGTTCATATGATGATGAAAGAATGTTTAACCTTAAATGAACGTTTAACCTTAACCTAGAATTATAATAATACTATGTCGGAAGAAAATATTGAAGTACGAGTAAAAGAGATCATCGCAAAGCAACTTGGCGTAAATGAAGAACAGGTAACTCCTGAAGCTTCCTTTCTCGATGATCTCGGGGCCGATTCTCTCGATCTTGTCGAGTTGATTATGACCTTTGAAGAGGAATTCGAGGATGAAATCAATGGCGAGATTCCCGAATCAGATGCCGAAAAGCTTCTGACTGTCAGTGACGTAATTGGATACGTAAGCGAAAAGTCCGGAGGCGCTGGAAAAAGTTAGAAAAATAAAGAAGATAAATAAACTTTGTTTACAGTATCTTGATTTAGGCATGCACCATGCGGCTTTATTTTAATCTCTTTGAGTTTAATTTCCCGCCGCTTACGGCTTTTTAAATACTAACAATCTAATTTTCAATGCCCCGCTGTGCGAGCAGCGGGGTTATTTAATAGCAATCAGCTATGGATGAAGTTTCAAGACAACAACGAGTCGTCATTACCGGTATTGGCGCTATTACCAACTATGGTCTCGGCGCTGACGCTCTTTGGGCAGGCCTTCTAGCTGGCCGGAGTGGTATCGATCGAATAACTTCATTCGACACTACGGACTATCCTTCAAAAATTGGCAGTGAAGTTAAAGATTTTACTCCCGGAGACTTTATGGATCCCAAGGAAGCAAAACGCAATGATCGCTACACGCAATTTGCGGTTGCCTCTTCAAAACTTGCCCTGAAGGATGCCGGTATTGATCCTGTCAAGCTTAACGCAGAGCGTTTCGGCGTGCTTATCGGTTCTGGGATTGGTGGTATGCAAACAATACAGACGCAGTCGCGGCGTTTATTTGAAAAGGGGCCACGCAAAGTATCGCCTTTTATGATTCCTTCGCTGATTGCAAACATAGCCAGTGGAGTGGTCGCAATTGAAGTCGGTGCACGTGGACCCAACTATGGCATCGTCAGCGCCTGTGCATCCGGGACGCACAGTATTGGAGAATCATTTCGCATGCTGCGTGACAATAAAGTCGATGTCATGATTGCCGGTGGCAGTGAAGCTGCCATCACGGAACTTGGCTATGCCGGATTCTGCTCGATGAAAGCGATGAGCACACATTTCAATGATACGCCCGAGCGTTCAAGCCGTCCCTTTGATAAAGATCGCGACGGTTTCATTATGGGCGAAGGTTCAGGTGTCTTGATCATGGAAACTCTGGAACATGCAAAAGCACGTGGCGCCACTATTTATTGTGAAATCGCCGGGTACGGGGCAAGCTGTGATGCTCACCATATCACTTCTCCGGATCCGGAGGGCAAAGCGCTTTCATGCGCGATCTCTGAAGTGGTCAAGGAGGCAGAGTTACAGCCGGAAGATGTTAGCTATGTCAATGCACACGGTACGTCCACTCCTTACAACGACAAGTACGAGACCGTGGCGATCAAGAAAGCGCTCGGCGATCATGCATATAAGATTCCCGTAAGTTCTACAAAAAGCATGACGGGCCACTTATTGGGTGCCGCAGGCGGCATTGAGTCCATTGTTTGCGCCCTCGCCATACGCGATGGCAAAATACCACCCACTATCAACTATGAAACACCGGATCCGGATTGTGATCTGGACTGCGTACCTAATGAAATGCGCAAAGCTGAAGTAGATGTAGCTATTTGCAACAATCTTGGATTCGGCGGTCAAAACGCCACATTGCTGTTCAAAAAGTCCGTTTAATAGTAACCCACAGTAAGCGACAAAATACTCATCCGTCCAAAACTTACTTCACGTGCATCGTGCACGGTTTGGTTCCCTAACTTCCAGAGAAGAAAATCCGAATCGGACTTTCTTTTCTCAGTTTCCAAGAACGAAGTTAGGGTCTGACTTCTTTATCCGAGTCCCGCGGAAAGTTATTTTGGGTTGAATTCCAGCCTGTCCCCAAGAAATAATTTGATCCGACCTTAAATACGGACATCATTCTGTCCATATGAATGCGATAACTTACACTGCAGCGAGAGAAAATCTCGCCTCTACAATGGATCAAGTCTGTCTAGATAGAACCCCGTCATTATTACACGCAAAAGAGAACAAGCAGTCGTTATGATCGCTCTAGAAGACTATGAGTCTCTTCAAGAGACCGCGTATCTATTACGTAATCCTGCTAATGCTAAACGTCTTTTGCAGTCGATTGAAGCTGCCGAAAAAGGAATTACGATAGAAAGAGAAATCGATCTCAACGAATGAACATCTAATTTACTCCACAAGCATGGGAAGACTATGAATATTGGCAAAAGATCGACAAAAGAATCCTAAAGAGAATTCATTTGTTGATCAAAGAAATACAAAGAGCACCCTATGAAGGAATCGGTAAACCTGAAGCATTAAAGCACAACCTAAGTGGGTATAGGTCTATAAGAATCAACGAAGAACATCGGATAATCTACAAGCAACTTGAACAAGGTATCGTATTTGTGCAGATACGATATAACTACAAAGAAAACTGAGTCCAACAGGTTGTAAGCAGAAAGCTGCGTTTCCAGCCTACAACACTTTAAGTTAGCCAAAGAAGATCCTCCAATGAAACAAGCTCTTCTCCTCCTTACAATGATTCTCCCGATTAGCCAAGCTTTCGGTCAAGACCTCGACGAGCAAGCCGCTCGGAAGAGGGCAGAATACGCTTACACGTATTCGACTGCCCTGAACGCTGCCCCGTGTACGGCTGGGCTCCTTTCATCATGGACGTCTCGATGAAACTTCAGACCTCGGTCGATGCGCCTATGGATAATGGGCAGGCTCCAATCAACCAGTTCGGTCCCATTACGCGCCTCTGGGACTATCGGGATCGATCCTACGCTACGCCGAACAATGATACGGTTTACCTCCAAGCTTGGGTCGATGTCGAAGAACAGCCGGTGGTAGTTTATATTCCACCAATTGAGAGCCGATATTGGATTGAGCAGGTCCTTGATATGTATACAGAGTCAGTCGTCGACCTTTGCGATTCCACGGTCGGTTCGAAGGGCGGCTACTACGTGCTCGCCAAGCGGGGATGGAAAGGTGAGATCCCTGATGATCTTCCAGTCTACTTTTCCCGTACCCGTTTCATGTGGCTCGCTGGAAGGATCGGAGTGCCGGATCCCGAGGATATCTCCTTTGAACTGAGCCTTCAGAAGCAGTTTCGACTCATGCCTCTTGATCAGTACCTAGACGGCGGGAAGCAACCAACACCGAAGAAGGCTGCTGGCGCACCGACCGTGAAGTTTCCTGAGGGTGTCGATTTCTTCGTTCGCCTGGATCGTATCCTTGTCGAGCATCCCCTTCCAGGGGATGCTCCGATAGTCGACACTTTCAAGAGTATCGGGATTGGTTCCGGCGGGGTCGATGATCTCACAGACAATCAGAAGGCAGCCTTAATTGCAGCCCATAAGGATGCGTTCAACGTGGTGCTTTATGCCGCAAAGAACACAGGAACGCCGGTCAACGGCTGGAACTGGGAGTTTGAGGCCGGGCGTTACGGCACTGACTACCTCCTCAGGGCAGCAGTGAACATGAACAGTGTAGGCCTGAATTCACCTGAACGCGCCATGTATCCCAAACGCTACGTTGACAGCAACGGCCAACGCCTCCACGGGAAGCACGCTTATACGCTGACGATGCCTGCCGAAGTGCCTGTTCGAACCGATAACGGCGGCTTCTGGTCAATTACCATGTATGACGCGGAAGATCGATTCATGGTCGAGAATGAGATTAAGCGCTACAAGATTGGAACTGTCACGGAAGACCTCAAACGAAACGATGACGGCACATTGACGATCTACATTTCTCACAAAAAGCCAACTGATGCGACCCATCTTGCAAACTGGCTTCCAGCACCTGACGACTACTTTATGCTGCAATGCCGTCTTTACGAACCCGAAGACTCTGTCGTTGAAGGACAGTTTAAGCTGCCGGAGATGGACCGTGTCGAATAATCTGTAAAACAAACCGGCTAACAAAAAAATCAAAGCATGCTCTTACTGATAAGAAGATCTACACCATTTTTCTTTGGCGTCCTTATCCTGTTGGCCGCAACAGGTAGCGGATCCGCGCAAAATGTAAAACAAATGAATGCGGAAGAGTCTGACCCGGCACGACTCTGTTGGATGCAGGATTTCCCACCGCCGCCGGACAAACTCATCATGCAACCCGAATCGGACTTCTTTAGTTTTCCAAAATTACGGTGGACAGTCTGCCACATCCGGGAACTAATGCCAACCAAGCAGGTCAGTCGAGGGCTAGGCGCACCAACCTTGATGACCTTCTCTTTTGACGAAGGGATAGACGCGGTGACATTCACTCCGCTAAACGGAGAGAAACCTATGACTTGGATGGAATCGCTTGCTGCCAACTACACAGACGGAATTCTGATCCTTCACAAAGGTCGGATTGTGTATGAGAAATATTTCGGAGCTCTGGACGAAGCTGGAAAGCACGCCGCTATGTCGATGACCAAATCCATGACGGGACTACTAGCAGAAATTCTTGTGGCCGAGGGAACACTTGATGAATCCGCCAAAGTAGCCTCGATTGTCCCGGAACTCGAGCAGAGTGGGTTTGGTGATGCCACAGTAAGGCAGGTTATGGATATGACCACCGCCCTCGACTACAGTGAGGATTACTCCGATCCGAAGGCGGACATTTGGGGCTACTCCAGGGCGGCGAGTCCACTACCCAAACCCGCAGACT
Source organism: uncultured Puniceicoccaceae bacterium (assembly GCA_964616435.1). GTDB lineage: Bacteria > Verrucomicrobiota > Verrucomicrobiia > Opitutales > Coraliomargaritaceae > Lentimonas. Next base: position 1,843 of record CAZTSB010000076.1, on the reverse strand, counting down.
ATGAGGGGCCGAACGGGTATTTCGAATACCTGCAAACTGTGAAAAAGAAGGGCTCCCACGGCGAGGTCTTCAGATACAGGACGATCAACACCGATGCTCTTGGCTGGATCGTCGCCCGTATCTCCGGGAAAAACATTGCTGATCTCCTGTCTGAACGCATCTGGACAAAAATCGGCGCAGAGCAAGATGGATACATAACTGTCGATGCCAAGGGAACTACCTTTGCCGGGGGTGGATTGAGTGCCGGGCTACGGGATTTAGGTCGCGTCGGGCAACTCATGCTCAACAGCGGCAAACTGAATGGAGAACGGCTCTTTCCGGCTAAGGTTGTCGAAAACATTCGAGCTGGCGGAGACAAGGTCGCGTTCGCTGAAGCGGACTTCAAGACGATTCCAGGTGGAAGCTACCGTAGCATGTGGTGGATATTCCACAATGATCACGAGGCATATGCGGCTCGGGGAGTTCATGGTCAAACGATCTACATCGACCCGACTGCCGAAATGGTCATCGTCCGATTTTCCTCTCACCCGCAAGCTAAGAATGCATACATCGACCCGACTTCGTTGCCTGCCTACCAAGCCGTAGCCGAATACCTAATCAAGAAAAACTGACCTGTGGCCAATCAGTTATTATATTTGTGGGTAATAGTAAGCCCACACCAGCGGACATACGGGTCCGTATCACAGCGGTTCCGAAGAAGTAGTGACCGGAGATTAGACTTTTGTCTGTTCTCCGTATTTGAACCTAATTCGGCAGTAGAGGGCGATGAGAGTTTACAGTGAGAAGGTCTCACCTTCTTTTGCCCATTGGACAGGGATTTTTCCCATAAGGATTTTGTTTGCCTGATTTAATATCTGTTTGTGGCGGATGTCCTGCTCGAATGGTTCGTGGTGAAATAGGACGAGAGACTTTACCTCGGCTTGCTGAGCGAGATCAGCAACATCTGATGCAAAGCTGTGCCCCAAACCTTTTTTTAGGCTTTTTTCAGAGTCTAGATATTGCGAGTCATGAATTAAAATATCTGCCTTATGGCAAAACTTAACTAAGGTCTTTGCATGAGCCTCTGGCTTTATTTCGTTGTCTGTGCAATATACTAAGGATTTATTTCCATCAAAAATCCGGTATCCGTAACAGGGTACTGCATGATTGAGCCGGAGTTGCTTAACAACTATTCCGCGTTCTTTTAAAAACGTACAAACATGCTTTTGTACTAAATTTATATTTAGTGTGTCTAATGCAACTGGGAAAAACGTAGGATTAAATAATGTTTCGATCGCAAAGGACAAACTCTTCCCAAAGTCGCCGGCAATCGTAAGCGATGTTTTTTTACACAGAGAGGGGAGTGCCATAGGGAGTCCCTCGATGTGATCCCAGTGTAGATGAGAAAGCAGTATGATGAGTGTCTTGGGAATATTGTTTGAAAATAGAGCAAATGGAATAATTCCGGAACCTGCATCTAACACTAGCTGTTCGCCGTTGTCCAATTCAACCGAAACACAAGGGGTGTTGCTTCCTAAGCTATTTGGCGCAACCAAGTTGCCTGCCACGCTGCCTTGAGATCCCCAAACTTTAAATTTCATTATTCTAGTATCTCAAAGCAAGAGTATTACATTCAAATGAAAAAAACTGAAAAAAATAGATTGACTCGATCATTTTGGAGGAGCATGTTGATAGGCTTTCCTTTGAAACTAGAGTTCAAAGGTTTTTCATTTTGTTTGTTAGTATTTGTTTACGTACCCGAGCAGAATTTCTGTTCTTTGACAGTTCATCGTCATAGCGAGTAAGTTTAAAAAACTACTGCGCTTTACGAGTACCAATCTTTTATAAGCATGTAAGAACCTGT
>CAZTSB010000075.1:0-30157 GCA_964616435.1 uncultured Puniceicoccaceae bacterium | reverse complement strand
TCGCAGTGCTACGCAGTCTGTTTTAAGGCGGTTATACGCAGGAACTTCACGTTCCACCATTGTTGCTTGATTGACATCAAGCCCTCGTTTTCGAGCCATTGATTGGTCATTGCGGCTTTGTGGCCCAAGTACCGCGCGATTCGCCAGCAACCTTTTGAGCTTCGGGCAAAGCCAGCGGCTTCTTTGTGTTTGGCTCCGAGTTTTCGCAGGTTCAGGTATCGTCTCTTTGGACGTTTCCACGCACGCCAGTAACACATACGGATGCGCCGACGCAGCCACTGGTCTATCGGTATCCAAATGCTGTAAACAGAACTTAGTCCGAAGTAGCTCATCCAGCCGCGTATGTAGTTGCGCAACTCTTTCATGCGATAACTCATGCTCACACTCCAATTGCGCTTACTCAGCTCTTTGAGTCGATAGTTGAACTCTGCCATGGACTCTTCACTAACTACGATACGTTTGCCTTTGAAGCTGAAGCCAGGATAGCTCAACTCTTTGACAGGACGCACCGCACTTTTCTCGCTGTTGATTGCCAGTTCCAACTTCTGATCAACAAATGAGCACAGGCTTGCGAATACACGATGGGCCGCTCGCTCGCTTTTGACCAATACGACGAAGTCGTCGGCATAGCGAACGAACCGATGGCCGCGCGCCTCTAATTCCTTGTCCAGTGCATCCAGCACCAGATTTGAGATCAGCGGCGAGAGCGGGCCACCCTGTGGAACACCACAGGGCGTCGGGTTGTAGGAGCCCAATTCGACATAGCCAGCTTTGAAGTATTGTTTGACTAAGCTGACCACGGAGCCTTCTCCGCCGAGACGCTCGCGCAGTGCATTAAGTGCTCTGGCTTGCGGCACTTTGTCGAAGAAGGACTTCAAGTCGATATCAATGGCCCATCGATAACCATCGCCAATGGCTTGGCTGATGCAACCAACGGCATCGAGACCGCGACAGTTTGGCCGGAAGCCATAACTGTGTTTGCTGAAACTCGGATCCAGAATAGGACAGAGTACTTGGTGAATGGCTTGTTGAACCATCCGGTCGAAAACGCTCGGTATGCCCAGAGGACGTTGTTTACCGTTTTTCTTTTCGATGTAAGTCCGGCGAACCGGACTTGGGTGGTAGTTGCCCAGATGAAGTCGTCGCAGCAGGTCTTCACGTCGTGGTTGAAACCATTCAGTAAAATCCTCAAGACTGACCTCATCCACACCGGCAGCTCCACCGTTGGCTTTGACACGGCGATAAGCCGCTTCGTGGTTGGTACTGCTGAAAATAGCTTCCAGCAATTCGGCTTGCAGTTGGCTGTGTTGCTCTTGGCCTGTAGACTCGCGCGCCGGTCGGCGTTTATGAGTTGGTTCCAGAGGCAAGTCCAACTGCCATACGTATTGTAGGCCTTCACCGTTTCGTGAGTCCATCATGACCCTTCGCTGGACGGGACTCCCGTCGGCAGCTACTCCATGTTCGTGTCCACTAAAGCAGAATGGGGTCTAAAGCAGAATGAGGTCTAAAGCAGAATGGGGTCAGTCCAAGTTTTCATGATTTTTGATTGTTACTTACTTTTAAAATCCGTGCACGTTTGGCACAGATATGTACGAATAGGTCGGACACGAAGCAGCAAAGCTGCAACCTAAGACTGAAACGCGGAAAGCTGAGGAAACGCTATTTTCTAACGCAGAGACGCTGAGAAGCAGAGTTTTTTGGTTCTGTTCTTTATCTCCGTTGCTCCGCGCCTCCGTGTTAGTATTTGATTCGTTTGGATTCGACGTTAAATATTCCTTTTGGTTCCGGCTAGGATGAAAGATTGATATTCAATCGCTTGAGGACTTCCCCAACCAGATAGATGGAGCCGGTAATAATGATCGTATCGCCCGGTTCACCTGCGATGCATTTTTCAGGTGTGGGGAAAAGTGTTTCAATCTTTGCTTGAGAAGTCGGTACTCTGATTTCGTCAGGGAGATGTTTTTCCAGAGTTTGACTGGATGTGGCATCGGGTTGTTTCGGAGTTACCAGATAGAGCTTGCGGGCGTATTGGGGCACTATAGGCATTAGGCTGCGGGCACGTAGTTCGCTTGTTGTGCCAAAGATGATGATCGGCCTGCTCTGGTTTTTTTGAATCAGATCCTCCAGGTTTTGCTTTAGCATTTCAGCGCCTTCCTGGTTGTGGGTGGTATCAAAGATGATTGTTTTGTCGGCAAGTTTAATGGTCTGCCATCGTCCGGGCCATTTAATTGTCTGTAGAATAGAAGGGGTTTTTGCTGAATCGACAGGGAATTTTGTGTCGAGTATTTCGGTGGCATAGGTGGCTACTGCAGCATTCCATCGCTGAAAGGAGCCGGCAAGATTGGTTTCCGGAAGTGTTTCGATGTCTGTAAAACGTTCGCGGACAGAATAGGGTTTGCTGTTTCTTTCCTCGGCGTATTTGCGAATGATGGACTCAGCTGCTTCGGGGATTTTGCCAATCAGGACGGGTTTTCCCGGTTTGATGATGCCTGCTTTTTGATAGGCAATTTGTTCAATCGTATCTCCCAGCAGGTCAGTGTGATCGAGGCCGATAGAGGTGATGATTGAAAGTTCGGGATCGACAACATTGGTGGCATCCAGTTGTCCGCCGATACCGGTTTCCAGGATGGCGAGATCGATCTTTGATTCAGCAAAGTGTAGAAAAGCCATAATCGTCATCAATTCAAAGAAGGACGGATGGCCATCCGGGTTTTTAGCGCCAATTTCCGCAGCGATGGGTTTTAGCTTTTTGATGTAAAGGATTATATCGATCTCTGACAGAGGGCGGCGACCTACCTGAATCATTTCACTCTCGTGTATGAGATACGGGGAAGTGTAGAGTCCGGTCCGGTATCCATTGGCCCGATAGATGGCTTCAAGCATTGCACAGGTTGAGCCTTTGCCGTTGGTGCCGGCGATGTGAACACTTGGAAATTTTTTTTCAGGATGTTGAAGTATAGCCGTGATTGAACGGATGCTGTCGATACCGTACTTTACCCCTTTGTTTTTGAGAGAATTCAGGTAGTCTTGTGCACCTTTATAATCAATCTGACGAGCCATCGCAAAATCCTAGCCTGCATTTTTTTTCGGTGCCCGGTAGAGCAATTTAAGTAAATTAATAACTCGGTTACGCATTTCCTGACGAGGAATGATCAAATCAATCAAGCCGTGCTCCAGTAGAAATTCAGAAGTCTGGAAACCTTCGGGCAAATCCTGTTGGGTGGTTTCTTTAATTACGCGGGGTCCGGCAAAGCCGATTAAGGCCTCTGGTTCGGCGATAATGACATCGCCCAGCGAAGCGTAGCTCGCCATGACTCCGGCCATAGTGGGATTGGTCAAAATCGAGAAATAGGGGACTTTTGCCGCGCTTAGCTTTGCCAGCGCTGCACTGGTTTTGGCTAGTTGCATCAGACTGAGAATACCTTCCTGCATGCGGGCGCCTCCGGAGGCGGAAACGATAATGACGGGGATTTTTCGATCGACTCCACGTTCGATTGTACGAGTTAGTTTTTCTCCGGCAGCTGATCCGAGGCTGGCAGCCATGAAGCGAAAGTCCATCACTGCGATACTTACGTGAATGCCTCCCATTTTACCAACACCGGAAATGACTGTATCGGTTTCTTTGGTTTTCGCCTGACTTGCTTTGAGCTTTTCCTTGTAAGAACTGGTCGCATTGAATTCGAGTGGGTCGAGCGAGCGGATGCCGGTATCCATTTCCTCAAAGGTGCCTTCGTCCAGCATGGAGTCGATTCGGGTGCGGGCGTTGAGTGGAAAATGGTAGCCGCTGGACGGAACGACCATAAGGTTTTCTTTGAGCACGCGGTTGTAGATAATCTCACCGGTCTTGGGACATTTGGTCCAGATGTCTTTGGGGATATCCTTTTTCTTGACGGTGACAGTTGAGTACTGAGGTTTTCCGAATAGTGACATGTGCAGGTTTCTTCGAGTTATAAAATAATTGAAAATGGCGTTCTTTAGCCGTGTCCGATGGTAGCTACCTGCAGATGGTTTGCACCTGCTTTGCGAAGTACCCTGGCGCACGCGTTTAGTGTCGATCCGGTGGTAAATACGTCATCGACGAGGATATATAATCTTTCGGAATCTAGAACGATATCGGGAATTAAAGCAAAGGCATTTTTCACATTTTGATAACGCTTTGAACGATTCAGCAAGGTTTGGCTCTGTGTGTATTTTTTGCGAATGAGGAGTTTCTCAACTCTGGCGTTGCCGTCGGTGCACTGAACCAGCATTTTTGCAATCTGCTCACTTTGGTTAAAGCCACGCTCACGCAATTTTGTCGGATGCAGTGGAATCGGTACAAGTGTGGCGTTTTGAATGTATTCGAGATAGTGTGTGGAACGGCGCACCATGCGGGACAGGTCTTTCAGGACGTAATTTCCTTGCCGGTATTTCAATTCGTGAAGAAGTGTACGGCCGATTCCTTTGGCAATGAAAAGCGTCTTGCCCCGATCAAAGATGGGATCGAGTTCATCGCAGTGATAACAGGTTTTTGTCGAGACGATTGCGCCGTAAAATGGATGGCCACAGATATTGCAGGCGGGGGGCTGGCATTCGATCAAGTCAGAGGCACATGATTTGCAGATAAAGTCGTAAGGCGATAAGTCAACCGTATCATCGCAGTGTATGCAGCTTCGTGGAAAGATCAGATCCAGAACAGCTTTGAGAATAATGGTCACGGAATTGGAGTTTTTTGGGGTCATAGGGTAAAAGACTGATATTTTGGCGACTTCCTGTTTACTAATTTTGAATGAACTTGCACCCGGGATGCTACAAGTACTATTTCGGAGGTATGGATAAACTTTGTTTACTTTTTCCCGCGAAAATTTTGCTGTTTGTTTGTGGAATGTTATTGATGAACTTGAGGCTGATCGGATCAGATGTTTCCGGAGCGTCGAATGCAGTCACTCAGAGTCCTGATTCCGGAAAGACGGTGGCGATACAGGAGAAAAATACTCAGCGAGCCAGGAAGCTAATAGAAACTCTTTATCTGGAAAGTTCTGTTGGCTTTGAAAATCTGTCTTATGAAAAAAATGGATCTTTGAAAGCAGGGACCCAGGCAGGCTACTACGGCAAAGCAGGAACCGATCAGGCATACAGTCCGCTGGTCCTGTACAGGCGCGTTTGGATCTATGATGCTGCTATTGCACTTAGCCTGGCGATCCAAAACAAGGATTCGACCGTAAATAAACGTGCGCTTTGGTTGCTGAAAAACGGACAGTATACGAGACATCCTGAAAACCCGGAAAAAAACATTTTTGCCGGTTGGCCCTTTTCTGCCAATCAAAAAGACTACGGAGATCATTGGACGGATTGTCGCTTTATAACTGGTGCCAACGCATGTGGTCTTCAGGCAATTGCAGAATACATTGCATCGGATTATTATCTGAAGTTAGGTAGCAAATTAAAAGCTGCCTACTCCAAGCTGTATGCGGATGCTTTGTCCGGAATACTCTACCATATAGAATTGGATGGGCCTAACCAAGGCTTGATCACATCCGGTTGGTCTCTGAATATATTGGAAGAAATTTCCACGATAAACTACTCCTACAACAAGATCCTGGATATGCTTGGCTATGGTCCGAGAGAAGTGGATGGTTATCCAAATGCTATAAGGAGGGTAAAAGCGAAAAACGTTCTTACCGAGCACAACAATAATGTGCTTTCACTCCTGAATTATACTTTGGATCACTATGACAGACTTTGGGGGCCAAAAGGTCCGTACACTTATAGTGAATTGAATGAAATACGTGTAAAGCTGCGCGAAAGCATTTACGGCAAACTTTACGACAATGATAAACGCCGCTTCATAAGCGGACGGTCACCTTCCGGAAAGCCAAGCCCTTATACTTCTGTCGATAATGCATCGTGGCTCAGTTTTTCTCTAAAGCTTGATGAATTGAGTGATGAGCAGGTCAAAGCATTGTCCGATAGTCTTTTTTTTACGGTCAATAATTTCACGAAAGAGTTCAATATACTGGGGAAGACTTACTTCGGAGCTTACCACTTTGAAGATGGCTTTGAAGATACCTATATTGAAAAATCGGAGGCACACTCAGATTCTTTGCATGTTGAGTCAATTTGTGGATTGATTTGTGGATTGCTGGAATTTGCAAACGCTTTTCCCGATGACCCGAATGTGTCTCTCTTTCGCAGTACTGCTTCTCATCTCTGGCAAGATCTGCAACGCTTTATTGATGACTTTGGTTTTGTGTATGCTTCGAACTCTTTGAAAGATGTTGCTGAACCAATCGAAGCTTCTGTATCTGCAATCTGGTACTTGAAGACGCTTGAGTATTTTAAAGAAGATCCCCAAGCCGGCAAAGCCGGAACCAACATCGAGTATTGAACATCAAATACAAAAATCTGTGCCAAACATGAACGGATTTTAACAGTAAGGTATTAACCTAGATTCGGCAATTGAGCTCGTGATCTTTCGTAATCGTTTGCCCCAAAAGGCATTGAGAAGCTGACTCTACGCGCCAAAGGGCGCGCATTCACAGCTCTACAATACCTTGTGAAACAAAATTTTACAAAATCTCATCGACCTCTACTGCCGAATCTAGGATTAACCAAAGCAGTCAGTGATTCCGAAAAATATGTACCTATTTCAGACTACATTCTTTTTTCATTCGCTACATTATACAAATACTTTGAAGCTTGCTTCGTTCGAAAATTTCAAATCTTTACTACTTCTTAAAATTTATGAAAAGCATACCAAATATACTGGCAACGCGTTATGCCTCGGAGGACATGCAGGCCGTATGGAGTGCAGCGGGGCGAATCAAGCTGGAGCGCGAATATTGGATTGCCGTGATGTGTGCCCAAAGAGAGTTGGGCCTGGATATACCTGAAGAAGCAATCAATGCATATAAACGTGTAAAAGATACGGTCGATCTCGACTCGATTAACGCCAGAGAAAAAATTACTCGTCACGATGTAAAAGCACGCATCGAAGAATTTTGCTCGCTCGCCGGGTACGAACATATTCACAAGGGGCTTACCAGCCGTGATCTGACTGAAAATATTGAACAGTTGCAGGTTATTCAGGCATTAAAAATCGTTCGCATTAAGTCGATGGCTGCTTTGATGGCTCTGGCAAATAGAGCGAAGGAGTGGAGATCACTTCCGTTAACTGCACGCACGCACAACGTCCCCGCACAGCCCAGCACTTTCGGCAAGCGTCTCACCATGTTTGGCGAAGAACTGCTATTCGCTTTCAGAGAACTCAATCAGGCAATCGAAGAATATCCGGTGCGCGGCCTCAAGGGCCCTGTTGGTACTCAGGGCGATTTGCTTTCACTTTTTGATGGCGATGTATCCAAAGTCGCCTCTCTCGAAAGCAGCATTTTAGATCATTTGGGCATCAATAATAAACTCGACGCAGTTGGGCAGGTATATCCACGGAGTTTAGATTTAAAAATTATTTCAATACTTGTAAGACTTGCCTCAGGGCCATCAAGTTTTGCTAAAACACTTCGCATCATGGCGGGGCACGAGCTTGCCAGTGAAGGATTTGCCAAAGGTCAGGTTGGTTCTTCGGCGATGCCGCACAAGATGAATAGCCGCAGTTGTGAGCGCCTCAACGGGTTTGCTGTAATCTTAAAAGGTTATCTGACGATGGCTGGTGAACTTGCCGGAGATCAGTGGAACGAAGGTGATGTTTCCTGTTCGGTGGTGCGCCGGGTCTGTTTGCCGGATAGCTTTTTTGCGATGGATGGCTTGCTGAATACTTTCATTACAATCCTTAACCAGATGGAGGTCTATGCTGAGATGATCGCACAGGAGAATCAGCGCTATGGACCTTTTCTGGCAACTACGGCAATCTTGATGGAGGCAATCAAAGAAGGTGTCGGACGCGAAGCGGCCCATGAAGCAATCAAAGAGCATGCGGTAAAGGCAGTGAAGGATCTGAGAAACGGCAAAGTGGCACAAAACGATTTTATTGCTCGTCTAAGTGCCGATGCACGTCTCGGATTCTCCGAAGAAAAACTTTCCGGAATTGTTGAAAACGCCGGGGCAATGACAGGTCTGGCCGAAAAACAAGTGGAGCGCTTTTGTGCAATTGTTGACAAAGAAGCGCAAAAATTTCCCGAAGCAGTCAACTATACACCTGGTTTGATTCTTTAAGTGTTGCGTTCGGTCTATTTGGAATTACAAAACAACTTTTCATTAACAATAGCTAAAATTTTATGTCAGAAGAACTTGAAGGAAATTGTCTGGTGGCCCAATCCGGTGGGCCAACATCCGTTATTAATTCCAGCCTTGCAGGTGTTGTTGCAGAGGCGCTGAATCACGAATGTATTGAGGAGGTTTACGGTGGAATAAATGGAGTGCTGGGTATCTTAAACGAGCAGTTGATTGATCTGGCCTCCGAAACCCAACAAACAATACGTGCACTGCGTCATACGCCCGGAGCAGCCCTTGGAACCTGCAGGTTTAAGCTCAAAAGGCAGCAAGACTTTGAACGTATCTTGCAGGTCTTTGAAGCGCACAATATTCGCTACTTTTTTTACATCGGCGGGAACGATTCGCAAGACACGGCGGATAAGATTTCCAAGCTCGCCCAGGAACGCAACTATGCCCTTCGCGTGATCGGTATTCCAAAGACGATTGATAATGATCTGGTGACTACGGACCATACCCCCGGTTACGGCAGTGTGATCAAGTATGTCGCCACAACCGTCAAGGAAATCGCCAGTGACAATGCAGGAATGGGGCAGCACGATCTGGTGCAGATTGTCGAAGTAATGGGTCGCAGTGCCGGTTGGATTGCGGCAGGAGCATCCCTGGCTAAACGTCGCGACGAGCCAAATGCCGCGCCGCACCTGATCTACCTTCCCGAGGTTGCGTTTTCTCCCGAAAAGTTTGTAGCGGATGTTCAAAGCGTACTTCAAAAAGAGAAATACTGCATTGTTGTAGTTGGGGAAGGACTTGTCGATGGAGACGGAAACTACGTGGCAACGAAAAGTGCCGGAAAAGACGCCTTTGGACACACACAGCTGGGCGGGGCAGGCGATTATCTAAGAAGCCTTGTTGAAGAGTCGCTACAGGTTAAAGCACGTTTGGTTACCCTCGGGATGGCGCAACGGGCAGCTGTCCACTGCTCCTCGGAAACAGACAATAATGAAGCGTATCTAGCCGGGCAGGCTGCAGTGTCCGCCGCAATTGCAGGTGAAACCGATAAGATGGTCACATTGCTACGTGGTGATGGTGAGCCCTATAGGTGCGAAACCGGACTGACAGACCTTTCGGAAGTTGCCAACGGCGTAAAAAAGTTTCCCGAAAGCTGGATCAACGAAGATGGTATCAGCATGAATTTCAACTTTTACAAATATGCACTTCCACTGATTCAGGGCGAAGTCCAGGTACCTTATGAAAATGGAGTGCCCTCCCTGGCAAAACTGAAGATGGTCAAAGTGACTCGTCAACTGGATGCCCACACGCTGGAGTAAGTCTTCAACAACCCGATTTGCAAAAGGCTTCGTCTGGTTTCTAAATTTCTTTTAGCATGCGAGCGGTCCTACAGCGAGTCTCTCGGGCATCCGTTACAGTTGAAGGAAAAATAACCGGAGAGATTAGCCAGGGACTCCTCGTTTTTCTAGGTGTTGGCAAAGAGGATAAAGAGGCAGACAGTGAGTGGCTTATCCGGCGCATAATACAATTGCGCATCTTTGAGGATGCAGACGGTCGCATGAATCAATCGTTAATGGATGTCGGGGGAACTGCATTGGTAATTAGTCAGTTCACTTTGTATGGGAGCCTGAAGAAAGGAAACCGTCCATCTTTTAACCGTGCTGCGCTCCCGGATCAGGCGCTGGCGATCTACGAAGGATTTGTGAGAGAATTGTCAAATTCATTGGGCAAGCCTGTATCCACTGGGCGCTTCGGAGCGGACATGCAAATCGAAGCGCATCATGCAGGACCGGTAACTTTGGTAATTGATACGAAGGAGCGCGATTTCTGATGGCGTCCGTTCTGGGCAAAAAATTCTTCAATCGTCCGACACTGGAGGTTGCAAAGGATCTAATCGGTAAACAGCTGTGCCGGCGGTTGAAAAAAGGCAAAATCCTGCGTGCTGCAATTTGCGAGACCGAAGCCTACGACGGGTTTGAGGACCGTGCGTCACACGCACACAAGGGAGTTACCCCTAGAAATGTCGTGATGTTTGGCCCGCCGGGATACGCATATATTTATCTGTGCTATGGGGTGCATTGGCTATTGAATATTTCCACCGTCGAAGAAGGTTATCCGGCAGCAGTGTTGATCCGTGGAGTTGAGGGGGTTGAGGGGCCGGGGCGGTTGACGAAGCATTTTCAAATCGACAGTGCATTCAATGGCCAGTTGATGACACGTGCAGGTGGTCTTTGGATTGAGGATCGTGAAGCTGAGATGGAATCCGTCGAAATAAATGCTACGCCGCGGATAGGAATCGACTATGCAGGCCCGGAATGGAGTGCTATGCCCTGGAGGTTTGTACGAAGTCAGTAAAAATTTTGCAGATTAAAGCTTCAATTAATTTTATAGTTGGTCTATAAGCGCAAATCAAACCATCTTTTAGTCTCTATTACTCCATGAAAAAGCGCGAAATTATTTGTATCATTATGGGAGGCGGGCGCGGTTCTCGCTTGCATCCTCTAACCAAAGAACGTTGTAAACCTGCAGTTCCTTTTGGGGGCAAGTATCGTCTGGTTGATATACCAATCAGCAATTGTATAAATTCCGGCTACAATCGAATCTACGTTTTAACTCAGTTTAACACAGCTTCACTGCATAAGCATATACAGGAGTCGTACAAATTTGATTCATTTGGCGGCGGCTGCGTCGAGATTTTATCTGCCGAGCAGACAGATTCAAGTGATAGCTGGTATCAGGGAACTGCAGATGCAGTACGACAAAACATGCACCACTTTCATAACTTTGGACCCAGGCGGGATGATACACTATATGTTATTCTCTCCGGGGATCAATTGTATCGCATGAATCTTGCTGAAATGGTTCGAATGCACGATACTTCAGGGGCATCGGTAACGATAGCAGCAAAGCCGATCGCACTGAATGCTGCTAAAGAGCTTGGGCTGATGCGTATTAACGATAAGTTGGAAATTAAGGAATTCGTTGAAAAGCCTAAAGATCCGGAGGTGATCAAAAATCTGGCGGTGGGTGATTGTGTTCGCAGCAAGATGAAAAGTCCGGAGGATCAGGATTACTGCCTGGCGTCTATGGGCATCTATGTCTTTAATGCAAATGTATTGACCGATGCTTTGGCTACGGAAGCTACGGATTTCGGTAAGGAGATTATCCCTGGGTTGCTGGGGAAAGCAAAAATGTGCAGTTACATTTTTGACGATTACTGGGAAGATGTTGGTACCATAAGAGCCTTTTTTGATACAAACCTGCGGCTGACAGAAGCATTGCCGCCCTTTAATTTTTTTAACCCGGATGCCAAGATTTACACGCGGGGGAGATTGCTTTCACCATCCAAATTGAATTCCTGTGAGTTAGAACGCGTAGTTCTTGGTGATGGTAGTATTATCACCAATAGTCGTTTGAATCGCTGTTTAATGGGGGTGCGTTCAGTAATTAGCAATTCGGTCATGGAAGACGTGGTTATGCTGGGCGCAGATTTGTACGATACCATTGACGATATGGAGGAAAATAAAAAACTGGGTCAACCTGCACTGGGCATAGGTCCCGGCAGCGTGGTAAAGCATGCCATTCTCGACAAGAATGTAAGAATTGGACAAAACGTAATATTGGATCCCGAAGGTCTGCCGAAAAACTTTGATTATAACAGTGAGATTTGCATTCGTGATGGAGTACTTATTGTGTGCAAAAACACGATTGTGCCTGACGGATTCGTTCTTAAAGCATAATATTTATCAAGTCGCCTTTGCGTGCGGTGTATTCTTTACAATATTTAAAAGTTACCTAAAATGGCAGGCAATCTAATCAAATAAAGGAGACATGAAAAAGTTGCTTATCTGTACAGACGGTTCCAACTATGCACAAGAATGTTGTCGTTATGGTGCATGGTTTGCAAAAAAGATGGGGGCAAATGTCGACATTTTATATGTCACAGACCTGCGCCAGTTTGAGGTGCCTGCAATGGCTGACCTAAGTGGTAGCCTCGGCATTCAGCCCTATGACGGAATGATCGATCATCTCAGGGAACTCGAAGAGCATAAGTCCAAGTTCGTCAAAGAATCTGCAATGAAAATCTTCAAGTCGGAGGGGCTCTCCGATCACACTAGTTTTCACCATGAGACAGGATTACTGGTGGATTCCATTGAGGAATATGCTAGTGGTGCGGATCTGATCCTTCTGGGTAAGCGAGGTGAAAATGCCAACTTTGCAACAGAGCATCTAGGCTCTATGTTGGAGCGTGTTGTTCGTTCCTTAGACAAGCCTTGTCTGGTCACTTCGCGCAAATTCCAGCCGATCAATCGAGCCTTGATAGCCTATGACGGCGGGAATAGCAGTCGTACTGCGCTTGAGTTTATCAAAAAGTCCGAACTGTTCCGTTCGTTTCATCTTCATGTGGTTTCAGTGGATGAAAAGCACGATGAAAATCAGGCAGCCACACGGTTGGCTGAAGCTGAAAAGATTCTCAAAGAAAGTGGGATTAGTTCGGAGTGCCAGGTGCTCAGCGGTGATGTCGAAACGGCTGTCACTGAATATGTTGGTCGTGCAGAGATTGATCTTCTGATTTCAGGAGCCTACGGACACAGCCGTATCCGTAAGTTTTTCATCGGCAGCACGACTTCGGATTTGTTGCGCCTTTGCCGAATACCGGTGCTCTGCTTCCGCTAAGTTGTCTTCTTTAGATGCTGTCTTTTCGCTAGGCGGAGTATTGCAATACCGGCGATAATCATAAAGATTGAGTAAAACTGGCCACGACTAAGGCCCAGGATCAATGTTGCATCCGGCTCTCGAAAAAGTTCGCCAAAAGTGCGAACGATGCCGTAGCCGATTAGAAATTCACCACCAATTTGCCCAGGCTTTGGCTGCGTGCGCCAGAAACGCCACTGGGTATAGAGAACAAGCAGAAGTCCTTCAAGAAAAGCTGCGTACAACTGAGACGGATGCCTTGGCTCAGGCATTAGTATATGCCGGGCCATATCATAGACCACCGGACTTTTGGGAAAAATGACCGCCCAGGGCACATCGGTAACACGCCCCCAGAGTTCACCATTAATGAAATTTGCAATGCGTCCAAAACATAGTCCCAGAGGTGCAAGCGTGACGATTACATCGCCAAGCCTTAAAAAAGGGTAGTTGTATTTTTTAGCAAACCAGACAACCGCCAGAAAAACACCAATAAAACCGCCGTGACTAGACATGCCTCCCTGATCTACACGCAGCAACAGAAAGGGATTCTGCAAAAAGGCTGAGAGGTCGTAGAAGAGCATATAACCGATGCGGCCCCCTGCGATGACACCAAGAATGATCGCTGTCATCAACGCTGAACGCGCGTCGGCATCAATGGCAAATTTGTCTCTGGCATTGTAAATGCGCAATAATGTCCACGCAGCAATGAACCCAAACAGGTAGGCCAGCCCGTAATAACGGATGCCTTCAATCCCGATCGAGTTTTCCGGAAAGCGAATAAGAAAAGGGCTTAGATCATGTACCCAGTAGGTAGTTTCAGCGGACACGGCCATTTTTATAATTCATTTTTTAAGTATTGCATTTTTCAATGATGCTTATAACAACTAAGCTTTTTTAAATCATCATGAAAAGAAAATTTGCATTTATTCCACTATTATTTGTCTCAGCGATTGCCTACGCAAATACTGCTGTATCCGCAATAAACGGTAAAATTGATTCAGCCTATGGTAATCTGGATTCAACGGATGCTTGGATCAATGGAGGCAGTTTTTCCGCTCCTATCGCAGAATCCTTTGGTGTACAGTTAGACGCACTATATGCAGATGTTAGTGGTGGTGATGAATACGGAGGCTTTGGTGGCCATTTTTTCTGGAGAGATTACGAAGTGGGACTCTTTGGGGTTTCTGCAGGTGGCGTCTGGAGTAGTGATGTGGACACTTACGAAATCAGTCTTGAAGGTGAGTATTACTACGGATTATTGACTTTCGGAGCTAGAGCAGGCTTTGCATCAATCGATCTTGAGAGTAATGCGCTTATAACCCGTGATTTGGATGAAGAGGGTGCATTTGGTTTGGTTTACACAACAATTTACCCATTGGAAGATATGAGTGTTCTGGCTGGCTTTGAGTATCGGTTTGACAATCCTGCTTTTCGTCTCGAAGCAGAATACGCTGTTTCCAGTTGCGGACTTAGCATATTTGCACAAGGATTGTTTGCAAATGATGACTACGAGCAGGGGGTTATCGGCTTGCGTTACTACTTCGGTTCTGAAAAAACCCTTCAAGAGCGTCATCGCCAGGATGATCCTCGCAATATACTTAAAGATTTGCTTGTGGGTACCTTTACTTACGGAGCCGAAGAAAAAGGTCGCTACTTTGAGGAATCTCAAGAAACGGATCTTTGATTTATAGATTTTCCAAGCTGAACAATCCGGCGAACTGAACAAATGGGTTTACAAATTTCCTTCGGTGAGTCAACGGATTGCAAGTATCATCAATAAATGTGTGTTTATTTAAACTTTAACAATCTAGGACACTAGTTTTTACAAGGTCAACGCAGGCAACTATTTGACGAAGGGCAATGGACGAACATTGCCCTTCTTTTTTTGCATCCGGCAAATAGATTATAAAATGTGCCTGAATATCACTACTTTGAGTAGTGATAAAAAATTTACTCGAATGAAGATACTTCTGGAGCATCGCCTTTATCTTATGGGAGTGGCTACATTCTTGATGTACATGTCGATGGGTATGTGGCTGCCCTCACTGCCAAATATTCTCGGAACATATGATGCACGCTGGGCGGTACCTTATGTGTTTGCACTTTCGCAAGTGATGGGAATCTTTTCTTTGCTCTTATTTGCTGCACTGTCGGATCGCAGAATTGAGGCGCAAAAACTGCTCGGCACGATTAGCCTGCTGGGCGCCGGATTCTTGTGGCTGGCATTTTCGTCGCTTGAATGGGGTTGGCATCCGCAGTGGTATCTGTTTTTTCAGAGTTGCAATGCGTTGATTTCAGCGTCGATGATTCCGCTGATTGCCAAAATCAAGCTGGCAAACCTTTCAAATCCTGAAAAGTCGTTTCCGTTGTACTCGCTGTGTGGAACTATTGGCTGGCTAACTGCGGGTTTGGTGGTCAGTGCTCTGAGCCTGGATACATCTGCAACTACTGGTCGCATTGCCGCATATGTTCGGGTCTTGATGGGATTGGTGTGTTTTCTTCTGCCTGCAACCTTGCCGGAAGACCAAACCAGCCGTGGATGGAAGGCTGCGTTTGGGCTGGGCGCATTCAGGTTACTGAAAAACGGGGAATTGCGCGTATTTTACATCGCTTCAACACTGATCATGATACCTTACTTCTCGTTTTTTATGATTGCATCGGCAATGCTGTTGAACTTCGGGAGTGAGCATCCTGCTGCACAAATGACAATTGGTCAAGCCACTGAAGTCTTTGCAATGTTGCTACTCAGTACATTAGCCGGACGCTACCGGATACGCTTGCTGATAATCGTGTCAATGTTTCTGGGGGTTACCCGGTTTGTATTACTTGCTCTGGCTGGAGAGACCGGGTTCCTGCCAATCATCTGGCTAGGAATTGCCCTGCATGGACCCATTTACACCTTTATGATTGTAGCCGGACGAATTTTTGTTGATCGCCGGGTTTCATCCAGACTCCGTGGACAGGCACAGGCTTTGTACAGTTTGCTGACAATCAATGTGGCGGGCATACTGGGTAGTTTCTTTTTCGAAATCGTTTATCAGCGCACAGTTGCCATGCCTTCTGAAAATTGGGCTGGGTTGTGGATTACAATGGCCGTTTTTGCGTTGATCCCGCTTATCTACTTTTGGGTCGGAGGTAGGAAGACTTAGGTAGTCAGCAAGTCGTAAGCGAAGCGACACGATCAATCGTGCCGATTTGGATTTGGATAAGCTACTAAAGGATTAAAATTACACTCCAGGCCGATCATTATTCTACTTTCAGGTTGATGAAATCTTGAATCTTCAACCGATTAATAATATGGCAAAAGGTTATCAAGTAAGGCAAGTTCGTATGGTAATTACGAAGTATAAATTAATGGTAGTTTCAAATGGATAATAAATACGAGATTATTATATACTAGAGCAATGATGATGAAATGTTCATTGCAGAAGTTCCAGAGTTATCAGGCTGCATGGCAGATGGCACTACATATCAAGAAGCATTAAGTAACGTTGAAGTTATTATTAATGAGTGGCTAGAGACAGCAAAAGAACTGGGTCGAGCAATTCCAACTCCTCGTGGAAAACTGATGTATGCTTGATTGTTGCCTGGAAAAACAGCAGGTACACGTTAACCAAAAACGGGTTCATTGTGTTTTTTTGCATGCGCTATTTTACCAATGGAAACGATTCTGGAAGATCGGCAGTGATTGCGTGACTTTGTAGACGCTTGGTCAAATCTGGTTTAAGGATATTTGCCTGGCTCAGAGAGTTGCTAAAACAACGCCAGTTGCTGGTCCTCGTTGTCTGTTTGTTGACCGGATTTTTTTTTGCGCATACGTTTGCGTAACAGATTATGTGAGGAGTCGTCTGCTTCGAGACGTCCGAGAATGTCTTTTGCGCGGTCGATTACAGAGGTCGGCAGACCGGCAAGGCGGGCAACCTGTATACCATAGGAACGGTCTGCGGCTCCTTTGACTACCTGGCGTACAAAGATGATATCATCGTTCCATTCTTTGACTGCGACGGAGTAGTTTTGCAGGCGGGAAAGTGTCTGTGTGAGTTGTGTGAGTTCGTGATAATGGGTTGCAAATAGCGTGCGCGGGCCGTGTTCGCCTTCGGGGTGCAAGTGTTCAATAACTGCCCAGGCGATACTGAGCCCATCGTAAGTGCTGGTGCCGCGGCCAATTTCGTCAAGTATGACAAGGCTGCGTGCAGTGGCATTGTTCAGAATATTTGCGGTTTCATTCATCTCGACCATAAAGGTCGAGTTGCCGCGTGCGAGTTCATCGCTGGCGCCGACGCGGGAGAAAATACGGTCAATTAGTCCAATCTGGCAACTGCGTGCCGGTACCCAGGCGCCGGATTGTGCCATCAGCACGATCAACGCTACCTGGCGTATGTAAGTCGATTTGCCTGCCATGTTGGGGCCGGTAATCAGTGCGATTTGTGGCTCTTCTTCACTGTCGCTGGAACTGGAGAGCTGGGTGTCGTTTGGCACAAAGGCATGTGTGCCGGTCAGGCCGAGGCGCTCGTTGCGCATCATTTGTTCGACTACGGGGTGACGTCCCTGATCGATGACTAACAGGTTTGAATGATTCACCTCGGGCTTGCAGTAGTCCCATTCGCGTGCCAGCAGGCTCCAGCCAATCAGAACATCAATCTCTGCCAGAGCGGAAGCGGTTTCTCTTAGAGCGTTGGCATGTTCAAGGATGGCCTGTATGAGCTGGTTAAACAAAACTTCTTCGCGGCTCAGTGATTTTTCTTCCGCCTGCATGATTTCGCGTTCGCGTTCTTTCAGTGTACTGGTGGTGTAACGCTCGGCGTTTTTCATGGTTTGCTTGCGTACGTACTCTTCGGGCACCAGAGCAATATTGCTTTTGGTAACTTCGATGAAATAGCCGAAAGCGCCGTTGAAGCGGATGCGTAGATTTTTGATTCCGGTACGTTCCTGTTCGGCGAGTTCGAAGTCAGTCAGCCATTTTTGACTGTTTCGTGTGAGACTGCGAATGTGATCAAGCTCGGAGTCGAAGCCGTCGCGAATCGTACCGCCATCGTCTATTTTACCGGGCAATTCCTCTGCCAGACTCCGCTCAAGTAGATTGGAGAGTGATTCGAAATCATTGATGCGTTCGGCAATTGCAGCTACGGGAGAGTCGGGGAATTCCTGTAATAGATTGGAAATGGCCGGCAATGCCGCAAGCGTATCGCGTACGCCACCGAGTTCGCGTGGGTTGCGTAAGCGGTTTTGCAGGCGTCCAAGAATGCGTTCAATATCGCGAATGTTTTTCAGGCTTTCTTGCAGTTCGGTTGAGAGCCCCGGACTGTAGACAAACTCGGCGACGCAGTTCTGTCGGCGCGTTATTTCAGGTAGATCGAGTTCCGGCGTGCAGAGCCATCGCTCGAGCAGGCGTGCTCCCGGTGCGGTCACTGTGCTATCCATTGCAGCGAGCAGGGAACCTTGCCTCGTGTTGGCTGCGGATTTGAATATCTCTAGATTGCGTAGTGTTGAAGGATCAAGAAGTAGGGTCTTTTCGATCTTGTACTCGCGAAGCTTACTGAGATTTTCCGGTTTCGCACAGAGTGTTTCTGTCGCGTAGTATACAAGAGCGCCTGCAGTTCCGAGAGCAGGGTGATTTTTTTGTATTCCAAATCCTTCGAGGTTGAGCACGCCGAGTGTTTCCATAACAGATTGAGTTCCGGCAATTTCGTCAAAGTGGTAATCCGGGATTCGGGTGACGGCACGCCCTTCACATAAGTATGTGTAGAGTTCGTTAAACTTCTCGTTTTCGCTTGCATGAAGCCAGTTTGAAGACGCGTTTTCAGGGACGATGATTTCACGTGGGTCGATACTTTCAAATGCGGCAAACAGACTTTCCGGTGAAGATTCAGCCGCCAGGCAGAACTCTCCGGTCGTTAGATCCAGCCATGCGGCTCGTAGGCTTTTTTTGCTCAAGTCGATTGCCAGCAGGAAGTGGTTTCGCTGGGCATCGATCTGTGTGTCGGCAATTCGCGTTCCGGGCGTGATGATTCGGGTAAGCGCACGTTTGACCAGTTTGCCCGGTTGTGGGGATTCGACTTGATCGACAATCGCGACCTTGATGCCCTGATCGAGCAATTTTTGAATGTAGGTTTCCGATGCATGAAATGGAATGCCGGCCATCGGCATGCCATGCCGATGTGTCAGCGTAATGCCGAGTAGCTCAGCTCCACGTTCAGCGTCCTGATTAAAAACTTCGTAAAAATCGCCGAGCCGAAATAGTAAAAGTGTATCCTCAGCAAGCTGGCCACGTATTTCGTGCCATTGCTGCATCATGGGCGTTATTTTTTTGGATTTGTCAGTGGACATATTGAGAGAAAATACAAATCCATGGATTAAACCCGGATTATGCAATTGCATAAACCAGGTTAGACAGACGAACACAAATAAAGATTCTCGGGGCAAGCTTCGAGGTATTCATCATCCTATCGCGAATAAAAAAGCGTAAAATGATTCGTGACAATCCAGGCCGTTCATGGACAAATGCGAAAGGTATGCCAGTAAAACTTCATTCTCTCCGCTTTGAAAATCCGGGCGCTCCGGCGCTGATCATCTTACACGGGCTTTTAGGCGCCTCGCGTAACTGGACTACAATTGGCAAGGCTTTACAGGGCCGGTTTGATGTCCATGCCCTGGATACGCGCAATCATGGTAGTTCGCCACATGCCAGTAGTATGCGCTGGTCGGAGCTGGTGGCAGATGTTTTGCTTTATCTGGATACGCATGCGATTGATGACGCTTTACTGATAGGACATAGCCTGGGTGGTAAGATAGCGATGAAGTTTGCTTGCAAATATCCGAAGCGTACCAGGATGCTGATTATTGTCGATATCGCAGCTAAGGCTTATCCGCCATACTATGATGCGGAGTTTCGGGCGATGAAGCGTATTCCGGACGGTTCCATGGAGAATCGTCGTGAGGCCGAGGAGTTAATAAAGCCGCTTATACCGGACTGGGGAATGCGGCAGTTTATAATGACGAATCTTGTTCGCAGTGAGTTTGGTCTGAAGTGGCAAATCAATCTGGAGGTCCTTCATGCAAGCCTTCCGGTTTTACGGCAGAATTCGTTGGATACGAAGGATCTGTTTGAAGGGCCTACTCTGGTAATTGTCGGCGGTAAGTCTGATTTTATCAAAAATGGCGATATAGAGACGATGCGTACATGGTTTCCAGAAATTGAGCATACGATACTTTCAAAGGCCGGTCACAATGTGCATATGGACGATCGCGAGGGTTTTTTGAATGTTTTGAATAAATGGATTTAGTCTTCAGCCTGAATTGCGGAAAGCTCTTTGTTGGCCAGTTCCCTGAGCGATTCATTTTCACTATCCGTTGCAAGCTTCAGTCCCTCAACAAATTCGACTGACTTTATCTTCATGCGTGAGAGTGCTTCAATTGAAGCAAACTGAGCAAATGGTTTGCCGGTTTTTAGTATTTTGATCAGATGATTGCGCGCATGATCGCTTTCAGATACAGAAAGCCCCACGATACACCAGTTTCGTGTATTCAAGGAGTCTTCATCTTCAGCAAGTCCTTGTAAAAAAGCTTCAATTACATCCGGATTTCTGGGATCTATTCGAGTAAGCGCCCAGGATGACCAGGATCGTACAAAATCAATTTCGTCGTTTAGCATTTGATCAATCAGTGCATCAACTGCGGCGATGGCTTTGTGACGCATGTAACCTAACTCTTTGGCGGCATCTCTACGAACATTTTCGTTCTTTGCTACGAGATCGTCAATAAGCTCTTCGCAGCGGGTTTTAGGGCGTGGCGGCTCCTGATTCATCCCTCCGCCTAAGATCGAGGCAGCTTCTTTCTGGTATGCTTTTAGTGTTTTCTGATCGATCCCGTGTTTTTTGAGATAGTCAGCTTTTTCATCCTCACTGAGTTCGCTATATTCTACAACAATGCCTATCTTTTCCATTTTTGTGAGTGAAGATGTCTTTTGGGAATCCATAATACTTTTCTACTGATTACTTGTGTTCGGGTTATGTTTGTGTAAAGTAAATTTTCTCATAATCAAATTAGGCTTAAGATTGTCAAACGGGTAGGTTTTTTTGACCCGAGAGTTTTAAGAATGTATTATTTTCGATAACCATTTAAATGCAAGTTACACTTTTAAAATCCAAATTGCTTCGGGCAGAAATCACGGACAGTGCGCTTCACTACGAAGGAAGCCTTGCAATTGACGTGTCCTTGATGGAGCAGGTCGGTCTGGTTCCTTACGAGAAGATTTTAGTGGCCAATATTGCCAATGGGGAACGTTTCGAGACCTATGCGATTGAAGCGCCAGCAGGTTCTTATACAATTTCATTGAATGGTGCTGCGGCACGGAAAGGTGAAATCGGTGATTTGCTGGTTATTATGTCCTTTGCAGCATTTGAGCCAGACGAAGCAAACGAGTGGAAACCCAGGGTGCTTGTGCTTGCCGATCGGAATAAGCGCGTTGTCAGAGCGGACAATGTTTTGGTTGGTAAGGAAATGTATAGCGCACTTTAGCGCTTTAACCGACCTTACTATAACCACTTTGAAAAGGTTTGAGCCCATTTACGTGGAAGCGACTTTCAACCGCTTGGCTTTTTATTGAACAAGCGGCAAGATACCGCTTTTACTTTGGGAATGGCGCAGTATCGATCATTTTTGTTTCCGGAGGCGACCCTGCGGGAAAATGTTATTCTTCTGGATAGCCGAGAGAGTCATCATCTGGCTCGTGTATTTAGGGCAAGAGCAGGTGAATCCATAGAAGTGCTTGACGGCAGGGGGACTTATTACACCGGAATAATCCAATCGGTAGATGCCAAAGCTGTGAGCGTATTCGTAGAGTCGGTAAAAGCCGTGCCTGTGGCCAGGCCGCGCATTCTTTTACTGCAATCAGAGTCCAAAGCAAAATCTATGGATATTGTTTTGCGCATGGCGACAGAGATTGGTGTTTCTGCGATTCAGCCGATATTTACAGATCAGGGGGAACATCAAAGACGAAAACACGAAAAACGTATGTTGTTGATGATCGAAGCCTGTAAACAATGTGGGTTGAGTCATTTGCCGGAACTGTATGAACCGTGCCATCTGCAGGACTGGTTGCAGTCAAACCCTCGGAAAAATAAAACTCTGCGTTTGGTTGCCAGTTTGGAAGCGGGCAGTCGCCCGCTGCTGAGCGTGTTAGAGGGATCGTCCGATGACTTGGATGAGGTTGTAGTCGCGATCGGTCCGGCGGGTGATTTTTCCGGTTCTGAATATGAACGGTTGCGTAACAGTGGTTTCACAGCTGTTCGCCTAGGCGCCAATGTGCTGCGTGTCGAAACCGCAGCAGCCTATATCCTCAGCAATGTCGATCAGGCAATCCGGGGAAGGCAGTTGTTACCTAATTGCTCATCTCCTGGCACATCATG
The DNA here is from genome assembly GCA_964616435.1 of uncultured Puniceicoccaceae bacterium. Lineage (GTDB taxonomy): Bacteria > Verrucomicrobiota > Verrucomicrobiia > Opitutales > Coraliomargaritaceae > Lentimonas. The sequence continues at coordinate 7,901 of CAZTSB010000075.1, read as the reverse complement.
ATACCATCTCTAGGAAGGTTTGCGACTATGGATCCAAGGTCGAAATCCTCATCGAAATCCAAATCGATTGCGATTTCGATGAGGATTTGGATAATGAGTAAATCTTTCAGACCTTCTTAGATTTGGTATCAGACACGATATAAAGAATGTAAAACTCTATGTCGTGTTATGTTGCTTTATGGGATTTAACTCAATTTGTCTCGAAAAAGGTAGTCATGACAGGTAAGCTGATCGATCCTTGCGTAAGAACGAACCTCCAAAAATTCGTCTACTTGTTTCAGGTCTCGCACTTCGATAAGAATATATCGAGGTCTGTGTTTTGTGAAGTTCCATCCTTTGAGGGCCTCAATTTCATACCCCTCGAGATCAATCGACAGAAAGTCAATTTTTGTAATATGATTCTCTTCCAGTATGTTTTCAAACGTCACGGCAGGAACGTCTATACAATACGATTCAGCGATTTTCTGACATGACAAACCGGCTTGGATGTGTTCTTCTAGAGCTTCTGCCTTCATCGAATCCGCCGTCGCCGACATGAGACCGGCATAATGCATCTTCAAGGTAGGCTTATCATAGGTATTTGAAACCAATCCTCCATGGACGACAGTAGAACGAGTCCTGATCTTTCTGCATTTTTCATACAACTCAGGAATCGCTTCGACCAGGATACCTTTCCACTTTAGACCTTTTTCCAAGAAAAAAGTGTTGGACTGGCTTATCCCATTGTTGCCCCCTGCTTCAACAAATACACCGTTTCTGAAGTTTAGATACACCGAGAGTTTATTGTCGAGATCATATGCCGCAGGCTTGCGAGTCCACCTAGGAATACCAAGCTTTTCGGCAATTGGCCTAAGTAGACCCTTTTTAAGTGATTTTTTCAGACGACTTGTAGACATGATTTTATTCGAACATTTGAAATGGGACAAAGCTGACGAGCTAAATCGGGGCGTTTCCAATGACGAAAGAGTCGGTGTTGGTTTGGTTGAATCTGCGGTGCGTCAGCCTGTAAATTCGAGGGGCAGGTCTTTTTCATCGAGTCGTTCGATCTTAGCTCCAATAGAGTTGAGCTTTTTCTCGAAGTGTTCGTAACCGCGATCGAGATGATAAATGCGTTGAATCCAGGTTTCATCCTCTGCGGCAAGTCCAGCCAGGATAAGCGCGGCAGAGGCACGCAGATCAGAGGCCATAACGGGCGCTCCGGACAATTTGCATGGGCCTTTGACAATCGCGCTGGCTCCTTCAATCGAGATGACTGCTCCCATTCTTTGAAGCTCCGGAACATGCATGAAACGATTTGGATAAATGCGTTCCGTGATGATGGAAATGCCATCTGCCTGGGTCATGAGGGCGATCAACTGGGCCTGCAAGTCTGTGGGATAGCCGGGATGCGGAAGTGTGATCACATCCACCGGTTTCAGGGGATCTTTGTAGGGCAGGATGCGGATGAAGTCTTCACCCAGTTCTATGGGCAGACCCGTTTCTTCGAGTTTATCGATGAACGCGCTCAGTCGTTGCGGTGCGATGCCTTTTACGGTGACATCCCCTCGGGTGATTGCCGCAGCAACCGCGAAAGTGCCCGCTTCAATACGGTCGGCAATCACCGAATGCGTGCAGCCGTGTAATTCTTTGACACCTTTGACAGTCAGGCTGGGGCTGCCAATGCCTTCAATGCTGGCTCCCATTTTAACCAGCAGGTTGCACAGATCGACGACTTCAGGTTCGCAGGCAGCACATTCAAGGTGCGTCGTGCCCGGAGCCATGACTGCAGCCATGACGATATTGGCTGTGCCGGTGACGGTACTGCCGTTGCGACCACCCAGAAAGAGCGAATTCGCTTTGATGTCTTTCGCATCGACACGCACATATCCTTTTGAAAGCTCAATCTTGCAGTTTAGTTTTTGTAAGCCTTTGAGGTGCAGGTCAATGGGGCGTGGGCCGATCACGCATCCTCCGGGGATGGAGACCTCTGCCTGGCGCATACGGCCTACGAGAGGTCCCAGCAGACAAACCGATGCACGCATCTTACGGACGAGTTCATAGGGCGCTACATGGGTAACTTTTTTTGCAGTGATCTCCCAGGTGTTTGGTTCCGGATTGATTACTTTGACGCCGATTTGCTGAAGAATTTCAATCATGTAGCGAATATCACTCAGATCGGGGACATTCTTTAGAACCACAGTTTCATCGGTGAGGAGACAGGCTGCGAGAATCGGCAATGCAGCATTTTTGGCCCCACCTACTTTGATTTCGCCTTTGAGAGGGCCGGACTTATTTACTTTGAATACATCCACGGTTTACAGTTTTCAAAAGTTAACCAAGAGTTTATGCCAGACCGTTTTTAAGCGCTCCGCGATGTATTTTTTCGTGGACGTTTCTGACCACCGCGTCGGTTATTTGGTCTTTTTCCGGAATCATTGTTTCGGTTTCCATTGCCATGACGTTGATTCTTGCTTCCGGGTCTACGTTTTTGAGATGATCGTGCCGGACCTTTGGTTGAGGTTGAGGAACCTTCAGAGCTGCCTCCAAAAAAAGAACCAAAGAATCGGCTAATGGCAGCAAGTATTCCACCGTCAGCTGCCTTTACCGCTCTTTTTTGAGTGCGGCTGCTGCGACTGTTACTGCTACTAGAGTGCTTCGGTTTGCGTTCTTTTCTTTCGGAACGATTTTTCTCACTTTCCGCATGACGCTTGGCTATTCTCTCTTCGACCTTTTTGATGGAATCAAGCGTAGCTTTTTCAGGCTGAGACTTTGAGCTTTTGGATTTATTTGTGTCCAGGCTACACGATCCTTTTGAAGCGATTGAGCATTGGCTCGATTCGGACTTTTGGGTCTCTGCTATTTTGAGAGACTTTGGGGTCTCCTTTATTTTGAGGGAAGGAGCAGCGCTTTCTGCTTTTAAGGCTTCAGCTGGATCGATTTCACCTATTTTTGAGTTGCTGGGAACTGCTTCGGATTTAAATCCACCGCTCCGGCGTCGACCGCCTTTGTTTTTTGGCGAAGTGCCTACGCTTGGTGTGTAGCTATGTTCCGGATTGGGCTGAGAGTTTTTTTCTTCGAATTCTGGCATGGTTGCTTATGTATGTTTTTATAGTGGATTGCCTTTTAGCTAGAACAGTCATAGCAAATGGCGAATCATGAGGAGTGTCCGTACGCATCGGCTCAGGAACATTACATGGATCCTAAAGACAGCATAGATTGTATCGGGTTCACTGCCCTAGTATTTGATTGCGCACTAAACACATAAGACAATAGGGGAATTTTAATACGGCAAGAATTTATTTTGAATATTATCGTTCATTTTTAAAATCAGCACATTTTGGTGCGACTACTTATCCCTGTTTGAATGGTCCCTGTGCTCTTATTGGTTTATCCACAACCACCTCGAACCAGTATACTTCTTGAACGACTCTCTGGACGTTTCTTAATTTAAGGAGCGAACAAGATCAGTTTGAGGCTTTCGATTCGCTTAAAATGGTTGTCTGTGCTCAATAGCGGTAAATTATATTGTACGGCAGTAGCTGCAATCCAGATATCATTTGTGGGTATGCGTTGCCCCTGTGCTTCCAATGCATTGATCATACGTCCATATTGGTCGGCAGTCTGCTTACCGGGATAAAGAATTTCTGCGAGGTGCAAAATGCGTTCGATTTTGGCAGTTTCTTTGGTGAGTCCCATCCGCTGGCTTTTGTAGATGCCGTGGCACAGCTCGCCCAGAGCGGTTAAAGGAAGGAAGCATCTTTCTGCAAATCGTATACACTGAGAAACGTCGGCATGTCCGATCATGTGTGAGATCACTGCACTTGTGTCGAGCAAGATGGACTTAGCTGTGGGATTAGTTGACATCGGTACGGCGGCTTTCCTGCAAAGCTTCTCGGAAGACGTCGGCTTGTTCTTTGCTCATGCAACCTGCGGTTTCATCGACAATTCGATTACGCTCAGTCAGATAATCTTCACGGATTTTGTGGATGACTTCAGCAGCTGCATCAAAATGTTCTTTCGGGAGATAGCGAAGGTCCTCAACGATAGTTTCAATGGTGCTCATAATTAAATAGCCAAGGGCTTTTGACTGAATAGGCAAGTAATACTTCCATGATTGGTGGTGTGATTCAAATTTGTAGCAACATGTCGAATGTCTTCAAAGGCCTTGACGAAGTGTGATGACGGAGCATGATTACATTTCATGAGGACTATTATTGAAGTGCCTGATGATGACATCAGAAATTTGGATCGCATCGTTGAGCAGCAGAAGAAGTCACGTGCGGCCATCATACGAGAAGCGATCCGTCTCTACCTGAAGAGCAGGGTTGTTAGCTCTGATGAAGCAGCTTTCGGAATCTGGAAAGAAAAGAAAGTGGATGGTCTTGAGTATCAGGCAGAGGTGCGCTCCGATTGGGTTTGATTGATGAACGCGGTAGTTTTACATTTACCTCGTTCCATTCGTCTTTGACGGTGAAACGCTTTTCTTTAAAAACGGCTTTCCTCAGTAGAAAAGCTACAAAAGAATATAGAAAGGAGACAGACTAAGCCATGAAATTGGAACCATACGAACAGGAGATTCTCGAAGCTTACGAAAATGGAAAAATGAATCCGCAAGAGCCTTCGAAAGCTCCCTTATCTGATCTATCGAAAGCAGCTGAGAACACCTTCAGGAAAGATAAGAGAATCAATATCAGATTGAGTAGTCATGATCTTTCAGGCATTCAAAAAAAGGCTCTTCAGAAAGGTATCCCATATCAGGCGCTCATCTCCGGATTGATTCATCAGTATGTGGAAGGCGACTTACTGGAAACCAAGAGGAGCGAAATCAGTTAGCCAAGGGCATTGACTCTCCCTGCTACCAATCGATTTAAATGTAATTTTCAAGGCGATTATTTGAAGACTAACGACGTTTTTTTAAGTTAATGTATTCCTCGCGTCGTACGGATGTTACACTATCTCTAGGAAGGTTTGCGACTATGGATCCAAGGTCGAAATCCAAATCCAAATCCTCATCCAAATCGATTGCGATTTCGATGAGGATTTGGATAATGAGTAAATCTTTCAGACCTTCTTAGATTTGGTATTATACTTCAATTTTCTTGTTTACGTATTTGTGTAAGACACTCGAGATCAAGGTTTGGTAGGGAATTCCTTCTTCCAGTGCAATTTTTTGAATGGATAAGAGGTCGCGCTCGCTTATTCGAATATTCACTCTCTTATCCTTTTTTAGAGTATTGCGTGCAGCTTGCTTGAGCCGGACTAAATCCTCAGGTAAAGCCACGACCGATTTCCACTCATCTTTTTCTAATTCTTCAAGAAGTGCCTCTTCTTCAGGATCTAACTTTGGTGCTTTCATTTCAAATATTTCTTAGTTTCTTTTCTACTTGGGATGATGGTTTTCAGGAACAAGGTATGTTGATCCTGAACGAACGGGACTACGTAAACGTAATCGTTCATTTTTAAAATCAGCACTTTTTGCGATATGCCTGATAAAGCATCTCTGCTTCCAGTGAAAGGAGCGGTTCTATGTCTGCGATCCGATTTGGTAAGTCGATGGCGCCGTGTTTTACGGTTAGCACAAAAATGATCTCCTCGAAAATTGCGCAAACGAGAAAATGCTGTCGAACACGGTAAAAACAGAGTGAGTCGCTAATTTCTGGCTTTGATCTCAGCAAGGTCGGGTTTTTCAAAATCAGATTCAAGGCATCTTCTATACTTTGCAGATATTCATCCGCTACCTTTTCGCCCCATCTCTCAATGGAATAAGATTCAATGTGCTGGATATCGAGTGTTGCACGGCGTGATAACTGAAGATTGAACATAAGCTACCAGCCAGACTTTTCGCACTGCTGGGCTTTCCTGAGGCTGGCACGAAGACTGCCATTAAACTCAACCGTTTTTCCTTCAAGCAAGTCGTGATAACCTTCCAGTATTCCATCCCGCAGCGCAGCGGCTTCCTGTCGCCCTTTCTTCTCACGCAACAGATCGAGCAGAAACTCACTCGGTGTAGCATAAAGTCCCGTATCGCCGCAATTGCTATCAATAAATGAGCGAAGTTCATCTGTGAGAGAAAGATTAATTGTGCTGGCCATGACTATTTACTTTTTTGACGTTAACAATTGAAAATGTTTACTTGGCAAATAGTGTCAATATTGATCTAGTCCGCCCTATTTTGGGGGGTGTAATTCAAATTTGTAGCAACATGTCGAATGTCGAATAGAAAAGGTAGCGCAGGCGCGTCCTCGCGCCGCACGAAGGTTCAAACGCATTGGCTTACACGATGCAGGTGCGCACCGAGGCGGTGCGGCGCTACCCTGCTACATATTTGAATTGCACCCTATTTTGGGGTGTAATACCAAATTAAAAAAGGTTCGCGAGTTTTGAATCGAAGTCGAAATCCTCATCGAAATCGCAATCGATTTGGATTGGTCATGTCGCTACGCTCGGGTACGATGAGGATTTGGATTTGGATAATGAGTAAATCTTTCAGACCTTCTTAGATTTGGTATGAGAGAGAGAAATTCCTTTCAGGCACTCAAACCTAAACTGGCGTTAGCTCTGTTTGATCAGCAACTAACTCCTAACTTCCAGCTCCTAACTCCTCTTCAGATGATCGGGATTTTCTTTGCCAGCGGTATCATCTGAAAAAGAAAAAAGCCGCCTCCCTTTTGAGGAGACGGCTTCCGAGAATTACAATCTTATTTTAAGGTTATTACCTCAAGATTATTACCTAAGGTTACTACCTTAAATTTTTTTAGCTCTTACGGCTACGTGCGCGATAGCGCATGAATGCGAACATTGCGAAAGCCATTCCGAACATAGCATATGTGCTTGGTTCTGGAACTTCGTTTCCGCCGCCGCCGTTGCCGCCGCCGCCGCCGCCGCCGCCGCCGGATGAATCTGTTTCTGAAACATAAAGAGTTAAGTGCGAAAGACCTGGAACATTTCCTTGTCCAACTAGTTCAACACCCGATGTATCAAAAGTACCATTGTCAACTGGATTTCCCACATTATCGAAGTGGTAAAGGCTAAAACTATTGCCTGCCTTGACAGCAAGTGCAAATTGTTTGCCACCCGTGTAGGCAGTGTTTAAGGTCCAGTCACCTGATGATGCACCATTAATAGCATTGAAATCACCGTCGGTTGCAAACTGTGTCCAATTACCTAAATCTCCGAAGATATCACCATTGAGCAAATCTAATGCTGCAGTGGGTTTATCATTACCATCAAAGTAGCCAGTAGCCTGATAGGCTGTCACTCCTTCTGCTGTTACACCAGTGGCGGCAGTGCCGTCTAAAGCTGTGCCGTTACTTTCAGGATGAGGGACTAGAATTACAGCTTGAGCTGGCAGTACTGCAAGAGCACTTGCCGCGAGAATTGAATATATTAATTTATTCATTGTTTTGTTTTTGTTTAAGATTGATTTTCTCTATAAGCTTAAAAACTAAGAATTTAATTTTTAAGTCGCCATTAGAATCGCTCTAATTTTCATTCTGTCAACACGTTTTTTAATTTTTTTAATTTTTTTTGAAAATTGGTTGGGAAGCCTTTAATTTCGGGCTTTTCGAAGGGGATTACAAGATGAAATCAGTATGTATTTCTTTGTCAATTCGTGTTTTGAACTCAAAGGTACTCCTGTTTTAAACTTAAATTGTGAGTTAAGAATTAGTACCTTACTTTTAAAATCCGTGCACGTTTGGCACAGATATGTACGAATAGGTCGGACACGAAGCAGCAAAGCCGCGCAACCTAAGACTGAAACACTGAAAACTGAGGAGACGCTATTTTCTAACGCAGAGACGCTGAGTTTTTTGTTTTTGTTCCTTATCTCTGCGTCTCCGCGCCTCCGTGTTAGTATTTGATTCGTTTGTAAATTTTCAAATTCGATCTTTCCAGTAGTCGGGTCTCTGAATAAAGATGCA
>CAZTSB010000074.1:0-9148 GCA_964616435.1 uncultured Puniceicoccaceae bacterium | reverse complement strand
AAGCAGCTTTTGAACTATAGCTAAACCTAAAATTATTTGAACAGATTGTGCATTGGTAGCGCAGCACCGTCTCGGTGCGCACCAGCGTCGTTTGAGCCAGAGCGCTCGAGCATTCGATGCGGTGCGAGACGCACCTGCGCTACCTCTTTACCAAAGAAAGGACATCATTTGAGTGTAAAAGTAATTCCAAGCTTAGCTATAAGCGGCTTTTGCAGCGTTAGCTTCTTTTGCTTTGCCAATCAAAATTTCAAACGCTTTTGCGTCATGAATGGCGAGTTCGGAAAGTTGCTTTCGGTCCATCTTTATGCCCGCTAGACTGAGTCCGTGCATAAAGCGGCTGTAATTGATGTCATGGGCTCGACATGCAATATTTATGCGAGTAATCCAAAGCTTGCGAAAGTCGGACTTCTTCTTGCGGCGATCACGATACGCAAATTGCTCTGCGCGGTCGACCGCTTCTCTTGCATAACGAAAGAGTCGCGATTTATTTCCGAAATAACCTTTGGCTTTTTTCAGTACCTTCCTGCGACGTCTCAGGGTTGATGGACCATTTTTTGTTCTAGGCATGTTTTAACTCCTTTGCTGATCGTTGACAGGTCGCCCAAATTAAATGTTTTACCTGGCAAACGTTGATGATTGGAAAATTTAGTTTAAGCGAATGGCAAACCGCGAATCAAATTTGCACGTTGCCCTTCAGCGACGAGCTTGGAGCTACGTGCGCGGCGGCGGCGCTTCACGCTTTTATTGCGTAGAAGGTGACGATGTCCAGGAGTGCGGCGTAATAATTTTCCGGTACCTGTTTTCTTGAAACGCTTGGCGATGGATTTGCGTGTTTTTTTCATTTAAATAGGGTTGAAAGGGAGAAAACATAGATTGTGAAAATTGTTGTAAAGGATAAAATCGAAAAAATTTTCCAGTAAAGGTGTGTCTTTAAAATTAATCTCCAATGGGATTTTTGAAGACAATTTACCAAAATCAGATTGAATTGGACTGGAAGTAGACCCGGCGGATAAGTGTCTCGCTGTTTTGAGTGACAACAGCGTCGGGATCATCAGTCACAAGATTCTGAGCAATATTGTTGAGCAATTGTATCCCTTGATCGGTCATCACAGTTAAGATGATGTCGGCATACAGGGGTATGTTTGTTCCGGCATTGGAATCGGTGCCACCAAATATGTAGTCATCATCCACTGCATTGTTTGCATCGCCGTTTCTCGGTTGCGTTTGGCTGGAATCGTAAATCAGAACCTTAAATTCGACAATATTGCCTGCCAGGTAGTTTACGTCATTCGTAATGGTTGCAGCGCTCCAGTCGGCAGCGCCAATTCCGTCTCCTCCAAGACTGCCCTGTACGGTCGCTCCATCCGTCGGATCTTCATATCCACTACTCAGGTAATCAGTAAGAGTGTCCTCAGAGTTTACGACCCTACGATACAATGCGTAGGTTAAGGGGCCACCGGTATAAGTGGATTTATATTCCAATTTGTAGGCAACTGCACAGAGTCCGTCATCGCCCTGACGGTCCAAAACGGGTGTAAATAACTTCAATACGACAGAGCCGGAGGTGTCATAAGGAGCATCGGCGGCCAAGCCGGCAGGCCCTTCAATTCGGAGCCACTGCATACCATTGTTCCGAAGCACTGCTGTTTCCAAATCTCTTGCAACCACATCCAGTACCAGACGCGCTTCAGCGTTTGCAGAAAGTTTACCGGAAGAACGGTTCCAGGAATCCATCACAGAGCCGGCAATATAGGCTACGATGCCGACCAGTATAACCATCACTGAAGAGGCAACCAAAACTTCAATCAAGGTGAACGCTCTGGCAGAAGTAAATCTCGAATGTATCCTGGTTGCAGTCATTTGAATTCTTTAATCAGAGGAGAATTGCCGTGTCGTAAACAAAGATTGGGATCTCATCGGCCAGAATACCCATGTTTGTAGCATCATCAAAAGATCCGGGATCTTCGGCAAAAATGCGCACCTCAAGCGCAAGATAGTGCCCGGAATAGGCGCCAATCGCATTGCTAAGTGTATAACGTGGATAAGCGCCTTCAGTGCCTTCGTTCACAAAATCATCCACCAGCATTGCTGAAGATGCAGTTAATACAACTCGATAAATAAAACTTATAGCTTCATCAAACGAAGCGGAGGGGACACCATCGCCTCTATTATTGGCATTCACAACCGATGGGGTATGAACATTTCCACTCTGATTATTCTCGAAACCGATTTCCTGGCGAACCACGTCGTTAGCAGTATCGTACCACCGGTAGACAAAAAGTGTGGCATATCCGTCATCGTTGATTGCACTGTATATACTTTCAAATCTTGAAGTTGAAGGCTTCTCTATGAAAGGTGAAGTGTTCAAAAAAGTATTTACGGCATCGACAACTGATGCCACTTCATCGGTTGTTCTAACTGTGTTAACGGACTTCAAAGCCGGCCCCATCAGACCAACCAATGCCAACACGGTTATCAGAAAAATGCCCATCGCCAGAACAACTTCGATTAGGCTGAAGGCGCTCCGGGGAAATAACTTTTTCTGCAACTTATTTGTCATCTAAAATTAAATCGTTTGCTGATTAAATATTAATGTCCTCAGGGTCATCGACTAAAGTAGCGGTGCCTGTCTGCCTGATGATGAGTCCGGAGCGAATGCGTGATTTTTGTTCGGTATTTGATGGGAGATCGAGACTTATTGTATTCCCTGATGTAGGAATTACCGTACCGGCTCTGAAAACCAGATAGGCATTCGGATTGGCGGAGGTGCCGTTGTCGTTAAATTCATAGTACAGAAAGTTCGTTCCGACTCCATCTGCCTGCGATAACAGCCTTGGGAAATTTATTTGCATGGTAGAAGCATTCGACCATGCAGTGCCTGATTCAGTGTTACTGGTTGCAGCATCAAAGTAGATTCCTTTCGGTAAATAAGTGCCCTTGCCCGCAGCAATCCAACCTTCATCGCCATTACGATCAACGCCAAAATATACGATTCCTATAAACCGCCCATATCTGTCGATCTCATCAATATCAGCGTCATTGTGAATAATCAGGCGTACGTTTGCATTTTTGAGAATTGCCTGAGCACGTGCAGTCTTGATCAACCCCGATAACGTTCTCTGGGCAGAACTGAGCTTTGCGCCGTCTCCGGAACCAGCGCCAATATACAAAAATGAGAAAGCGATCGAGAGAACACCGATAACTACAAGTAGCTCGACCAGTGTATATGCTTTAGCTCGCTTAACTTTTGTTTTTTTGAACCACATATATAAACAACTATTCCCAAAGTGCATATCCCGGAAGACCGCCATCAGGATCTTCTAATACCCAAGCGGTTACACTTGTGCGTAATGGATTGTCGGGCTCCTGTGGGTCTCGATCACCGAAAGTACTGGGATTTACAAAACCATCCCCATTGAGATCTAATCGGAAACGAATTAAGTTATTATTAAAACGATCAGCGAGTCTATGTTGCTGGACTACTCCGGCAGCATTCACGAAACATTCGGAATCGGAGAAGCTATGAAATTGAATTGATTTGTAATTGCCACCGACGGATTTGGGATCACCCGTAGCAACATCTCTACCAGATAGTGTTTCAATAAAATTAATGCTATCTGCAGCTGCTTCTAAGGAGTAATTACCTTCGGTGGTTCCAAAAATCGTGGGGTAATAGTTGTACTCTGCCTTAAAATTTTCGATGGCGTTAACGTATTGCCAAAGTTGCGCTTTCGAGGCAGCAATTCGAGATTGTCTAATAACGCCACCCGTAACCGGTATCAAAATGCCAATTAAAATGGCAATGACCGCGACGACTGTTAGCAGCTCAATCAGAGTAAATGCACTTTTCTTAAATGCTTTCATTATTGGTTTGGGTAGATGTTATCTACATTTTCAGGTTGTGAAAGGTGTGTCTGATCAATGATCCCATCTTCTTGAATATCATCATTTGCTGTGCCGTTTTTCAAAACAGCTGCCCGGTCGGGCCCTTTCGAAAATAGGACATACCCGGCATTATTCCAGTTATTGTCTGCTTTACCCTTGTTACAAACGTAAATGTAGGGTTCTCTCCAAGGGTCCACAAGAAATGAGTTCTCATTTAATTGTGCATAAGTCAAAGGCGCTCCAAAGTCTTCACTAAAGTTCATTTTCTCTGTATCGATAAAAGTTTTTGCATTATCAACTTCAGTCATTACGCGCGTTCCTTTTGAGGGTCCTTGCTCAACATACAAAAAACCAGCAAGCGCCTGAGTTAACAATCTGGAATTTGCTTTGCCATCGATTTCAGAAGAATCATCCGAAGCCCCATCTGGTTTCAACCCTTCGGACACCACCGGATAATCTCCATAAGTCAGCTTAAATTCTTCCAGCGCCTGGGCAATCATAGCAAGTTCCGCTCTGGCCTGTGCTCTGGCCTGTCGATTCAAAACACCCTTTGAGATTCCGAACGTAATTCCTGTCAGAACAAGAACCACAACTGTAACCGCAAGTAATTCAATAAGCGTGAATGCGTTTACAGACTTTTTCTTTGCTGGAATACTGATGAGATGGAAGTGCATGGAGTCAGTTCTAATATCCATTTAAACCGTATACGGCTTTTTAAAAATCGCTCCACTGCGACGGCGTTCGGCGATGTGCTCGATTTCATCGTTATTCATTGGACAGGGATAGCTGGTTTTGGGATCAATCTTCCACTTCGCTGGCTTCAGATTGTGGTCGACCGCCACACGATAGTCGAAGACAAAACAATCGCCTTCCCAGAGACTCTTCTCTTTTGGCATAAGCTCCAGGTAGCGGAGTATGCCTCCCCTTAGGTGATAGACCTGTTTAAACCCTTTTTTCTTCAGATAGGCAGTTGAACGCTCACAGCGAATGCCACCGGTACAGTACATGGCTATTTTCTTATCTTCCTGCCCTGTAAGATGTTCATCCACGAATTTTGCAAATGCAGTAAAATCTTCGGTATCAGGGTTGACCGCCCCTTTAAATCTGCCCACTTCGACTTCATAGTCATTGCGGGTATCAATGGTCAGCACATTTTCACCCCTGATCAGCTCATTCCATTCATCCGGCTCAAGATACGTCCCTACCTGATCGCGCGGATCTGCTTCCTGTTGACGAAAGGTCACGATTTCCGGCTTCTTTTTTACCTTGAATTTGGGAAAGGGGCAAAAGTCAGCATACGAGTACTTAACCTCCATAGTCTCAAAGCGTCTGTCTGAGTTTAGCAGTGCAATCGTTGAATCAACAGCTTCGTGCGACCCGGAACAGGTCGAATTAATACCCTCGTGAGCCAGGATGATCGTGCCGCGCAGACCGACTTCAAGTCCATGATTTACCAGCCGCTCGGCCCACTCATCGCGATCGGGCAAATCGACAAAATGGTAAAAGGCTGCTATCTTCCAAGTATTTGACATGATTAACCCCTAAGTATTTATACACATTTACCAGAAAAACAGTGCTTGAGCTGGGTTTCTAAAGTTATCAATCGTGATTGAGATCGTAGAAGCAGCAGGATGCCACGTCTACTGAATAGCGCCTGCTAACCCAAAAATCGGCAGGAACATTGCAATGACGATGCCGCCGATGACGACTCCGAGGAAGCAAATCAAGAGAGGTTCCATCAGTGATGTAAGCGCTGAGACGAGAGTATCGACTTCATTATCATAAAAATCGGATACTTTCGTCATCATACCATCGACGTTTCCAGTCTGTTCTCCGGCGCGAGTCATGTGTTTGATCATAGGCGGAAAGTAGGGATCCTGTATCATGACATCGGATAGTTGCCCACCTTGATTAATTTGCTTTGAAATTTTTGTGCAGGCGCTTTCAACAAAGGTGTTATTCGATGCACTTCGGACAATTTCCAAGGTTTGCAGGATGGGTACTCCCGCACGTACGAGCATTGCATATGTCCGGCAAAAGCGTGAAAGAGAAACTTTCTTAATCAGTTCTCCGATGACCGGTATTCGTGCAAGTAGTCTGTCCTTGCCTACCCGGCCCTTTGGGGTAGCAATCAGATGCTTTATAAAGAAGAAGAGCGCAATCGTTCCGATGAGTAAAAACAAAAAGTTTGATTTCATAAATGAGCTTACGCCAATCAGGATTAGTGTAGGCTTCGGAAGCTCCTGATCGAATTCTGCAAACATGTTGGCAAAAACCGGAATCACGAAAGTGAGCATCACAACGACAAGTGCAATCGCAATAATGATTACTACGGCTGGATAAGTCATGGCGCTTTTAACTCGTTTGACGAGCTTGACAGTCTCTTCAAAGTACACGGACGTTTTTTCGAGGATTTCCGCGAGATTACCACTGGCTTCACCGGCCTGAATCATAGAAACGAACATCTTCGGAAAAGCGCGTGGATAGTCTGCACAGGCTTCTGACAGAGTGCGGCCGGCAGAGACTTCATTCCTTACATTGCGGATGATGACTCGAAAGTATGGGTTTTGCGTTTGTTCCTGGATGGCTTCAAGGGCACTGACTAGCGTAATGCCAGCCTCCAGCATGGCTGACAGCTGCTGAGTGAAGATAGTCAACTCCTGAAGCTTGATTTTCTTTTTGGGTGCTTTTTTTTCGTACACCTTCTGTTTAGCAAGTTTTTGACTTTCAACAAAGCTTACTTTTTTTTTGGTGGGTTCTGATGAATTAGGTGTTAGAATGGCCATGGTAAACAAATTTAGATTTTAAACGTATCATTAATTCTTCATAAATTTAAACGTTAGATACTGTAGCTCAACTTTGATTGGTTTGTCAATCCGGCTAAAATCTACAGATCATCCGATTGGGATTAGCAAAGAGACTTTTTAATTTTCTAAGTCCGACACTCCCTTCTTAGATTTGGTATTATTAGCAATTTAAAAATAAAATTCTAAGGGGACACGTTTTATGCTGAAACGATGTGCTTGTTGACTACCATTTGAAACCTTTATTTTCCCGTTCAGTGAGTTTATCCAGCCAAGCAATCCTTTTCTTTGACGGTGAATGTGGCCTTTGCAGCCGTACTATTCGTTTTTTAATTAGACGGGACAAACACAAACGTTTGCATTTTGCACCTTTGCAAGGCGTTACCGCTCAGACACTCGTACCGACCGAGTATCGAGAATCGTTGTCTTCAGTTGTCTACCATCGTAAAGTAGTGAGCAACAAGGAATCTCAATTGTACATCAGGTCGGAAGCAGTTTTGCTGGCCCTTATCGATATTGGAGGTTTCTGGCGTTTAGTGGCCAGATGTGCACGAGTACTCCCTCTAAAATTTCGTGATTGGAGCTACAATCGGATTGCGAATAATCGTCAACATCTATTTAAGCATACAACTTGCGAGTTGCCGACAAAAGACGTCCAAGCACGCATTTTACCCTGACTTCAAATATAATAAAAGCATTACGAAGCACTTTGAGTAGCGCTTTTAACTTTTTGCCTAAATACGACTGAAATCCGACAAAATATGCAACAATCTTCCAATCATCCTGCACTCAAACAATTGGATCATCGGCCTTGGCCACTTCCGAAAAAAAGGCCTCTGCTCAGTCAGATTTGGCAGAACCTGGTGTTTGTTCATTGGGAGGTTTCTTTTGAGCAAATCCGAGCTGCTGTGCCTCAGCCTCTTGAAATTGATACCTATGATGGAAAACCCTGGATTGCTGTCGTTCCTTTCGATATGAAAAAAGTGACCTTCAAAGGGATTCCTCCCGTTGCAGCGTTGAGTGATTTTCCTGAAATAAATGTAAGGACCTACGTGAAGTATGAAGGGAAACCCGGAGTCTGGTTTTTTAGTTTGGACGTTCCGAGCAAGCTTTCTGCATGGATTGCGCGAACTTTCTTTCATCTGCCTTATCGTTATGCAAGGGTTCAGGTTATTGAAAAGGATGATATTATTCACTACCAACACAGCATGGAAACGGCCGCTTTTACAGCACACTATAAGCCTGCTCAACCTTTCTCTAAAGGTGTTTCTTCATTCGAAGTGTGGGCGACAGAGCGTTATTGCCTCTATTGTAAGAGTAAGAAAGGCCATCTCTATCGAACCGAAGTGCAACATCAAGAATGGCCCTTGCAACAAGCTGAAATCGATATACAAACAAATACGCTTTTGAAAGGTTGGGATTTGGGATTACAGCATCCCAGCGTCTTGTTCTCAAAACATATAGATGTATTAGCGTACGCTCCAGAACGGCTTATGGACTGTTAAACTTTTCTATTTTCCTTTTTAGGATTACCAAGGACAAGCGCCACTCAATGCAGTCGAAAGCTTCATTCGGCAGCTGCTTGGTTGGCGTGAATATGTGCGCGGGCTGTATTGGTTAGTAGATGCCGGAGTATACACGCTTAAACTATTTGGATGCGTTTGCTACAAATTAAAGTTACACTCTAAAGCAAACTTGGTTTCTTACCCGATTCCATAGGTCGGGTTAAAAACCAGTTCACGTGCGCTGATCACCCCGTCTTCGTGGTACGCTTTTCCCCAGTAAGCTCCGATAAAGTGAATTTGGTTTTGAGTGTTTACAGATTGAAACTGTTTTTGGGCTTCAGCGATTTCGTCAGTGATGGAGATATGACGATAGGTAATCTTTTTAAGAATTTCAGAGTTTTTGATCTCTATTGTAGGATTCAGTGTAAAGAAAAAGTGGGTATCTGACTCGATCGTTTGAAGTGGATTCAAATGGGACGTCAGACAGGCAGGCTTCCCTTCCGGTAAATGAAAAATAAGGCTAGGGATTTCTTTGGATGATGGGTAAATGCTTTGATCGGTATGCAATATTCCGTGGTTATCATGGAAATGGAACGTTCCTAATATCTCTTGTTGTAGCGAAGTTGGGTTAGAAAAAACCTGTAGTGCCGTATCGGCATGGCAGGCAAAGATGACGCGATCAAAAGTCTTCCTGCTATTGGTTGTTACTACTTCAACAGAGTCCCGGGCGTCGTTAACCTCAATAATCGGAGTATTGCAGAGGAAATGTGCGGATGAATTTTTTCTGATGGCGGTGATATACTGATTGTATCCGCCTTGGATACATAGCCAATCGAAGGCCAGTTCTGGTTCCAAAAAACCATGCTGTTGCAGGAACAGCAGTACAGGCTTGGCCTGATAGCTTTTCATCGTGGTAAAGTCGTTCGACCAGGCGCCTGCAGCAAGTGAAAGCAA
>CAZTSB010000073.1:0-11977 GCA_964616435.1 uncultured Puniceicoccaceae bacterium | reverse complement strand
TTGCGACTGAAGCCCAGAAACATTGGAGAAAAATCAGTGCTTGTGAATTACTTGACAAGGTAGTTCAGGGTGTCTGCTTTGTCGATGGTATTGAAACGAATCAAAAGGTAGCGTAGAACACTTTTAATGACCATGTCGGTTGCAGGTATTCAGCTCAATCCACAACTTTCGGGAATATCTCTTTATTTCCTGTAATAGAGTACAGTGCATGCGTGTCACCATAAGATCTAAATTTATTTTGGTGGTGATTGCCGGAAAAGGGTAGCCTGGTATTGATATATGCAATAAGTTCAACCGCTCGGTCCGATCTGCTCTCATTTTTTCGGACATCAGAAAGGATTATATCAATCCCGCATGATTTTAGGAAAAAATGTGTGAGTCCACCGTTATCATTTATTGCCTCTTCGAATTTTAGAATATGAACGATAATAAAAATTCGATCATAAGCTCCAATTGGTTTCGAATAGAAAGAGACTGGGTTCATGGCTAAAGTATCTGCTCGCGACTCTCCGTTTGTAATGGGGCGGCCCTCTAGAAAATCTTGTATTGCAACTTTATCAAAATATCTGTCGGAAATGAATTGTTGGCATCTTGATGTGAAGAAGGAGACTGGCTCGCGTACGATGATAACAATATTAATCTCAAATTCTGGGAATTCATATTCCAGGAATTTCTTAAATTCCGAGATTGATTCTTCGGACAAGCTAATAAGTCCTTCATCCGAAAGGACGACCGTATCGGCGGAAATCTTTGATACCTCTTCTCGAAAAGCTTTTGAAAAGCTCTGAAACTTTGCGTCAATTCTGGCTTTAGGATAAGTTACAGGAAGATTTTTTTCCCAAAAAAAACGTAACCATGCTGGTGATGCACTTAATACTTTGGGAAATAGAATTTTATGTTCTATTAAACGCGAGTAGTTTGCAGATAGTGTATCCTGGATAGTGGTGGACCCGCATTTGGAATAGCCTATATGTACGATGAGTTTTTTGTTACTTGTCATGCACTCAATAATTGTGTGGGTCTCTAAACAAAGTTATTCGTTCAGAGAACACAGTTCTGCGTAAGCTTCCTTGAATTTTTTTATTTCCTCTATGGGTAGTCGAAATTCATTTGTACTCCTAAAGCGATAAGCTGAATTTAATTCACAAGGAAGTTCATAACCCAGAGAGTTATACTTATCTACGATTTCACGATATATGGATTCAGGATCGGAACAGAAGCGTTCATAGCTGATGGTTAACTGATTTTCATCCGGAACCTCGCTTAAACCTGCATCAATCGCTTTTTCGGTGTAGTATACCTGGCCGGCAATTTGCCTATATACATCCAGTACTTTTAGTTTCTCATATTCTTCCGGCTTTGCCGACCACCATTCTTCCTTTGAACCAGAATATTTTATGCGGGCTTGCAGTATCGACTGACAGACATAGATAGGGTTGCGAACTAGCCTGAAATAAAAGGAATACGGTTGATGCTTGAAAAACTTACTTAAATTATACTGTAGCAGCATTTCTTTTGTACAGAAGGGCTTTTGAAAGGCTGCTTCAATGGATGCTAACCCTGCCGTAAGACGATCATAGTCGATTTTCTCGAGTTCCTGCTCAGTAAATGGCTCCGGGAAATATCTGTTTAAACTGATTCTCCAAAAATGAAAAAACTCATTTGTAGCGAATGCTCCTTTACTTTTGCCTAACTCAGAATCAAACGAGGGAGCACTTCGAATGTCCACGAAATCGCCGTGCGGATCAAAAGAATTAAGAAGCATCTTCTGAACAAGCACCCCAATATAAGGTGCGTAGGAAAATCGAGTTAACAAATTTGACGGAGAAGAAAAATGCCCGGTCGATGCAAGAAACTGCAAAAACACAGTCGTGCCGCTACGAGGAGGTCCAATGATAAGGCCGACCGACCACTTCGGCATGTCTACTCGGCATTAACCTGTTCCTGAATTGGAGCTAATCGCTGCTTTAATCTCTTTGGGTTTAATTCCCCGCCCCTTGGGGCGTTCATCCTAACTTCTAGTTTCTAACTACTAACTTCTAATACCCCGCTGCTTGCGACGGGGTTGTTTAATATGTTTTCCCACCACTCTTGATTCTGAAGATACCATTGTACGGTTTTACGGAAACCGGACTCAAAATCTTCAAGCGGCTCCCAACCAAGTTCGTTCTTGATTTTAGATGCATTAATGGCGTAGCGGAGATCGTGTCCGGGGCGATCTGCCACAAAAGTTATGAGGGACTCACAGTTGGGAGTGGGCAGTGGGCAGTTGATGACGGGAGCGATTTCTTCAACCAGCTTACATAGTTTGCGTACGAGTTCGATGTTTTGTTTCTCGTTGTTTCCGCCAATGTTGTAAGTTTCGCCGATGTTGCCTTTCTCGAAGACAGTTTTGAGAGCTCTACAATGATCCTCGACATAAAGCCAGTCACGAATGTTTTCACCTTCGCCATATACAGGTATAGGCTCGCCGCGCAGACACTTCAAAATAACTACCGGAATTAGCTTTTCAGGAAATTGATAGGGTCCGTAGTTGTTTGAGCAGTTGGTGATCAGCACCGGGAGGCCGTAAGTGTCGTGCCACGCACGAGCCAGATGATCGGATGCCGCCTTGCTTGCGGAATATGGGGAATGTGGATTGTATGCTGTGGTTTCAGAAAATGCAGGGTCTTGGGAACCCAGTGAACCGTAGACTTCGTCGGTTGAGACGTGAAGAAAGCGGAACGTCGTCTGTCGCGGGCTTACCGCTTGCAGTTCGCGGTCTTCAGTAGGTAAGTTTTTCCAGTATGTAAGGCTAGCTTGGAGCAAATTGTAAGTGCCGACGATATTTGTTTGGATGAATTTGCCGGGGCCGTCGATGGAGCGATCAACGTGGCTTTCGGCAGCAAGGTGCATGACGCCTTGCGGTTGGTAGCGTTCAAAGAGTTGATTGACTTCAGTTACATCGCACAGATCAACTTGCTCAAAGTGGTATCGATCATTTGAATTAACATCAACAAGTGATGCCAAATTGCCAGCATAAGTTAATTTGTCGATGTTAACGATGTGATAGTCGGTTTTATTCAACAGAAAACGAACCAGATTGGAACCAATAAAGCCACAACCTCCAGTGACGAAAAATGTTTTCATGTCTTTAAAGTGGTGAGTTGGCAGTATGAAATGGACCGTTTACGATAATGCTTTTTAGTGTTTGGCGGGGCGGGAATGAATACAATTTCTACTATCTGCAATGGAGGTAGTGGATTCCGAAAAGTCATATCTTTAGCTAAATTCATTCTCTTTTCAGGTGCAATAAGCACTTTAAAAACTCCTCTAAGTACTTTTTGTGATTTACTGGAATCTCACGGTGTTTCGAACTCAACACGCGAAAGTAGGTCTTGATGGACTGCCAATAGTTCCGTTTCCTTAGTAAGAGCAAGGAATTATCGAACTGTGTGTGTCTTATCTTTGAAAAAAGGGCTGGAAGCAACTCCGGGCGATTATCTTCGTAGCGTTTTATTAAGAAGTGATAAAAACGGAGATTTTCACTTATAACTAGATCTCTGCTTGCTCCTGCCCAAACACCCCCGGCATGCTCTCTGTATACAGACATGTTTTCCCGAATGCACTTTAGCTTACCATGCTCTGCAAGTAAAATGCAGAGCAAATAGTCGCCCTTAAGCAGTTGCAGCATTTCATCCGTATAGATGAGTTTGATATTCCTATACACCATACTTGCCGTGGGTATATTGTTCTCAAGAATCAATGATTTTAAGTCCACGTCCTCATCAATCGTCCGCTCACCAATTCTCAGGCATTTGTAACCAATAATTTGATTCAGAAACATGGAATCGTGGAAACACATGGGATAACCTGAATTGTTTTCAAGGAAATCGATCTGTTTTTGGAGTTTATAAGGATCCGTCCAATAGTCATCTCCTTCGCATAGGGCAATGTATTTACCTCTTGCCTGTTTAATCATTACAGTTCTCGGTCGAACTCCTTTTGTATATTGATTTTGAGACTCGTAGATATTGCGAAAAAGGTGTGGATGCTTTGCTTCATAGTGGCGAACAATGTCGGAAGTTCCGTCGGTTGATGCATCATCTCTTACGATGATTTCGATTGGAAAGGATACTTCTTGCATTAAAACCCCCTCAAGGCAGTCCTTAATATAATCCACGTGATTAAACGTAGCACATAAAATACTGACCAGAGGGACTTGTTCCCCTGCCTTGTTATTTTTAGTTTTAGAAATGGTCATATTTGCTTACAGTTTGAAACTGTTTGCCTTGTGCCTGGTGCGGCGTAGTCGCAATCAACGTCGAACTTTGAACATCGAATACAAAAATCAGTGCCACACATAAACGAATTTTAAAAGTAAGGTACTAAAGTAAGACATGACTGATTCTATTTTGTTAAACTTTGGAAATTATTCCAAAGCATCTAATCTGGAGCCGCAGAGCCAACGCGTCGAAGTGACGAGGCATTTTTCTCCAGTTTTTGAGACAGCCAATGCTCCAAGAATCATTTTGATTTCAATTTAACAAAGTAGAGCTAAGCGCTAGGATTGTTTATAATTAAGTTTTTCTAGTAGGGTTCCAGCTTCGTTCCAAATTTCCTCAAGTTTTTGTGCACTTAATCGATTTAAGTAGTTTTTTGCATTTTTTGGATCAATGGGTTCTTTAGTTTTATGCTTCCATCCAATGGTTGCTTCCGGTTCATTGTTATGTATAGCATTCGATTTAAAGTAATCTAACATGTTGGTCTCGTATGCGAACGACCACATCGACAAAACACTAGCTAATACTTTATCAGGATTCTGGATCAAATCTTCATATTTTATGGTAATTGATCGATCAGCATAATGCTGTTTAAGCCATTTTTCTATTTGCTCAATTTTTTGCATCCAATCATTGGCTAATGCAGTGTAATTTTCGCTGAACTTAGGAGCATATTTCGCAGATAGTTTTAAATCTTTTAAATTTTTGTGTGACGCAATCACGCCACGACAATCGCGTACCAAATGAATATAGAAAGCGTCAGGCCATATTTCTGCAATTTCATCCAGATGATTAATATAGTAATTGTTTTTGTCTATAATAACTCTGCAGTTCGGGCTAGAATTTACTTTCCATGAACGATGTACATGTTCACAAAGATCACCATAATTCTGAGGATTTGAGCGAGTTAGGTGATCTCGCAAATTATCTTCTGAAATATCCCAAGTCTCGAATTTACGTGATGCGATAACGGCAGATATAAATTTGTCTATACTGTCCCCGGGAACCCAGTTGCGAAAATGACGAAAGAGCCACTGCATGTAACCACACTCCGGAGGAGCAATAATCTTGCTATGCTCATTGAGTAGTAATCTCAATAGACTCGTACCTGATCTTGGATATCCAAGTATGAAAGCTCTTTTAGCCATGCTACCCCTGTTTATTCTCTACAGGATATGAATACCTCGAAGCTTGCTTCGTTCAAAACTCGTGAACCTTTTGGGGACTGTCGGACTTAGACGGCAATTTCTGCTCATTCTCAATAAGTCCGCCTTAAAGCACCCTCAGTCTCAACTCAATGAATACTTCCTTCTTTGAAATTAATTCTACTGTACCCTGAGGTGCTTAATTTTCTAAGTCTGACACTCTCTTTTTAGATTCGGTATTATTCATTCTTAAACGTCAATTAAGAATTAGCTTCTAATAGTTAGGCGCTTAAGCAATCAAGCCGAGTCGCCATGTACTATCTGTGTAAATTCTCGTTTATCCGCGGCTTAGAAAACTCAACCGAGCCCAACTGACGAATTAAGGTTGAAATATTGCATGTTCAGCGCAATTGAGCCATCTCCCTTAAGGTCGATAAGGTGCTCCAGAATCTTATCGACATACCTTGGCTCTCCATAGGGAGCCAAGCTCATAAGCTTGTATTCGCCTGAGTTTACACGGAAGCCACAGAAATAAGTTAAGGCACTGTAAAGCAGTCCAAGCGAGTGTGGGAAATGCAATGCCTTTAAAATTGTTATTTCATTGTCTTTCCCGTATCCGATAGTTGCTGTTTCCCTCTCACCAACCCCATCCAGAGTCAAGATAGCGGACTCCTTGTAAGGTGAAGGGAAAAAGGCATTGGCTGCATGTGATTCATGGTGACCGGTGAACGCAACACGTTTTTTGTAGCGTTTGTCGAGAGCATTCTTGATTTCACGCGGTAGGTGCAGTTTGGTTGTCAACCATATTGGCATAGCCGTGAGGAATGAACGCAAACCAACAGGCGCAAAAGCGATGTAGGTTTCAAGAAGTCGATCAAACTTTTGCAGGGGCTTGTCGTAAAAAAACGACGTAGTCGAGGTCTTCTGGATGGATGCCAGCTTCTTTCAGGCAGTATTTAACTGCATTTGTAGGAAACCTGTGGTCGTGTTTGACCCTTGTGAAACGTTTTTCCTGAGCTGCAGCTACGATAGTATCATCGACAACTAGCGCTGCGGCGCTATCGTGATAAAATGCAGAAACGCCCAGGATTCGGCTCACGGATAGAAATCAATTTTAGAGAAATGCTTTTGTGAACTCGCCCGCAGGAGGGGGCAATTTCGATTGGTAGTAGAGATATGCTTGAACGAAGAATGTGATAGGATCGTCAAGTTTATCAGCCGGACTTTTTTGATTGAATAATTTCGTGACTGATAACCTTTGTAATATCTATATCCATCTCTGTGCTTAGCGGAAGGCATAAAATTCTGTCAGATATGTCTGATGATACCGGGCATTCTGAATGTTCAGACGACCATTGTGGCATCTGATGCAGTGAAGGATAAAAATAGCGACGTGAGTAGATTTTATTTGAGTTTAGCCGAGTGATCGCAGCCAGCAATTCGGTTTCAGATTGAAAAATAACCGGATAGTAAATGTAATTTCGAGAGGCTCCTTTACGGTAAGCAATGGATGATAATTGATGGCTGACGACTGATGACTGATGGCCGAACAAGGCCTGATCGTAAGCATCGCAAATAGCTTTACGTTTTTCCAGGATCGCATCAATATGATCAAGGTTGCACAGCCCCATAGCAGCATGCAGTTCTGACATCTTTGCATTGATTCCTACTCCATGGAATGCTTCGAAGCCTTTATGCCCAAAACGCCGCATCCATTCCATCCTTTCAGCAACTTGAGAATCTTGCGCTACAACGAAGCCACCTTCCACTGAATGCAAAAGCTTGGTGGCATGCATACTTACCATGGAAACATCACCATATTCTAAAAGGCTTTTGCCTTTGTAGGTAACGCCAAAAGCATGAGCTGCATCATAAATCAGTGCTAATCCGTATTTCTTTGCAATTATCTCAAGTGCTTCGACATCGCAAGGGTTGCCAAAGACATGCGTGGCAAGAATTGCTTCGGTTCTCGATTCAATGGCAGCTTCTACTGCTTTTGGATTAATTGTTAGCGTATCGGCATCAATGTCAGCAAATTTCACTGTGCACCCTTTCCACAATGGGCAAGCAGTCGTCGCCACATAGGAAAAAGGTGTAGTAATGACCTCTCCGGTTATTCCTAAAGCTTTGAGTGCAATCTGTAGCCCAAGCCCACCGTTGGCTACGCAATAAACCTTTAGGTTCAACCCTTGGTAGTCCTGTAAACGCTCCTCAAACTCACGAACCAGCGGTCCTTGATTCGTGAGCCATTTACTATCCCAAATACCCTTGAGATACTCTATGTATTCCTCAATTGGTGGAAAAAAGGGTTCTGTAACACTGATTTCTTTCATGAGCTACCGGAAAACCGAATTGAAAGTATTTAGGCTATCGCTCAGCAATTCGTTTCAAATATTGACCATAACCGGACTTTTCAGATTTCTTGGCAAGTTTGAGCAGTTGTTCACGATCAATAAATTTTGAGTAATAAGCTACCTCTTCAATACACCCGATTTTGGTATCCTGGCGTTCCTCGACAACTCGCACAAATGTGGAAGCTTCGTTGAGGGATGCAAAGGTGCCAGTGTCAAGCCAGGCTATACCACGGTTGAATATATCAACTTTCAACTGCTTACGTTCGAGATAGATTTGGTTCACCGTTGTAATTTCATACTCACCACGTTCAGAGGGCTCTATAGAATCAGCAATGTCAACAACATCATTGTTATAGAAATATAATCCCGGCACCACGTAGTTTGACTTGGGTTGGGCAGGTTTTTCTTCTATGGATGCTACATTCTTTTGCTCGTCGAATTCTACAACGCCGTAACGTTGCGGTTCATGTACCTGTGCTGCAAAAATGACTGCACCAGCCGGATCAGTATGTTGACGAATCAATTTACCAAAGCCTGATCCATAAAAGATATTGTCACCAAGAATGAGGGCAACCTTGTTATTGCCAATAAACTCTTTGCCGATAACAAAGGCCTGTGCCAACCCATTGGGTATCTTTTGAACAGCATATTGGAAGTTGCAGCCCAATTCAGAACCATCTCCGAGCAGATGCTGAAACGCGGGCTGATCTTCTGGCGTTGTAATAATCAGAATCTCTCGAATTTTAGCCAGCATGAGTACCGACAATGGATAATAGATCATTGGCTTGTCGTAAACTGGCACGAGTTGCTTCGACACTGCCAGGGTAATTGGCTGTAAACGGGTTCCGTATCCTCCGGCTAAAATAATACCTTTCATTACTTATTGGCTTTTAGCCACATCCTGAGTGCCAATAAGTCTAACTACTGGGTAGTCCCTACCGGCTATTGAAATCACATTACCAACGTAACCTGATTTGCTAAAATTTATTTACTTTTGCTGCTTTCTGCCAACTGATAACTAAAAACTGTTAATTTCACAATCACGCTTTACAGTACTTTGAAGGGCGATGCTGTATACAATTCCTGCTATCCACCATAGGGGTGGTAAATTTAGAGAAGTCGTATGTTCCATAATCTTCGTGGTGAGTGGCAACCAGAATACAGTCGTAGTTGTCGCTGATGGCAACAGAGCGGCGGCCCGCGAAGTGACTGAATTCACGACTTGGGCGGATTTCCGGGACGTACGGATCATTATAATATACGCTGGCTCCTTTGTCCTCAAGCTTTTGCATCAGTACGTAACTGGGCGACTCACGATCATCGTCGACATTGGGTTTATAGGCGAGGCCGAGTAGCAGGATTCGGCTGCCTTTGATTGATTTCGTATCTTCATTGAGCACTTCAGAGACTTTTTGAATGACATAGTCTGGCATGCTTGCATTGATCTCTCCGGATAATTCAATAAAGCGGGTATGTTGATCGTATTCACGGGCTTTCCAGGTCAGGTAAAACGGATCGATCGGAATGCAATGACCGCCAAGTCCAGGGCCCGGATAGAAGGGCATGTAGCCAAAGGGCTTGGTGGCAGCAGCCTGGATTACATCCCACACGTCAATTTCCATTTTGTCAAAAACCATCTTTAGTTCGTTGACCAGGGCGATATTGACTGAGCGAAAGATATTTTCGGTTAATTTGGTGGCCTCGGCGACTCGGCAGGAGCTAACCGGATGTACTTGATCCAGAGCCATAGAGTAAAGTTCAACACAACGTTTCAGGCAATTTTCGGTATAGCCACCCATGACTTTGGGTATGGTTTTGACAGAATGATCAGTGCGTCCCGGGTCTTCCCGTTCCGGAGAAAAGGCAAGATGAAAACCTTTCCCTGCGATCAGACCGCTACCCTGCTCAAGCACAGTTCGCAGGTCCGTGTCAGTCGTGCCAGGATAAGTGGTGGATTCGAGAACAACCAGTTTGGGCGATGAAGAGGTCTCAGATGTACTGTCTGAAGGTTGCTTTGCGAGATATGGCGCAATTGCTTCACCAGTTTTGATGACATAGGAAATGTCGGGCTCACGGTATTTGTTGAGTGGGGTAGGCACGCAGATCAGAATGGCTTCCACCTCAGCAATACGTCTAAAATCGGTAGTCGCTTCGAATTTTTCATCCTTAAGGATTTCAGCAATAAGAGCAGAGTCAATATGACGAATAAAGCTTTTGCCTGCGTTAAGCGATTCAACCTTACTCGAGTCAATGTCAATTCCAAGGACCGAAGCTCCTGATTTTGCAAAGCGCATTGCAAGTGGTAGACCTACATATCCAAGGCCGATAATTGCTATTTTCATTTTCAGTTAAGTGTTAATTGTTAAGTAGAAAGGAATCTGCAAGGTGGAAATTTGATAGCAATCAGTAAGAGGGCTTATGGATATAAGTAAGTATAGAAAGACTGTGTGCTGTCTGCTGCAAGCTGAAAACTAATCCGTTAGGTTCTCGTAATACCATTGTGCAGCCTGTTTTATCCCCTGGTCAAAGTCGTAGGCGGGCGCATATCCAAGCAAATTTTTCGCCTTTGTAATGTCGGCCTGGGAGTGGGGAATGTCTCCTGTGCGCTCAGGTCCGTGGGTAACTTTGATTTCACTGATTGTCGGATCGAAGTGTGCTAATGATTCTTTTAGGGTCTGTGCCAACTGGTTAAGGTCGATTCGAGCGCCGCAGGCAACGTTGTACACTTGATTAACCGCCTCAGGATTGCTTGTTGTGGCAGCCAACAGATTGATTTGAATTACATTATCGATATAAGTGAAATCCCTCGAGTAGGAGCCGTCACCATTAATTACCGGGCTTTCATGCTGAATAAGTTTTTGGGCAAACTTAGGAATGACAGCGGCATACGCGCCGTCCGGATCTTGCCGTCTGCCGAAGACGTTAAAGTAGCGCAGTCCAATGGTCTCCATGCCATAGAGTGAAGAGAAATTGTTAGCATAAAGTTCGTTTACGTACTTGGTGATGGCGTAAGGTGACAAGGGATTGCCGATTTTATGTTCCACTTTGGGAAGCTTCTCACTATCTCCATAAGTGGAACTGCTGGCAGCATAGACAAAACGTTGCGCTCCGGCTTCACGGGTTGCGATTAGCATGTTGAGGAAACCATCAATATTGACTGAATTCGTTGTGATCGGGTCTTTGATTGAGCGAGGCACCGAACCGATAGCGGCCTGATGCAAAACGTAATCAACATTTTTACAGGCACGTTGACAATCCGCCATATCCCGAATATCGCCCTCTACCAGAGTGAACTGTGGATGTTTAAGAGCTTGTTCCAAGTTTGCTCGCTTTCCAGTCGCGAAATTGTCAAGACAAGTGACGCGATGCCCTTGCTGCAGCAGTTCGTCTATCAAGTTCGATCCGATGAATCCGGCTCCGCCGGTAACCAAGAATGTTTGCATACGCTTAAATTTGGGAGTTGTCAGGGGTATGTAAAGCGGGAAAGTGAAAATATGTAGCCTGCAAGGGCTTTAAAAGTAAGCGTTTCAGTTCTAAAAGCTACCGCCATTGGTCGTTTATCTTTTTTCTGAAAAATAAAACCAATCTGATTGCTGGTGTCGTCTTAATGCAGAACGACTTAACTGTTATTCGAGTGGTTATTTAATCACTTATTAAAATCCAATAAATGTTAGCGATGGCCAGCTTGACAAGGATTTTTTGTGTGCGTTGGAGTTCAAAATCAACTCATCTCTGAGAGCCATGTAGTCTTTTTTTAGAAAGTATTGTTATCAGATTTCTTGATTTATCCGCTACAGGATATGAATACCTCGAAGCTTGCTTCGTTCAAAAATTTTAAATCTTTGATTTCAAATTTCAAATAGATCCTCGGGGCTTGCCTCGAGGATCTATTTGGTTGCACCGTGGATGAATGGTTCCAGTGCACACCTGCGTCGTTTAAAGTCAATGCGTCCAAACCTTCGTGCGGTGCGAGGACACGCCCGCGCTACCTTTTTTATTCGACATGTTGCTACAAATTTGAATCACACCCTAAAAAAATGCTTGCAGTCATTACGAGTAGATCATTTAAATTGACGGCATAGTTTAAAAGCTGTTAATCCCTCAACGTTTTGTTATCCCCCAAATACTCCATATGTTACCTTATGCTCGGCACATACTTGTCGGCTTGGGCTTGTTCCTGAGCTATCTTCCGTTAACTGGCGCAATCACGCGCGAA
>CAZTSB010000072.1:0-83480 GCA_964616435.1 uncultured Puniceicoccaceae bacterium | reverse complement strand
AGTCAATATGTGGGCGTAGCTCAGCTGGATAGAGCATCGGATTTCTAATCCGAGGGTCGGGGGTTCGAATCCCTCCGCCCATGCCACTTTGGGACAGGTATTCAAAGCAAGAAGTTGAAAGCTCGTTTTATCTTGCTGCTTCTCTGGACCTGATCCGAGGCAAGCGGCAGGATGCCGCTTTTACTTTGACTCAAATAATTCCTGTCTATCTGTGGTTCCTAAAAGCTACTGAGTCTTCTCAACCGATCCGGCCCTGGCAACTGGGACATCACTGTCCGATCGATTTTTGCGGAATTGGAAACGGTTGATCTCGCGCAGTGATAAAGTCTCTCCAGTGTCTTTGTAATTCTCGGCCTGCTTGAGCATCATTTCATACATACGTTTGTCCTGAATAATCCGAGCAGTTGTGTCGGTGCTGATCTGGGCTTTGGTTTCCAGATTGGCCAGGTAGCCCTGCCAGTCCGAGAGTTTGATTTCTTTACTCTTTTTGAAAAAATCCACTGTTCCTGATTTAAAGCGTTTTTTGTTGCGGGCCTTTTCAATCGAGTAATCCCATTTTTTTGAGCCAAGAGAAGAATAGTTTTTGTTCCAGTGTTTGAATTGAATTGTCTTCCCGGTCAGATCCGATTGTTGACCGCCAGACCATTTTTCTTGCTTGAAACGCTTCTGAGAGAGTTCTTGCTCATGCTGTTGATACGATTCAACGACTGGTTTCACGGCGGATGTCTCGCCCTGCAAACAGCGACAGATAAGGAAGCTGAGTGCAGTGGCAATTGCTAAAATCAAATGCAAGCGTCCAGACATGGGCTATTTTTATTTCAGGATGATGTTTCCTGTATAAGGTGAACATCACGCTGTGGAAATGGAATATGAATCCCCTCGGCGTCAAAAGTTTCTTTTATTTTCTTAGTGAGATCGCACTTCACACTCCAGAAATCCGGTGTGTTTACCCAAGGGCGTACGACAAAATCAACACTGCTATCGCCAAGGTTGGCTACCATCACCTGTGGCTCCGGCTCTTTTAGGATCCGTTCATCCGCTGCAATTAAATCGACTAGGATCTGTTTTGCCTTATTGAGGTCATCACTATAGCCAACACCGATTGTCATGTCTATGCGTCGGGTCGAGTTTGCCGAAAAATTTGCAATCGGCCCATTGAGAATCGTGGAGTTTGGCAAGATCATTTTTATGTTATCAAGCGTTTTCAATTCTGTTGCCAACAGACCGACTTCAACAACAACGCCCATTTCACTGCCTGCTTTCACTGTATCTCCCACCTTGAACGGCTTAAACAAAATAAGGAGTACGCCGGATGCAAAGTTGGAAAGCGAACCTTGCAGCGCAAGACCGATTGCGAGGCCAGCAGAGGCAACTACTGCTGCCAACGATGTCGTTTCGATACCCAGTTTGCCAATGGCCGCGATGGCAACAAACACAACAACTGCACCGTGCAGGATATTGGCAAAGAATTTAACCAAGGTAACATCCACCTCCCGGTCGGTCAGCACCTTAACGAACAATGCTCTCGCTTTTTTGGCCAGCCACAGGCCAATGATCAAAATCAAAATAGCTGCAATTACTTTCAGGCCATAAGCTGCCAGCGCATTCATCTTAGATTCTACTGTTTGTTCATTCATCATACATTTTTCTAAAGCCGATAGTTAAGCAATCCAGTAGTTTATTGTAAACTGCGATTTTTTATTTCTCTTATAGCCCAAAACGCGTGTTCGGCAACCATTGAATCTTCGTCCGATTTTACTTTTTCCAGTGCAGGCAAATCCTCAGCCGTTCCAACATTGCCCAAAGCAACGCAAATATTGCGCCGGAAGCGCGGCAGCTTGAGTCGGCGCATCGGTGAACCCAACATCTGACTGGCAAAGGTTGCCTCGTTCCATAATAGCATCTCTCTAAGCACAGGCAATTTGCGCGGACTGAATTTCGCCTCCTGCGTCGGTGTCGCCCACTTGTTCCACGGGCAAACGTCCAGGCACTCGTCACAACCGTAAATGCGATCACCAATCGCCTTACGAAATTCATTCGGAATAGAGCCATCGTGCTCAATGGTCAGGTATGAAATACACCTGCTTGCGTCCAACTGGTAAGGCGCGGTGATCGCACGAGTCGGGCAAACATCGAGACAGCGTGTACAGCTCCCGCAACGATCTTTACCCGGCCTATCCGTCGGCAGTTCAAGCGTCGTTACAATGTTTGCCAGAAATGACCAAGTTCCACGCTTTGGCTCGATCAGAATGGTGCTTTTGCCCTGCCAACCAAGACCCGCAGCTTCTGCAATCGGTTTCTCAAGCAAAGGACCGGTATCTACGTATGGCCGTTGACTGCCACCAAACTCTTCACGCAGGATACGACACAATCGCTTCAAACGCCGTAGCATAAAGCCATGATAGTCATCACCCAGCGCATATTTGGCAATTCGGTAAAGACGCTCCGGGTCGGGTTGATAATAATTCAATGCCAGAACAACAATACTCCGCGCCTCGGGCAGTAATTGCTCAGGATGCATACGACGATCATTGTTGCGCTCCATCCAGGACATAGTGCCGTGTTTGCCCTCGGCAATCCATTTTGAGTAATAATCACGTCTGAGTTCCAAAGGCACTGCAACGACGCCCAGCCCATGAAAACCGAGTTCTCTGGCCTCGTCCTCCAATCGCTTTCGTATCTGTGCCCCTGAGCTACTCATCAAGAGACTGTATCGTGGCCTGTACAAAACGAATCAAATTGGCCTTTTCTGCTTCAAAACCAACTGGCAACTTATATTCCTCAAGGGTACTTGTCGTCAGCGGACCGATACTGCCAAGCACCGGTTTGGTAGCGCTTGGCTCAAGCTCAAGCGCTTCAGACTGGTCCACAAAGGATCGAACGGTCGAAGAGCTGGTAAACAAAACCGCATCCGCACCCTCTCGTCGAAATCGGGCGGCGGCAGGATGCTCACCCAGATCGGCCTGCGTTGTTTTGTACAGCGGCAGCGTATCGACGATGGCCTTGCCTTCAGTTTCAAGACGTTGAACCAGCGTCTCACGATTTTGATTCCCGGTGATGACAAGCATCTGGATGTTATCGATACTTTCGTTTTTGATCAGCGCATCTGCCAGAGCGTTACCATTGGCTTGTTCCGGAACCAGATCGACCTTGAGTCTGTGCTTTTCGATCTCGCGCGCAGTTGCCGCACCCACCGCAGCAATGCGCATAGGACCAAGACAACGGATGTCGTCGAATGCTTTGTAAAATAACTCGAAGAAGAAACGAACGCCGTTTGTGCTGGTAAACAAAATCCAGTCATAAGTGGCGATTCCAGCCAGGATTTCACCAAGCTGCTGCCTGTCGAAATCACGCTCCACTTTAATGAAAGGCAATTCCAGCACCTCAGCGCCCTCAAGCTCAAGCAATTCGGATAGTTTGCCTGCCTGCTCACGCGCTCGCGTCACAACAATTCGTTTGCCCATCAGCGGTCTGTCTTCAAACCACTTGGTTTCCGAACGTCTAGCCACGACTTCGCCAATGATAATCACTGCAGGCGCTCCCAGATCCGACGCTTCCAGATCAGCAACAATAGAGTCGACGGTTGAAAAAAGTGAGCGCTGGGAATTCAAGGTTGCCCACTCGACGATAGCCACCGGCTTGTCCCCCGGCATCCCGCCTGCTTTTAACTCTTCAATAATTCGTGGTAGCTGACCAATCCCCATGTAAATGCAGAGTGTGCCTTCGGCATTTCCATGTGCGTGAAAATCAATGCTGAGCGTATGCTTTTCCGGATTTTCATGACCCGTAAGAAACATGATCGAGGAACTGTAATCGCGATGGGTCAACGGGATGCCCACATATGCTGCTGCGGCAAGAGCGGCCGTCACTCCCGGCACAATTTCGAATGAGATCCGATCCTGCTCCAATTGCTCGACTTCCTCGCCTCCCCGGCCGAAAACAAAGGGATCGCCGCCTTTCAGACGCACAACCGAAAGACCTTTTCGGGCACGGTCGATCAGTATTGTCTCGATTTCATCCTGTGGAATGGAATGACGCCCCGATTGTTTACCGACATAAACTTTTTCACACTCTTCGCGCGTCCAATCCAGTAGCTT
The DNA here is from genome assembly GCA_964616435.1 of uncultured Puniceicoccaceae bacterium. GTDB lineage: Bacteria > Verrucomicrobiota > Verrucomicrobiia > Opitutales > Coraliomargaritaceae > Lentimonas. The sequence goes on along the minus strand of CAZTSB010000072.1, from coordinate 79,383 downwards.
GGGATTTGCCAGATAATCATAAACGAGCACATCGGCAGACTCGATCAGTTCGCGGGCACGCATAGTGACCAGCCCCAGATCACCGGGTCCGGCGCCAACGAGATAAACGGTGCCTGTTTTGGTTTGAGAAGTCATACCCTGAACTTTGTACATCAAACTTTGAACGTCGAACTTTGAATTTTGGATTTTGAAAGTTCGAGATTCTCAGAGTTTCAGTTTCTTAAAGACTGTATCGAGAATGGTATCAATCGCTTCCAAAGAACCTATGTTCGTCTTGAAAGTCGAATAACCTGTTTCCGGATGAAATATATGAAACACGCCTTCTGCATAGTGCGCTCCAACCGGTGTCTGGCAACCACTACCAAGGCGACTCAGAAAAGCCCGTTCCAGAGATACTGCCAGCTTCGTCGTCTCACAAAACAAGTTTTCGTAACGCGGCAGATCGGCAAGTCGGCACTGAATGGCAATCGCGGCCTGCCCCGGAGCCGGCACTACCTGATCAATCGATAGTGCGGTAAGTTCGAGCCCTTCAAATTCGGTGATACCCAATCGCTCCAGCCCAGCGGCTGCAAGTAGCGTCGCATCAGCGTCTCCGTCCACGATTTTCCGCAGACGTGTCTCCACGTTGCCACGGATGATTGTCCATTCAGCTTGTTTCTCCAGAAGACTGACCTGCGCGCGTCGGCGTGGGCTGCCGGTAGCAATTGTTTTCGGAACGACACAGTCTTTACGCCGGACGAGTACATCATTTGCCCGTGCACGCGTTAAGTATCCGGCGATACACAAATCCGCCTGAAACTGAGTCGGCAAATCTTTGGCGCTATGCACTGCCAGAGAGGCACGTCCATCAAGCAGGGCTTCCTCCAGTTCTTTGGTAAAAAGACCGATTCCACCGCGTTTCTCCAGAGACCAGTTTAAACGTTCATCGACTTTTGTGCTCAACCTCAATTCTTCAAACGGCTCTTCAGGAAATGCCGACTGGAGATGCTCGCGCACGGCTTGAGTCTGAATCAGCGCCAGAGGACTTTTGCGGGTCGCAATATACGTTGGCTTAGACATATGTCTCCGACTGAGACCCCCAAAGCCTAGACTCAATTATAAGAAGCCTGGGCGCCTTTGATGTTGCGTTTCTTGACCCAGGGCATCAGTGAACGTAAGCGTTTGCCCGTTTTCTCGATCGGATGTGCTTCGCCTTCTTCTCTGTATTTTTTGTACTTCGGGCTGCCTGCCTTGTACTCTTTGACCCAGTTTTTGGTGAATTTGCCAGATTGAATGTCATTGAGGATAGCTTTCATCGCTTTTCTGGAAGATGCATTGATCACTCGGGGACCACTGATGTAATCGCCCCACTCCGCAGTTTCCGAAATCGAGAAACGCATACCGGATATACCGGACTCAACCATGAGATCGACAATCAGCTTAAGCTCATGCAGGCATTCAAAATAAGCCATTTCCGGCTGATAGCCAGCTTCAACCAGTGTCTCAAATCCAGCCTGTACCAACGCAGATGCACCACCGCAAAGCACTGCCTGCTCACCAAAGAGATCTGTTTCACACTCTTCCTTGAATGTTGTCTGAATAACTCCGGCGCGTGTGCCACCGATGCCTTTTGCCCATGCAAGCGCAATACCCTTGGCGCCTTTCGAAGAACCTTTGTTGACTGCAATAAGTGAAGGAACTCCCTTTCCTTCCACATACTGGCTGCGAACGACATGACCGGGACCCTTTGGAGCAATCATAATAACGTCGATGCCTTTAGGCGGTTCGATCAGGCCAAAGTGAATGGCTAGTCCGTGAGTAAACGCAAGTGTCTTGCCCTTAGTCAGGTTTGGAAGAATGTCGTTTTCATAAACCTCCGGTTGTAGCATGTCTGGCACCGCCAGCATGATAACATCTGCTTTTTTCACAGCCTCAGAAGTCTCGTACACTTCAAAACCGTGACTTTTAGCGACCTTGACCGACTTGCTCTTTTTATAGAGGCCGATGATCACGTTCAATTTGCTGTCCTTTAGATTTTGCGCGTGGGCATGGCCCTGTGAACCGTAGCCAATGATGGCGAGGGTTTTCTTTTTGATAAGCTTCAGATCAGCATCTTTATCGGTATAGACTTTTGCAGGCATAGGTATCTGTGATTGTGGGAATTGAATAACCCCCGGGTTATATTTGAAATAGTTATTAAAATTAGGATTAAGAGTGAGGCTTTATCCACGCTTCAGCGCAATATTACCAGAGCGAGCCATCTCAATGATCCCATAAGGATCGATCAGATTTAGGAAAGCTTTAACTTTATTATTGTTTCCCGTCATTTCAATATTCAACGAATCGGACGCAACATCAATAATCTTGGCTCGAAAAATGTCACAAATCTGCATGATCTCAGCGCGCTTTGAAGCAGAGGACTTAACTTTCAGAATCAGTAGTTCACGCTCGGTTGCCTGACCACTTGAAAACTCAGTAACGTCCAGTACGTTTACAAACTTGTTTACCTGCTTGATCACCTGATCAAGAGCATTTTCGTCGCCAATAATCGTCGCAGTGATACGTGAGAAACGCTCGTCTATCATCGGACCTACGTTTAAAGTTTCGATATTGAATCCACGTCCACTGAACATACCAGCGATACGAGCAAGCACTCCGAACTTATTTTCAACGAGGATTGAGATGATGTGACGCATAATTGAAAAGCTGTATTGCTAAAACTTGAAAGTGGTAGACGGCGAGGGATTCGAACCCACGACCCCCTCGGTGTAAACGAGGTGCTCTAACCAACTGAGCTAGCCGTCCTCAAGCTTGCAAAGTATGGAAAATGTCTTTGAAGGTAATTGAATCAAGTTTTATTTTTTCAAATTTGGATTTATTGTTTTCATCAAGGTATGAAAATTGCACTTGCTCAGTTTGAAGTCGTTCGTGGTGATCCCACAGCAAATCTAGCGAAAATTCGCGAACTCGTTGTAGAATCTAAGGCTCGGGAAGCAAATACACTTTTTCTTCCGGAGATGTGTACAACCGGGTTCGACTGGCAAAGAAACCTATCTCTTCTGGATCAGGCCGACAGCCATCGGGATACGGTTGCGGAACTGGCTAAAACATTTGGCATCGCTATTTGCGGTTCATTTATGGAGGCAACACCTTCAGGTCGTCCGGCGAATACTTTTTGCTACTTTGAACGCTCCGGCAAAATCGCAGTGCAGTATCGGAAAGCGCACCTGTTCACTCTTTTCCAGGAAGAGAAACACATGGAAGCCGGAGATGCTATCGTGACCGGAGATACGGAACTGGGGCACATCGGCTGCAGCATTTGTTATGATCTTCGCTTTCCTGAGCTATTTCGGAAGTGTGCTTTGCAAGGTGCCGTCATTCAGGTGTTACCTTCTGCCTTTCCACATCCGCGTCTGGCACATTGGCGAACCTTAATTCAGGCCCGGGCAATCGAAAATCAAATCTATTTCATCGCGGTCAACCAGTGCGGCGTCGAAAACCATGGCTCAGATGCCGGTGAAATTGATTACTTCGGACACTCTATGGTCGTTGACCCCTGGGGTGAAACTCTTCTGGAAGCCGATGAGTCTACCGGAGTGTATACCGTCGACATTGACGTTGGAAAAGTTGCCGAAATCCGTGCACACATGCCTGTGCTCAAAGACCGGCGTTCTGATCTTTACGGCTCCTTTACATGAGTGATGGCTGCACCGAATGCAGCAGGATCTGCGGCTTTGAAAAATGCAGTTCCGGCGACCAGTGTGTCCACTCCCCGGGAAACACAATCAGGGGCCGTGCGCAGATCAACACCGCCATCGACCTCTAGGCGATAGTCGAGACCGTGTTCATCGCGCCAATTCGCCAGTGTTTCGATTTTTGGCAAGACGTCTTTGCGAAAGCTTTGTCCACCAAAACCCGGTTGAACCGTCATCAATAAAACAATGTCACAATCAGCTAAAAAAGGTTTGGCCTCATCCGCCGACGTATCCGGATTGAGAACGACACCGCGTTTACAACCGCGCTCAGCAATATGCTTTAGAGTTTCTGTGATTGGATAATCCGGCTCGACATGTATGGTGATCTGGTCAGCCCCCGCATCGACAAATGCATCGATGAATTGATCCGGATTATCGAGCATCAGATGCACGTCAAAAAACAGCTTGGATAGCGGTCGAAGCGCTTTTACAGTTTGAGGGCCAAACGTCAGGTTGGGCACGAAATGACCATCCATAATATCGAGATGCACCCATTCCAGACCAAGCTTTTCGACCGAATTCAGGCTGCTTTTCAAATCCGCGTGATCTCCGGCCAGAAGGGACGGCGCCAGAATAGTTTTATGTGAGTGCTGCATGAGTTTTAAATAGACTATATAGCTAACATATGACTCAAAGGAATCGTCAATTTTATTTGCTCTGCCTTTTACATACATAGATTTTAAGATCATTTTCAATGGACAGCACCCTATTTGATTATCATTTGCCTGCAGATAGAATTGCACAGGAACCATCGGCTCAACGTGATGAGTCCGGACTTATGGTCGTCGACCGTAAAACCCGAGAAGTCACCCATGCGCGGTTTGCTGATATTGGTAATTTTTTGCCGTCATCGACGCGATTCTTCCGCAATAATGTCGCTGTTCTAAAAGCGCGCATCTTCGGCTACCGTTCAAGCGGTGGCAAAGTCGAATGCCTTCTGCTGCAACCGGCGGAAGATGCCTGCACCTGGTGGTGCCTGTTGCGTCCGGGTAAGAAAACGATGCAATCGGGTACTTTCGGTATCGACAATGAATACCGTGCTGAAGTCCTTGGTGTTGGCAAAAATGGGGATTACCGCGTACGTTTTCATTTAGACCGTGATGAATCAGTGATCGATCTTTCCGAAAGACTTGGCATCATGCCACTTCCACCCTACATACAGCGTGATGCCAAAGACCCTCGCGGTGAAACCGATAATGAGCGCTATCAAACCGTCTATGCCGATTATGAAAAACGTCTCGCAGTAGCTGCTCCAACTGCCGGTCTACACTTTACGAGGGAACTTATTGATACGCTTGAAGCACGTGGCTTCCGGTTTAATGACCTGACTTTGCAAGTTGGCATAGGAACGTTCCATCCGATTCAGACAGGCAATATCCTCGACCACACCATGCACCGGGAATGGTATGAAATTTCTGCCAACACCTTTGCTGAACTACAAAACGCCGAATCCGGCCCTCGTGTTGCAGTTGGAACCACATCTGTACGCACGATTGAAGACGTGCTTGGGCGCGCTGCAGATACCTACATAACGACGCCATCCGGATCGATACAGGCTGAAGCTGACATTTTCATTTACCCTCCGTTTGTGTTCAAAGGTGTTGATGCACTGATCACCAATTTCCATTTGCCTAAATCGACCCTGCTTTGCCTGGTCTCAGCGTTTCTAACTCCCGGTGAAACATCCGGCATTCAGTGGTTGCAAGAACTCTATAAAGAGGCCATTAATCACGATTATAGATTTTACAGCTACGGAGATGCCATGCTTATTATCTAAAATTTATTTGGAATAAACTACTGAGACAATCACTCCAATGGGGCAAGAATCAAACAACAACTTTGAAGCAATCGTGAGTGCCTACTATCAATCGCTCTATCGTTTTGGATACAGCCTTGCCAAAAACGAACATGAGGCGGGTGATTTAACCCAGCAGACCTTTTTCATCTATGCAGAAAAAGGACATTCCCTGCGTGATTCAAGCAAGGTTAAATCCTGGCTTTTTACAACGCTCTACCGTGAATTCTTACGTCGACGTAAAAAAGATGCAAGAGTGACCCACTACGAGCCGGAGTTGCTGGAAAATGCAGGCGGTTCCGTAGAATCACACGTACAAAGTACTACCGATGGCAATCTCGCACTTGAGGCACTGGAAGAAGTGGACGCCGTATACCGAGAACCGCTAACCCTCTTTTACCTCAAAGATCTTTCCTACAAGGAAATTGCCGAAGTTCTGGAGGTGCCGATTGGCACCGTCATGTCACGCCTCTCACGTGGTAAAACACAACTGCGCGAACTGTTCAAACGTAAAGAAACTGAGCGCACTTAACCCCTTTTCAAAATCATGAATAGCGAAGAAGCCAAAGATATTCTCCAACTTTGCCGCCCGGGCCATGCCGAAGAAGACCTCGAAGATCCGCTTGTCAGAGAGGCGTTTGAGAAGCTTGAGCAGGATTCGGAGCTTTGTGCCTGGTTTGAAGAACAGCAAATGGTAGATGCGGCCATCTGCGAAGAGCTGAAAAGTATCTTACCTTCACCAAATCTCAAAGCGTCGATCCTTAGCGGCATGCAGGAAAGAGCTGCAACTTCTAACAGAAATCAGGAAAATACTTCAAGAGTAGAGGATCATTCTGATAAAGCTGTTGCGCCCAATTATGCTCCCGCAAATAGCGATTCAAAAATCGTGTGGTTCCGCCCTGTGATTGGAATTGCGGCAGCTTTACTGTTTGCCAGTGTACTTTTGATCCTTTCACGCAAAGAGCCTACGCTACAAAAAGTTGCTGACAAAAGCCTGCCTGCTAATGAATTGGCATTGAGTTCATCTCCAGCTGTTGCAGGGATTCCCGATATTGTACAATTCCTTAGTCAGCAACTGGCCGATTTTGACGGCTCGAAACTCGAAAAACGCAGTGAACAAATCAACGAGCTTCAGAGTTATCTGAAACTTACCGGAATGCCGAGTCCGGCAGAAATACCAAAACATTTTGAAGCGGCTCCTACAATAGGCTGTGTTGCGTTTGATTACGGCGGCACACAATTAAGTATGATTTGTTTCAAAAACGGACAAGTCTATCATTTATTCACGATGAACAAAGCTGATCTGAATAAAGATAGTCTTCCGAACTATTTTCCTTCAAAACCAGAAGTCTTCGAACATAAAAAACAAGCTTTCAAGGTCTGGTCGAAGGGCGACCAGATTTATATCCTAAGTGTTCAAGGAACCGAGAAAGATTTACCTGAATTCATCTAAAAACAAAACACACAAAACACCATGAAACAACTAATCCAAATAACCCTGGCTTTAATCTCAAGCACTCTGTTCGCTTCAGCAGAAGTCGAAACATACAAGATTGATCCAACACATTCATCGGTAGCATTCAGTATTCGCCACTTTGTTGCCAAAACAACCGGAAGGTTCAATCAGTTTGAGGGCACAATCACAGTAGATCGCAATGATTTGAGTAACAGCAAGGTAAACGCTACGATCCAGGTCGCTTCGGTTGATACTGCAAACAAAAAACGCGATTCACACCTGCAGGAAGACGATTACTTCAATTCTACCGAACACCCGCTGATCACCTTCGAATCGACAAAATGGGAAACGACCGATAAGGAAAAAGCGTTTAAAGTGACCGGCAACCTGACAATGTTGGGCAAAACCAAAGAAGTTGTGCTCAGTGTTAATCTTCTTCGCTTTGGCCCAGGCATGAAAGATTCATATTTATCCGGTTGGGAAGCAACGACTCTGCTTGACCGTACTGAATGGGGCATTTCCGCTGGTCAGCCGGCTGTTGGCGACGAGGTTGATGTAGTCATCAATATTGAAGCAATCCGTCAGTAGTTTTTAATTTATTCAATGGTTCGTCGTTTATGAAGCAGAATCTCAGTCAACTCATTTTTTTTGCTTTAAATTCAAGAAATAATCCCAGTCTGAATCGTACTGCTGATCAACCAACGAACTCACAAAGGGACGCCAGCGGGGACGTGAAGGTTTCTTGATCAAGTGCATGTTAGCCTGATGTGGTAAACGATTTGCTTTCTGAGTATTACAGGGAATGCATGCAGTAACTATGTTTTCCCATGAGGTACGTCCGCCATTTGCCTTCGGTATCACATGATCCATATTTAACCGATCAACAGGGAAACTGTTCCCGCAGTATTGGCAACGATACTGATCACGTTCAAAAAGATTGTCTCTTGTAAAACGAACCTCCTGCATGGGCAACCGATCGTACTTTCGCAGCAAAAGAACTTTCGGAACACGTATTCGCAGATGAACGGTCTGAACATAGGCCTCGTTTTCTCTGGGTATTTGCTGAACTGAATGATCCAGCCAGGCAGATGAATCCATAACCTGAAAACTACCGTCACCAGTGTTAATAACTTGCGCGTGATTTTGCAACAGGAGACTAAAAGCACGTTGAATTCCGATTATGTTTACTGCCTGCCACAGTCGATTCAGAACCAGAATTTTATGCGTAGAACTCATTTAAATCGTTCTCACAAGTTCAGAATAAATCCTGTTTTGTCAAATTCGTTTCGATAAAGAATTTATTTCAATAATGATCTTTGGGACAACCCCCGAAGTATTCGGAATGTAAAGTTCAACAGGTAACTTTCAGCTCTGTGTTGACGCTTTCAGGTAACGGAATTTAAGTCATAATGTGAACAAAATTCTGGTAGCTTTATCTGGAGGCGTTGATAGCTCCATCGCAGCTCTGTTACTCAAAAAACAAGGCTACGAGGTATCAGGTGCGTACATACGCACGTGGATGAACGAGGAAGTACCGTTTGGTGATTGTCCTGCGCAGCAGGATATTGAGGATGCCCGTGCCGTAACCAGACATCTGGAGATCGATTTTGAAATTGTAAATCTAGTTAACGAATACCGCGAGCACGTCGTCCATTACCTTGTAGAAGGCTACAAAAATGGCATCACACCAAATCCGGACATCATGTGCAACCGCGAGATGAAGTTCGGAATCTTTCAAGACTATGCCCGTTCACAGGGATTTGATGCACTGGCAACCGGTCATTATGTACGCAAGCACCAGAATGCAGAAGGCCGATTCGACCTGCTCCAGGGAGTCGACCCAAATAAAGACCAAAGCTATTTTCTGGCATTGCTGCAACAGGAACAAATTCAGCATGTGCTCTTTCCACTGGGAGCGTATGAAAAAGCGAACGTCCGCGAACTCGCAATACAGCACAAACTTCCAAATGCCGACAAAAAAGACAGCCAGGGTATTTGCTTCCTGGGAGATGTGCCGATCAACCGGTTTCTGGAACACTACATTGAAGATGTACCCGGAAACATTGTAAACAGTGAAGGTAAAGTCTTAGGACAACACAAGGGACTCCACCGCTACACACTTGGACAGCGACGCTGGATTGGAGTGCCCTCAAACACAGATAATGAATTTTATGTTGTGATCGGCTTTAATCATGAACTAAATGAACTCATTGTTGGATTTGATAATCCGGAATCACCCGGTTTATTTGGCAGTGAATTCGAGATACAAGGCCTCAGCTTCATCAATCGAACCATTCAGGAATCCTGTAAAATCCTTGCCAAACCACGCTACCGCGATCCCTCACAATCAATCACATATCATCCTACTGGCCTTAACACAGCCAAAGTTATCTTTGATCAGCCGCAACGTGCGCTTGCCTCCGGCCAGGTAATTGCACTTTACAAGGACGAAACACTTATTGGAGGTGGCTTTTACAAATAGACCTGACATAATAAATTCACAATGACTCCCCAAAAACTGATCTCATGGAATGTCAATGGCCTGCGTGCAGTAATGAAAAAAGGTTTCGAAACCTTTCTGGAGCAGGAACAACCGGATGTTCTCTGCCTGCAGGAAACCAAGATTTCGACAGATATAATCGAACAATTCACTTTTGCTGGCTATCCTTACTTATATTGGAACTGCGCAGATAAAAAAGGCTATTCCGGCACCGCGATTTTCAGCAAGTCTGAACCGCTTACAGTTCAATACGGACTCGGCATTGAGAAACATGATAGGGAAGGCCGTGTTATAACTGCAGAATTTAAAGACTATTTTATCGTCACCGTTTACACACCCAACTCACAGGGACACGATGAAAACAAACGCCCCAGGCGGCTAGACTATCGAACCCGGGAATGGGATGTCGATTTCCTGAACCACGTAAAATCACTCGAAACGAAAAAACCGGTCATTTTTTGCGGTGATCTGAATGTAGCTCATCGGGAAGTAGATCTCAGTAATCCAAAGCAAAACCGTAAAAATGCCGGTTTTACAGATGAAGAGCGTGCACGTTTTGATGCCATCCTGGAAGCCGGCTTTGTAGATAGCTTTCGCTGGCTTTACCCGAATGCCACCGAGCGATACAGCTGGTGGTCCTACCGCAGCAACGCACGCGTCAGAAATATTGGATGGCGCCTTGATTACTTCTGTGTTTCGCAACCTATAAGCAAACATATTGAAGATGCACTGATCCTTGATCAGATTGAGGGCTCGGATCATTGTCCAGTCGCCTTGATAATCAAATCGTCTTACAAGCTCAAAAGTTCATGAAATATCTTAACTATTCTGTGCATTCATGCAATGATAGCAGTCATTTGATTCCATAAAGCGAGAATTTAAAACGAGTTACTGAAAAATAGCGAAAAACAAAAAAAATCACTTTCTGACCATTTTTTTCTAGACTTCGTTGAAACACTACTCTATGAGTTTACTTAATCTCAAAAATTAAATAGCTTTATTGAATTCAACTTCGTAAATACCATAAGATTATATTATTCCTACTTTATCGTTATGCCATTTGATGCAAAAAATAAGACCTCCGGATTTACCCTTATAGAGGTTATCATTAGTCTGGTCATTCTAACTTTCGTCGCTCTAGGACTCATGAGTTTTTTAATCTCAATAAAATATGCTGCTGAAGACAATCTTTACGAGTCAACCGCTTTAACGGTTGCTCTAAGTACACTTGAACAAATGAAGAGCAAAAAATTTGGAGAATTGAGCAATAGCCAAAACAGTTCCACCTTCGATCTGATTTCAGGCAACGGCGAAGTCCAGTCCTTGAAATTGAACGAGCCAAACGATATTGAAATTCCTATAATCACCGATGAAACTTCTCCCGACAATTCTGTGATTAAAAACCTGCCACTAACATTGGAGCCTTCTATTCAACCAACAACCACCAATACCGGATTTTGGCTTGAAGTTAAATACTCTTACGACCATCCGCGTAATGGCCGTACTCGCACTGAAATAGTTAGGAACATACGAAGTAATGTTCAAACTTTTTAAAATCCCAAACGCTACATACTCATGAATACATACAATCTTAAAACACAGAAACAAAAGCACGGGATTCATGCGTTTACCTTGGTCGAAATAATGTTTGTCGTAACCATTTTTGGCATAGTAGGAGCTGGACTCACATCGCTCATCATAGATGCTTCCAAAAGCATGCTGTGGACCGTTAACAAATCGAAAATCACCAATGACGTTCGTCTTTTCACACTCAAAATTAATAATGAGGCTGTAAATGCAAACTATGCATATCTGTATTCAAGCTTTGATGAAGGGAGCGACCAAAAAAGCATTGGATTTTCAGGTGACTGCTTGATGCTCGTCCACGTAGAATTCCCGTTACCTGATGAGGACGGTAATTCTCTGCCGCCTTACTATGAGCGTATTGTAGCCTACTATAGATCTGCCGATACAGAAGGATATAGCCCGGTCTTCAGAAGGGAAGCTGTATTTCCTGAGAACGCATTTCTAACAAGTGCATATGGCGAGAATGGCGAGGATGGTTTCGACTCTTTTCTTAAAGAACAATTTAGTTCATTTGAAGATGAAGAAGAAATACTTCAGCTTTCAAAAGGGCTTACCAATAATCAGTTGTTTCGTGTGATCGGCGATCACACGATTGTAATCAATGGTGAAATTATTCACGGAAGAAACGTACAACAAATCACAAACACTTTTAATCTAACAATCTCAACCCGAGGATAATCATGAATACAAAAAAACAAGGTAATGGGCTAATAGTCGTTCTCATCATAGTAACGACACTTGCTATCGGCGTCTACTCTGTTTCAGACCTGATTAACGGGGAGTTGCGCCTAAATAAAAAAGCCAGCGTCTTCCACGACGCCAAACAAGTCGCAGAAAGTCTAATTCAATCTGCCATGGCAGACCTGAAATATCGCTTTGATAACAGTCCGTCTTTTCCGGTTGATGCACTTTCTCCCTCTAAAAATCCGCTATATATTACTGATGAATTTGTTAGCAGACACAATACGTCTGTCCCTGAAAGTTATCTGGTTTTAGATGATACTTCAGCGTACACCTCGTCAGATTTATTCAATACTCGATCGACTGAAATCATCGGTGGTCAAGTTCCTGGTGCCGAAGCAAAATATATTAATCCTAAAGAGGCTGGGTACGAAAAAGACGAACTTGCATACATGACCGTTCTACAAAGACGTGTTGAACTGCTTAGCAAAGCAACTGTAGACCGACCTGGCATTGGTATCTCGACAGCTTATGCCCGACAATTTCTGGAAGTGCGTGATGTGCCACTATTTAGCTATGCAATTTACTATAACCTCCCCATGGAAATTGCACCGGGCAAACCGATGGATATCCATGGCAACGTCCATGTAAATGGAGATGCCTGGATTCAATCAAGTAAAGGCTTGAATTTCCATTCACGCGTAACAATTGCCGGAGATCTTAAGCATGGCCGTCACCCTGATTCCGGTAAGGACAAAAAAGAAGGCGCCGTAAATTTTTTAGGTATTAGCGACGATCTTGTTAACATGCAACAAGACGGAAAATGGGTTGATAGTCTTATCGCCGACTTCAGAGAAAAATCAGAGCAATTATGGGGCAGCAATCTGCAAACTGAAGTGCATGGAGTCGTTGATCGAAAAATACCGGGGATGAATGAGTATATTGAAGACACAAACGGCAGTACAACTGCTAAAGAATCCTTCAACAGCGCTTACCCAATCATACAACCGGCCTTAAACGAAAATCAACTCAGTGTTCCGGGAAGCAGCTATGATCCTGATCTCTTAGAAGCAGAAGAGCAAAGATTAGAAGCAGAAAAGCAAAAGTTTGCCTACAAGGCCGGCTTGACCATAAAGGTCGCACCAGATGGATCGCTAACATACACCCGTTATGACAAAAACGCAGATGATAGTTTGAATTATGATAGTTCTGGGAACCCTGTAAGTCTAGAAGTTACGCCCAAAGCAACAGATATTGTTGAATACAAGCCTTTCGAAAGGACAAATGGCGTTATCACCAGTGGGTTGTACGATAAGCGACAAGATCAAGGTATTAACATCATCGAACTGGATATTGGAAAACTGAAAGAGAGCATTCACGAGAATGAAGTAGATGATTGGAATGGAGACCCTCCTTGGGATGCAACAGATCCTTATAAAGGATGGTGGAATGGAGTCGTTTATGTCGAGTTTCCACAACAAAATAACACTTCCACTCGGGAAGATGGTGTCAATCCGGCCAATCAGGGGTGGGGACTAAAGCTGATTAACGGAAAGACGATTCCAAATCCGACAGTTAAACAAGAAATTGATATTTATGGAACTACAGTCGCCACCAACCAGATGATGTATGTACAGGGTCATTACAATGCAGATGGTTACATGAGTACTGGATCACCTACGGAGCCTGATAACTCTGAAACTTTTGCAAGTACAGACCAAGAGGCTCCAGCAGCTCTTATTGCCGATGCAATTACTTTCCTAAGTGAAGGTTGGAATGATTCCAACAGTGATAGTGACAGTCTTGACACAAGAATCGCACAGCCGACTGAAGTTTCTGCGGCCATATTGACAGGACTTGTACCCTCAGGAGAAACAGGCAGTAACAGCTACAGTGGCGGAGTTGAAAACTTTCCGCGCTTTCTGGAAAAATGGAAGGATGTAGATTTCATGGTACGTGGTTCCATAGTCGCTCTATTTGAAAGTGAAGTTGCAACAGAGCCCTGGGGTAAGAGTGACGTTTATTCAGCGCCAAACCGCAAATGGGGATTTAATCAAAAATTTGCTGAAGGCTATCTGCCCCCGGGCACTCCATACATACGCAGTTATCGAGGCAGAGACTTTCAATTACTGAGTGAAAATGAATATGCGGAACATGTTGAGCGTATAAAAGACTATTTTCAATAGGCAACTACTTCCAGGTGCCTGTAAAGCTCTATGCAAAGTAAGTTGATTGGTCGGAAAAGGCGTATTGAAAACACACAGCAAAATGCTCCAGGCTCAAACGCGTGCTGACAGCATTGCTCACTTAGGTGAAACACAACTAATCCAGCAAATTGTTTCTTGGCTGGACGCTGTAAATCCAATAGCTCCAAACGGTATTGGCGACGATTGTGCCGTGCTCAATCCTATTCGAGAAGGCCAGCAATTGCTTACCACCGACTCAATCAGCTACGGTCATCATTTTGATAACATCATCGCACCCGAAAATGTGGGTGCCAAATTGATCAAACGAAACCTGAGTGATATTGCAGCAATGGGTGGAATTCCCGGATCGGCGGTACTGGCCCTGCTTTGCAGTCCGGATGTGTCAATCGATTGGCTGAAAGGTTTTTTTACCGGAATACGTGAGACCTGCACACGCTACTCTGTTTCACTCGTTGGCGGTGACATCAGTACGCTCAAAGAAACGGCCTTCTCTGCTGTGCTCACACTCAACGGTCACGTGGCAAAACCAAAATTGCGCACTTCGAGCCAACTGGGTGATACTATTTATGTTACCGGCACTCTGGGAGGCAGCATACTTGGCAAACATTATCAGTTTGAACCACGACTGGCAGAAGGACAATGGCTTTGCGAGCAGCCAGAGTGCCATGCGATGATGGATCTGAGTGACGGCCTTGGTAAAGACCTGCAAGCCCTACTGCCTGCAAATACTTCAGCGCACCTGTTCTTGGATCAAATCCCACTATCACATGCTGCACGTGAACTAGCACAGACTTCAGGACTTGAGGAACTGGAACATGCCTTTTGTGACGGCGAAGACTACGAACTTTTGTTTACATTGGATGCCAACACTAACCGATCGGAATTTAAAAAAAAATGGCAACAACGCTTTCCGAATACAACGTTAGCCTACATTGGCAACATTAAGCCTGCTTCGACGAAAGAACCCTATCTGGATGCCAAGACAGAGGCTGTGCTGCCTTGGACTTACGGGTTTGAGCACCTGAAAGCATAGATGAAAAACACAAATGACAGGCTGGTTCAGGACCTTTATCGGGGAATCACGACAAAAACTGCAGATGAAACGATACAAACGGGCAAAAACTTTGCTTCATTCATACCTGAAAACCAAGCACTCGCGCTCCATGGCGATTTAGGAGTCGGCAAGACCACTTTCATTCGAGGATTGGCCCAGGCATGGAAAATCCCCGAATCCATCACCAGTCCGACATTCAATGTATACACTTTATATCAAGGGACCCGACAACTCGTACATCTGGATGCCTATCGCCTTAGTTCGGGGGCAGATATAGATGCATTAATGATCGAAGACTTTCTTTCACCTCCCTGGTGTCTGGCTGTCGAATGGCCGGACCGCATCACTGGAGAATTACCTGAAAATGCGTGGCATCTTTATCTGAGTATCGATCCGGATAAAAACCACTGTATTCGTCTCAAAGCCTGATTCATCTGCTCCCCCGGAGAGCACTTCGTGTTTTTCTAAATATGGGCGTAGCTACCTGCAGAGATGCACCGGGTCCAAAACGCAAAGCTTCCAGCTGAAAATATAGCTTTCGCAATACTTCAGCATGAACCTCGTCAGTGCCCGAATCACTCATTTTTATACGTACTTTGACCATATACCGGGAAGCTTGTTTACGGACAGGACTCAAAGCACTACCCCTTCTGAACAATCGCAGAAATAACTCAGACCAGCTGAAAAAAGTACGCCACAAGTAATAAAACACAAAGCATACTCCCAGGATCACTCCTGCACGCAGTAAGCTCTCCCGGCTAAATGGCCGCGAAAACCAGTCTTTCAACGATGCAAGCAATTCTTTGAAACTTGACGAAAATTCCTTCAATAACGAATCTCCCAAATCAATTAGAGACGTTGCCATTTCCAACTGCTCGTCCTGATCGAAGCTGACAATACGACGATACCACTGCATGCGCAGACTGTCGACCCATGCCCACATGCCGGTTTCAATCTCAAAATCAATCGGAACAGCAATTTCCGGGTTAACAGCACTTCCTCCCGGTGTTGGATCAACGCGCAACCATTCCTCCGTCTCTGCATCATAAATTTCAACCCATGCGTGCGCGTCACGGTTACGCACCACAAAGAAATCTTCGACCGCATTCCAACTGCCGCCAACAAATCCGACAACCATCCGTGCCGGATAACCCGCCTGACGTGCCAGTAAAATAAATGCGCCCGCGAACAGTTCACAATGACCTGCACTGCCGGCATTGAGCCAACTTACAATCGGATCATCCAAACCTCCAACACTATCAGGATTGAGAGAATAGCGATAGTTTTCTCTAAGGTACAAAGTAACTCGCTCACTATACTCTGCCGTTGATAAATTGCCTGCATTACCGATCAATTCATTATTTAGCTTTGAAAGCAGTGATTGATCATCCTCATTCAGAGGCAGATCCAAAGTCGTCAGAGGATAGTCAGATACGGCTCCATTTTCAGAATTGTCATGAACTGCATGTTGATCAAATACCTCATTTTCTAAATCAGATGCTGGCGCCCGCACATCCCAGGCCAAATCTTCAATCTGATAGTAAAATGTGCTTTTTTGCACCACATCCAGACCAATCACATGTAAATCCGGCAACAGCTTGACTGAATGCTCTTTTGTAAACCGTAATGTTTGGAACATCGTCGGTAGCGGCAGATACTGACTCACACCACCTTCGAAGTAAAACGTCCATTGTTCTCTTTTGCGAAGATTCAAAGGCACCTGCCGCTTGGTCCACCTTGACAATTCTCTCAGCTTTGCATAATTGCGGAAATTGATCCCTCTATCTGAGAGGCTGAACTCGCCACTCTGATAACGATCCAGCACAAGGATACGCCAATAAGGCAAGGAACTGATGGACTCCAGATCCGGCACGTCAATGCGAAGCGCAATACTTTGGTCTTCGATAATTTCAGAAACGGAATTCAAACTCACGGTATCGCTGAATCCAGATCTTGGCTTTGTCTCCATCTGCATGAAAGGAATGGTCTGCCCTATATCAAACCGTGGGATCAGGATAAAAAAACCAGTGGAGAGGGTCACTACGAAAACAAACAGCAGGCTGCACAAGATAAGCACACGTATCTCAATTGCACGCCGGATACGCCGGATAAGTCTTCTCAAGCTGAACTGCTCCCAACTGGGACGGTAAGTCGCAGATTCAGTTCCTCTATCTAACAGACAGACAATCAGTAGAAAAGCCATTGCAAGGGGCGTAAACAAGAGAATCTGCACTGCAAACAGCAACGAAACCGTAATCGCTCCTGAGACTATGATGCTGAACAGGCTCAACAGCAACATCTGCAAATCTTCACGTCGATTGCGTGGCGCCAGTGTACGATAAACCAGCAGCAAAATAACCATTCGCATCAATGGCGCAATCAGGCTGGTAAATCCCAGGCCAAAATCCACCAGCATCAAAATCAAAATCAAAGGAACAACAAATCGGCTCCAGAACACCTCAGGAATCGCATGTACCAAGTCTGGCTTCAAAAGAGCAAAACAAATAACTATTATCATGATTGAATTCAGACCGAAGCCAATTAAATCCAATCCACTTAATGCCCAAATCGAAAGTAGAGTCAGCAAACCTCCAATCAGCCACTTGAGCTGGTGCAACTCATCTAATGTCAGTCTGGCCTGCATGATTTCCTTCTAAATAAATGGCTACTCCATCCTCAGCTAAAGGACTAAAGGTCAGCCAATTTGACTGTTGATTGGCAAATGAATCTACTAATTTCTCTCGGCGCTCTAACACAGACAACTGATCAAACAGCGTGTATAAATCGCGTTTCGTCCTGATTGGCAATATCGCAGAATCGTTTAGCCTGACCGTTTCCAGCCGTCCACAATGAAACAAATCTTCCGCCAGCGAACAAACCAACGAACAGAGCCGCTCAAATTGAGTTTCATTCCATTTGGCAGCATCTGAATCGACATATAAATGATAGCCACTTTCTCCTTCCTGGACAAGCTGTCGTACCATCAAATATCCCGTACGAGCTGTAGCCTTCCAATGTATAAAGCGTGGCACATCACCATGTGCATAAGATCGTATGTTTAACAAGTCACTCCCTTGCCCCGGTTGATTTTTTGTCGCGCCAGTCGACATCCGCTGACCACTGCTGGATGTTGTAAGTGTATACTCCACACGCGCTGGCCATACAATCACTGTTGTATGCAAATTGCTCCCTTTGGTTTTCTGCAAAAAACCAAAGGGAAATTGCGACTGGACCCCGGAAAGTCGCAGTTCGAACTGCCCTCGTCTTTGAGGAGTTATGGACCACTTTAATTTGCAGGATTCGCCCGGATTGAGAGCATTTTTAAGGTAAACCGTTTCCTCCTGAGCTACCATCTCGGACTGTAACCGGAAACAGAGACTCATTGACGGAAACACCGCTTTTTTATTTATCAGGTCAATCTCAGCTACACCAATCTCACTAGCCCTTAGGCTTGCAGGCGCTCTCAGATTCCAATCCAGCTTTTTAAAATTTATAAGCGACAGAATGCCGCTTAGGATCAAACTGCTTAGCAGCAATGAAAGTGCCAGAAAAAGAATATTGCTTGCAGTGTTATATGCAGCAACACCCAGGCAAAGAGAAACGACGATCAGACACCAGCCAGTCAATGTCATCCTTGTACGCAGTAGTCGAGCTGGCAGAATCTGTCTCAGGAATAAGCGAATCACGTTCGATTCCTGCTGCCGGTTGGTTGCAAAAAAATCCGGGTCAGTCCAGTCGTGCCAGTTTTTCAGATCTGCGTCTGCGTGCGACATCGTTCAAAATAGAAACATCATTCAGATCGGTGAAGCTGTTTTTTCCAGAATCTCACTTAGCAATGCTTCGATCGCTTGCTGCTCTTCAAGTGGCTTGAGCATCGGCTTATTAAGCGCCAGTCGATGACTAAACACGGGCACGACAAGCGCTGCAACGTCTTCAGGCACGACATAGGCACGCCCTTGCGATAAGGCCCGTGCTTGCGCAGCAACTTTTAACGAAAGTGTCCCCCGAGGACTGACTCCTGAGCGAAAGGCTTCACTTTGACGCGTGGCATGAACAATTCGCAGCATATAGTCATAGACAGTATCTTCGATAAAGACCTTTCGCACGAATGACTGGAGTTCGATGACTTCATTATGGGAAATAACCGTTTCTGCCTTAAGATGATCATAGTGCAAATGTCCTCGCTTGAGTATCTCAAATTCAAAATCACGCTCCGGATAACCCATGCTGATACGCATCAAAAAACGATCCATCTGACTTTCTGGCAGAGTAAAGGCAGCTTCATAATCCACCGGATTCTGTGTCGCGATTACCATAAATGGCGGTGGCACCGTATAAGTTTGCCCATCTACAGAAAGCTTACCACGCCCCATCACCTCAAGTAAACTGGACTGAGTCTTCGGAGTTGTCCGATTGATCTCGTCAGCAAGCACAATATTGGCGAAAATCGGCCCACGTTTAAAGACAAACTCACGCTCCTTCTCATCATAAATAGGCACTCCAATAATATCGGATGGCAACATATCGCTGGTAAACTGTATTCGTGAAAATGAACAATCAATCGAACGGGCCAGACAATATGCCAGTGTCGTTTTGCCAAGACCCGGCAGATCTTCGATCAACACATGCCCACCTGCCAGCAGGCAGATAATCACGTTATTCACCTCATCCGTCTTTCCTCGGATCGTTTTTTCCACATTACTGCGCAACCCATCGATAGCCTTTAAAGCACGCGGGGTAGGAATCAAAGTATCTTCATGCATAAGTAGGATAATGTGAAAAGATACTACCAAAGCAACTGCAAGTAACGAAAAGTAAATACTCCCGAGAGCTAGTGATGCACACATGCTTTGCGAGAACCACGCGCTGACACGAACGTCGCTGCAAAGGCGGCAAAAAAGAACGACTCAAGGGTTTTTGTGCGAGCAGTTCGGAACCGAATCATAAACAGAGAAAACCTCTAGTACTACGATCCGACAACAAGCTGCAAACTGTGTTCTTTGTCGAAAAACGTTTTAGCGAATTCTGCTATGGATTCAGGGCTCACTTTATCCAGTTTCTCCGCATATTCAGTGTCTGTTTCAATAGGCAGACCATAAGCCACATTGATCGCTGCGTGCAATGCCCGAGCGCCGATTGTTTGACGATTCATCAAACGGACAGCTTTCAAACGTGTCCGGCAACGTTGTAATTCTTCCTGAGTAACCTGACCGGCCTTAACGCGTGCGATCTCCATATTTATCTCAGCAGCAACTTCGGCAACTTGTTCCGGATGTGTGCCTGCATAAAAAGTGAACAGACCCGCTTGCAAACCAAGCATACGACTGCTACCCACGTAGTAAGCCATGCCTTTGTCCTCGCGCACACGTTCGAACAAACGACTCGACATGCCGTTAAACAGTTCATTCAACAATTCACCTGTAATGTAGTTTTCGTCGCACACACCTGCATCCGGGTATGCCTGAAAAAGGACTGCTTGCTCACGATCCAAGGGTTCCGTCAATTCCATAGCTTCTTTCGGATTGCCGTTGGCAGACGTTTGCGCAAGCTCAAAGGGCGCTGAACGCACCTTTGATTCAAACAGAGGCTGCAAACGCTCAAGCAGTTTTTCGCGTTCGAAATCACCAACAATTGCAACCACCATATTCGATGCGGTTGCCAAATGCTTGAAATGTGCAACCAGATCGTTGCGGGTCAGTTTCTCCAGATCTTCAATCTGACCACTGGAACCGATCGCAAAAGGGTGTTCTCCGAAAAAGTATTTACGCAGTTTGCGAAATCCGTAGTCAAAAATTTCATCATCTTCTTCTTTCAACCTGGAAATCTGGGCTTCCTTTTCAGTCTGCAATGTACTTGCTTCAAAGGCAGGACAGGTCAAAGCGTCACTTAATAGCTCAAGTGCGGTATCGATATCCGAAGGCAAAACTTCAATCGCCAGATTAATTGTGTTGTTTCCGCCATCCGCTGAAAAACTACCACCGATCTGGTCCACGAGGGTTGAAATTTCAGAGGCACTTCGATTGGCAGTATCCTTGGTAAGAAGCTCGGCCAAAAGTTCGGAAATACCGCGCTGGTCCGCTGGTTCGTAGAAGGGACCTCCGAGCATCACACAGCGAATATGCACTTTTGGCAAATGCGTGTCGTTTTGCAGCAGCAGGCGTGCCCCACTGGCAAACTGGATTTGCTCATACGCTTTCACTTCCGAATCTGTGTTTACTTTCGCAGCAGATACTGCATCCGCGGTTGCTCTTTCCGGCCTTACAACGGCAGTAGACATATGTTCCTCAACCAGGTAACGCTTTGCAACCGACTGTAAATCTCGTAACCCTACGGACTGCAATTGCTTGAAATAACTATATCCATAGTGAATATCGCCAATCACCGCTTCGGCAAATCCTATTCGAGACGCCTTGCCGCTTACCGTTTTTTGTCGGTTAATCTCATCATTCAAGATCTGGCGATGTACTTTTTGCAAGACCTGCTCGCTAATCTCTGACTCGCAAAGTTCACGGATCACTTCAAGAATTGCCGGTTCCACCTCGGGCTGTTTTTCGTGATCGCAAACATAAGTGATTTCCAGCAGACCGCAATCAGCAGAATTCCAGTTGCGGCAATCGATGTAGTGCAAGAGCCTCTGCTGATTACGCAATCGCTCCCAAAGTAGAGAACTTTCGCCTTCTCCCAATACATAAGCCAGTAAATCCAGGGCCGGCGAGTCAGGATTGCTCAAATGGGGCACTTTAAACCCAAGGGCACCGCGAGAAACTGCGTAGTCCCCGGTAATCACTCCTTTGCGTGACGATAACTGTATAGGCTCTTCGGGCACCGTAATTGTTGCCAATCGTCCACGCCGAACCTTCCCAAAAGTAGCTTCAATCTCAATCAAGCAATCTTTCAAGCTCACAGCGCCTGCTACGGCAACGACCATATTATTGGGCACATAACGAGTCGTGTAGTACTCCCACAGTTCATCGCGGTTGATTTGTTCAAACAGTGCACGGTGTCCGATAACCGGCTCGCGACATGGATGCATCCGAAATGCCGTTTGAAATAAGGCCTGACTCAACTGACGATCCGGATCGTCCTGATCCATATCAATCTCGCGCAAAATCACATCGCGCTCACACTCGAGCTCATCGGTTGGCAGAGTTGAATGCAGCACAATGTCAGCAAGCAAATCAACCGCTTCTGCAAAATCCGTAGAAAGTGTGTCCATGTAGTAAACTGTGCGATCAAAAGTAGTGTAAGCGTTCATTTCCGCACCCAGCGCGTGTACCTCACGACTGATCTGCTTTCCGTCGCGACGATCAGTACCCTTGAAAAGCAAATGCTCCAGAAAATGTGACAACCCAGAGCCTGCCAACGCGCCTTCATGGATACTTCCCGTTTTTACCCAAACCTGTGCAGAAACCAGTTTGCTGGAAAAGTCCGGCAGATGTACCAGAGTTAGCCCATTGTCCAGAACACGTCGTTCAAACCGAAGCCGAAACAACTGCTCGGTAATTCCCTTAATAAATGACGCTGAGGTATGATCAACAGAATCGTTCATGTAACCAATGAAATAGAGACTACGCATACCACAATCTTATATTCTAAGTTTTATCTATGTCCGGCAGACTGCCAAGCTGTTGACATTCAGGCGTTATTAATTTCATTAAACGCCCTTATATTAGACGTTTTCAGGTTGAACTTATTTTAAATACGATTTTACGTTCTCCACGTAAATCCCTTACACACCATAAATTATGCACGCATTATGTGATTTTGTTCAATCGACTATTGGTCGGAAAATTCTAATGGCTCTAACCGGACTGGTTTTGGTGCTCTTTGTGCTAGGTCATATGCTAGGCAACCTGCAGGTTTTCATGGGGCCTGATGCAATTAATGCTTATGCGTACAAATTGCATCACGTGATGCCTCCTGCGCTTTTGTGGGCAGTGCGTCTGTTCTTACTTACCTCTGTGTCTATACACTTGTGGGCTGCAATTACGCTGACTCTGGACAATCGCAAAGCACGCCCTGAAAGCTACGATGTCAAAAAGTCTGTACAAGCGACCTACGCGGCAAAAACGATGCGCATGAGTGGTGTCATCCTGCTTGCATTTATTCTTTTTCACATTGCCCATTACACGGCACGCGTAATCCCCGGCAAAGAGTACAATGAAACGATTGCCGATGTTGTACTTATGAAAAACGGGAAGCCGGTTATTGAAAACGGGAAGCCGGTTATGACATTCAATGTATACGACATGATGATCGAAGGTTTTCAGGTCTGGTGGGTTTCAGCTTTTTATATCCTGGCCACAGGCCTTCTGTGCATGCATCTGGCTCATGGCTTTAGCAGCATGTTTCAGACTGTGGGTCTTCGGAATAAAAATTGGCGGCCGTTTTTAGATCGTTCCGCACTTGCTTATGGGTTAATTATTTTCCTTGGCTTTGCTTCAACGCCTGTCGCAGTCCTGACGGGTGTAATTAAGAAGACTTCCGAAATTCCCGCTGTCGAGACCATAGAAATAAACAACAAGAAATTGTACTAATAAGATTAAATTGTAATGAATCTTGATTCAAAAGTTCCTGAAGGGCCACTCTCCGACAAATGGTCGAACCACAAATTTAACATGAAGTTGGTCAATCCGGCGAATCGTCGGAAATACCACGTTATTGTTGTCGGCTCAGGCCTTGCCGGCAGTGCTGCTTCAGCCAGTCTTGCCGAGCAAGGGTATAATGTATCCTGCTTCTGCTATCAGGATAGTCCGCGAAGAGCACATAGTATTGCTGCTCAGGGTGGAATCAATGCAGCAAAAAATTACCAGAACGACGGTGACAACGTGCGGCGCCTCTTTTACGACACCGTAAAGGGTGGAGACTATCGTTCCCGTGAAGCAAACGTATATCGGCTTGCGGAAGTCAGTAATGACATCATCGATCAGTGTGTTGCTCAAGGAGTACCTTTTGCACGCGAATATGGAGGCTTACTGTCCAACCGTTCCTTTGGTGGCGCACAAGTGTCCAGAACTTTTTACGCTCGCGGGCAAACCGGACAGCAACTCCTCCTCGGAGCATACTCAGCATTGAGCCGTCAAATTGGTCTTGGAAAGATAAAAATGTATAGTCGCCACGAGATGCTCGATCTGGTCAAGGTCGATGGACATGCCAAGGGCATAATTGTACGTAATCTGATGACCGGTGAAATTTCTCGACACGCTGCAGATGCCGTCGTCCTGGCTACTGGCGGCTATGGTAATGTCTTTTTCCTCTCCACAAATGCTCAAGGCTGCAATGTAACTGCGGCTTACCGTGCTTACAAGCGTGGTGCCGGATTTGCCAACCCTTGTTATACTCAGATCCATCCGACCTGCATTCCCGTTCATGGCGACCAGCAGTCCAAGCTGACTTTGATGTCTGAATCGCTCCGCAACGATGGTCGCGTCTGGGTTCCAAAATCCAAAGAGACTGCGCAAAAAATCCGTGAAGGTAAATTGGATCCGAATACAGTCGCGGAAGAAGAACGTGACTACTACCTGGAGCGGAAATACCCAAGTTTTGGCAATCTTGCTCCACGTGACATTTCATCACGTGCGGCAAAAGAAGCTTGTGATGAAGGTCGTGGCGTTGCTTCGACCGGGCTTGGCGTATTTCTTGATTTTCGTGATTCAATCGCTCGTGATGGACAGTCAACCATTGCCGAGCGCTACGGAAATCTTTTCGACATGTATAACCGTATAACAGGTGAAGATCCTTACAAGACACCCATGATGATCTTCCCGGCAGTACATTATACTATGGGAGGGCTATGGGTCGATTATCATCTTGAGAGCACCATACCAGGGTTGTTTGTCGGCGGTGAGGCAAACTTTTCAGACCACGGTGCGAACCGGCTCGGTGCATCTGCATTGATGCAAGGTTTGGCCGATGGATATTTTGTTTTACCATATACCGTTGGAAACTACCTTGCAGAGCAAGGCATTGCTGCGGCTGGCACCGTAACAACCAATAATGCTTCATTTGATGAAGTTGAGTCTGATGTGAAAGAACGCATTAAAAAACTCATTTCCGTTAAAGGGAAGGAATCACCGCGTTCTTTCCACAAGCGTCTTGGCCAAATTGTTTGGGATAAGTGTGGAATGGCTCGTGATAAAGAAGGACTCACCGACGCGATTAAAGAGATTCAAGAGTTGCGTAGTGAATTTTGGGATAACCTGCGGGTAGTTGGTGATGAAAAAGGACTCAATCAGGAACTGGAGCGTGCCGGTCGCGTAGCTGATTTTATGGAATTCGGCGAGTTGCTTTGTCGCGATGCGCTGACTCGCGAAGAATCCTGTGGCGGTCACTTTCGCACAGAGTATCAGACCGAAGACGGTGAAGCTACTCGAGATGACAAAAATTACAGCTTTGTCAGTGTCTGGGAATATAAAGGCGATGACAAAGAACCCGAACTACACAAAGAATCTCTTGTCTATGAAGAGGTAAAACTTGCAACCCGCAGCTACAAATAGCCTGAACCTTAAACGTATCTGATAATCATGAAGTTAAAACTAAAAGTCTGGCGGCAGAAGAACAGCCAAAGCAACGGTAAATTCGAAGAATATCAGCTCGAAGATGTTTCTGAAGATTCTTCATTTCTTGAAATGCTCGATATTCTTTCCGAAGAATTGGTTGAAAAAGGTGAAGAGCCCATCGCATTCGATCACGACTGTCGCGAAGGCATTTGTGGTATGTGTTCAATGACGATCAACGGGATTCCTCACGGCCCTGAAAAAGCAACTACGGCCTGTCAACTCCACATGCGTCATTTCGAAGATGGTGAAACAATCACCATCGAACCATGGCGGGCAAAGCCTTTTCCGGTGGTTAAAGACCTGGTAACAGATCGAAGCGCATTTGACCGCATTATCCAGTCGGGCGGGTTCATTACTGCACGTGCCGGAAGCGCCGTTGATGCAAATGCAAATCCGGTGCCCAAGGTAGACGCTGATTATGCAATGGATGCTGCTGCCTGTATTGGTTGTGGCGCTTGTGTCGCAGCATGTCCTAATGCATCTGCAATGCTTTTCACATCTGCAAAAGTTTCTCACATGAACAGTTTGCCACAAGGTAAACCTGAAAAGGATCGCCGTGTACTGGCCATGGTTAGCACCATGGATGGTGAAGGATTTGGGGGCTGCACAAATGTCGGAGAGTGTGAAGCCGTTTGCCCGAAAAGTATACCCCTGGATATGATTGCTCAACTCAACCGCGATTATTCAACGGCTAAAGTAAAAGAATTCTTCTCGGCCGCATCCTAGTCCCGCTAACCAGGATATTTGCCCATCAAGCGAAGATCACAATCTTTGTGGGCAAACATATTTTCATTATCCCAAATTTAGTCTTGAGTTTGGAAGCTAAAATGCGTCTATGGATATAGAAGTTTCAGATTGGCGTAAACTGAAGCAACTTTCTGAAGATAAATCTAAACGTGACAATGGCTAAAAATTTAATCTAAATTGCAGACGGCTTAATGCATAACAAAGATATATGAATAAAACAAAAAAACTTTTTGGAGCATTTTTGCTCATGGGAACAACAATTCTTATTGCTTCTAAACCTTCAGTTGAACCGGATTTGGCAGTTGAAGAGCCAAAAGCTATAGTACCAGACGGTTATTCCATAGATGTAGCAGCCGATTATGTTGATAAACAATCGGTGCGTCTCGAAAAAACAGTGCCATCTTTAGTCGCCCTCAATCAGGACTTCAGCTACAACTATGTAGTTACTGCCAAAGATAAATTGAAGAAAGTGATTGTGAAAGATCAAGTACCCGTTGGCTCCACGTATGTATCCAGCAGCCCAACGGCACAGATCATTGAAGATACTGTTGTCTGGACCTTATATAATCTTGAGAGGGGCGAAATTGTTCCCCTCGAACTCGTAGTTAACGCTTCCACAATTTCGGATTTTAGTAATCAGGCCACAGTTGAAGCCTACGCTGGAGCATCGACAACCACGTCTGTTGGCGTACCGGAACTTACGATACAGACAACAACAATATTGGAAAGTGTTTTACTAAACACAAATGTCCCATGGAACATAACAATAGCAAATACCGGCACTTTCTTTGCTGACAACGTTGTGATAACAAATACTTTGCCGGATGGACTCGCGCATTCCAGTGGTGAAAGCAACCAGATAATTGAAATTGGTCAACTGATTCCCGGTGACAGCCGTGAAATCATTTTAGACACCACGGCGATCAAAGCCGGCAAGCTTTGTAATCTGACAGTCGTAACTGCATCTAATGCAGAATCGGTTGAGGATGAAGCGTGCATCAATGTTCTGGAATCAGGCCTTGAGGTATACACAGAAGGCCCGGAAAAACAGTTTGTTGGCAAAACAGCAATTTACACAGTTGATGTAGCCAACACAGGTGACATTGCTTTCGAAGATGTTATTATAACTAATATCGCCCCACCGGAAAGCGAACTGATAAGTGCAGAAGGTGCTGTGATTGAAGGAAATACAGCCACATGGACAGCCGACTTGGGTCTCGGTGATGAAAAAAGCTTCGAAGTTGAACTGCTTGTAACCAAAGAAGGCTCTTTCTGTAATCAGGCAAGCGTTTCAACAGTAGACTCCAGTTTGGTAAAAACTGATAATGCCTGCACCGAATGGGGAGGCTATCCTGCGCTTCTAATCGAAGTGCTTGATACAAAAGATCCACTTATTGCTGGAGAAGAAACCACTTACATTGTTCAAATCGCCAACCAAGGTACTGCTGCCGACAGGAATGTGAAACTGGACATACAAATTCCGAAAGGCCTTTCGATTATGTCCATTGCAGGTGATACCAAAGGTACGATTTCTAAAAATAAGATTTCCTTCGATCCTTATCCGATATTGCGAGCAAAAGAAATCATTCAGTTCCGTGTTGTTGCAAAAGCAGTTGATACTGGTGATTTACGCTTTAAAGCGCGAGTCAGTTCCGACCTTCTAAAGGTTCCGGTTCCGGAAGAAGAGTCGACTCACGTTTACTAAACCGTACACGCACAAATCATAAATTGATCCAATCAGCTATTGCTGAGAGCGTTACAAACTCGATTTATGTTTTTGATAGTTTGTCATCATGAATCGGCTTCTTGCGCTTTTTCTTCGATGATATGACTGCAATGCCTTCATTACTCTGGATATATTGGCGGATGTAGTCTGTCATCGTAAGCTTTATCGGCAAAGACATAGAGCCTTTTTAATCTTATACCAAATCACACTACCGGGCAAAAGTTAAGTTTTGCTTAAGTAATTCGGTCATGTCTGCAGACCAATCCCGCATCGTAGTCATTCTCGATAAGTTCTATGCGTTACCCAGTTCCATCAGCGAATGCCTACCACGCGAGATTGAGTTACGCCAGAAGCAATACGAGTATTACCGGGACTTCCTATTCAGTTTCCCAGAACCTGAGTTAGCTGCATGAAACCCATCCCCGGGAAAGCCGAGCCCCAGCGCGGCACAGCTGCCCCGCGCGGCACAGCTCCATCCGGCGGCACAGCGTACCTCGCCAAAGTATAGTATTTCCGTGGGTACCTGCTACATTGTGATCAGATGGGACTACTGCAATTTATCACTTTTCGCCTGGCGGACAGTTTGCCACAGAAGAAATTGCAACAGATGAAAGAAGAGTTGAAGGAGATGGAAGAGGCCGAGCTGGGGCTCGGCGTTCCCGGGAAACACTTCTGGATGCGCGAATACTGGGATCGGCAAGAACCTTTATTGTTCAGCTTTTCAGTACGTCAAAGGTAGGCGCGCCAAAGGCGTTGTCTATCCTGCCTTGTTGGCCCTAGGCAGTCTTTTGGTTTTAGGTGCCCTAAGATGCTCACCAATCCATACTTTAATCAACGACTGTCTAGGTACACCAAGACGATTCGCTTCACTATCTAAGCGTTCAATCATCCAAACGGGAAAGTCCACATTCACACGCTTTTGTTCTTGGCCAGGTCTGAATACAGAGGACAAATCCAAATAGTCATTAATATCAACTTCTCCATCATCAAAAATTTTATCTAGATCTTTAGCTTTCATAGAGTATTCTTTCGTTAGTTCGAGCCCGTCTCACTGAAATGAGTCGGATTTTATTTTCTCAATCCGTTAGTAAAAACTATGCACTTTCAGTGCATAGTGGTTGAGTTTCTCTTGGAGTATAAGAAACCAACCCATAACTTCTTTTTGAAAGCAGCAATAATCGCAAAGCGGTCTTCATCATCCGATTTAGCGACAAAACCCTTTGCTATCTGGGTCAAACCAGAGGGCTTGTGCTTCTTCGTACTTTCCTTTAACTTCAAAACGTATCCCCTCACTAAGCAAAAAATAAGCGTCTTCTTTATTCCCACTACCACAACGAATTCTAAGTTCACTAACCTCACGTTGAATTGGCCATTTCCTGACTGCCAGAATAAATAAAACTATAGGTAGCCCTGCTAGAGGAATAAGTACCAGTAAGCTTAGCCATTGAGAGTATCCTGCCCTAGCAAATATTGTCATCCAAAAGGCAAAAAATATTATAAGACACAATATTCCAAAAATCAGTTGATTACTTTCTGTCATAATTATTTCTGTAGACCGTTAGAGGATGATCACGTAGTGGAGCGCAGCGTAACGGAGTTGAATCACTCCGACTGGTACTGCTTCCATTTTAGAATGTTATGATAGTGAAAAGTACTACAAGTAAACCACCAAATACGATAGGAGGAAGAACGATCGGATACCAAAACACTCTTCTCTTAATTTTGAAATAAGCAACTGCTCCTAGGTCGCTATGACTCTTAGCTAAAACTTTTAATTCATCTTTACCTAACTTTTCAACAAATTCTAAACCCTCTGCCATACCTTTTCTTTTTGTTAACGCTCGTGCTTTAAATATGTATGCAACTCCCATAATAATCCCCAATGGAGAGAATGGCCCTAGAAGTAAAAAAAATACTGCTAACAAATGAAAACCTCGAGCAGAGTGGTTAAGCTTTCTTAAATCTTCGAGAACCGTTTCCTCAAGTGAAAAATCTCCTTCATTCGTAACTAAATTTTCCATTTTATTTTTGCCGAAAGTAGAGAGTAGTCATGCGAGCCTGTGGGCTGCAAGGTGCAAATGCTTTTCAGAAGTTCTGGCGCGATATCTCGCATTGACTAGCTCGTCTGGTTCTGGGTTGAGTTTCAAATGTTCCCAATCTTATCGAATTCTGCAAATGCTCTTCGTCTGATTGGTATTCATTTTTCCTTTTTGGTGTAGGGGTGTCATAGTGTCGAATCGCTTTTCTTAAAAGTCGTGGAACTGTCTGCTCAGTCTCAAATGTTTGCGGATTCTATTTCAGTAGATTTGGCTTTTTTGCCTATGATTATAAAGTCTCTATTTTGTGCGCATAGGATTTATTTTTATGCCTACAAAAATTTATTTTATGCTTATAGAATTTAATTTTATGCGCATAAGATTTTGGAGTCTTTATATCTTCTTCAAACCCTGAGGCAAAAGCACGATAGCGACCGCATATGTTGCCCTGTTTTCTTTTCCAGAACGTTCAGGAATAGTCATCATATACCCCTGTTTGACCACACTACTCAAGAAAACAGTCTCATAATAGCGACCTTATCGAAGCCAGAAAGCGCCACGGGTATATGATTGATCTACTTCCGCTTGTTATGCAAAGGAAGTTAAATTGCTGGAGTCTATTAATCTACCAAGAATACCAATACTCCCTAATTTTACCATCACCAGTAATATACCAATTGGCAGCTTCTCTCCCGTAAGTCCATTCGACGATACCAGAGACTCTTCCTGTTCTATATATTCCACGTTGCACCTTGGAAAAGCGAATTGATTGCACATCCCCCTTCTCAAAACCATCCACGTGCACTGCGACTGTAAAGTTTAAAGGTTCTCTTAATGCCTGAAGTGTCGCTTGCCGGTAAAGACCATCACTATATCGCGCTCATCTGCGGCGGCGATTACTTCTTCGTCACGTATGGATCCACCAGGCTGAATGGCTGCTTTGGCCCCGGCCTTGGCGGCAGCAATCAGTCCATCGGCAAATGGGAAGAACGCGTCGGAGGCAATAATTGAACCTTTCAGCGACAAGCCGGCTTCACCAGCCTTCCAGACAGCAATTTGCGAGCTGTCCACCCGAGACATCTGACCGGCTCCGACTCCGAGCGTACGTTCGCAGCCAGCGTAAACAATCGCGTTGGATTTTACATGTTTGACGACGTTCCAGCCAAATATCATCGCACGCATTTCTTCGTCCGTAGGCTGGCGTTTGGAGACAACTTTCCAGTCACTTGGCCGATCCGGCATCGTATCTCGATCCTGCAACAAGACGCCACCGATGACTGAACGGACTTCTCGCAATGAATCAGCAGGCAAGGCGCCTTTTACCTTCATCAATCGCAGGTTTTTCTTTTTGGCAAAAAATTTAAGTGCTGCTGGCGTAAAGTCCGGCGCGATGATGACTTCGCAGAAAATCTTGCTAATGATTTCGGCGAGGTCTGCATCCATGGTCTGATTGACAACAATGATGCCACCGAAAGGCGCTTGCCTATCGGTAGCAAAAGCTTGCTCCCAGGCTTCAACCAACGAATCTGCACTGGCGACTCCACAGGGATTCGTGTGTTTCAGGATCGCTACAGTTGGCTTTTGAAACTCACCGATCAAATAGGCCGCAGCCGTTATATCTATAATGTTGTTAAAACTCAACTCCTTCCCCTGAAGTTGCTCAAAACAGTCAAAAAAGCTGCCGTATAATGCGGCCTTCTGATGTGGATTCTCGCCGTAGCGTAGACTCTTTATCCGGGGAAACTGAATGCTCAGTTCTGCCGGAATATCCGAGATGGCATCCATACTCGGCTCACTTACCTGACTTTCGAGATACGCTGCAATCGCCTTGTCGTAACTTGCTGTGCGCTGGAATACCTTGAGCGCCAGTTCGCGGCGAAGTGCTTTAAGCGCAGATTCATCATCCATCGCAGCCAGAACACGATCGTAGTCAGAACTGTCGACTACCACAGTAACCGAAGCATGGTTTTTTGCCGCACTGCGCAACATCGACGGACCGCCAATATCTATATTTTCGATTGCCAGATCAAAAGTAACATCCGGCTTAGCCACTGTTTCTTCAAAAGGATACAGATTGACGACAACAAGATCGATCATATCGATACCGTGCTCATCCGCAGCAGCCATATGCTCAGCCTTGTCACGACGTGCGAGCAGTCCTCCGTGAATCTTTGGATGCAGCGTTTTGACGCGCCCCTCCATCATCTCGGGAAAACCGGTATAATCGCTAACTTCGACGACCGGTATACCTTCTTTTTCAAGAAGTTTTGCCGTGCCACCGGTCGAGAGCAACCGGTAATCATGCTGCTCGACCAAAGCTTTGGCAAAGGGCACAAGGGCAGATTTGTCACTGACGGAAATAAGTGCTGTTTTTTGCATAATTCTGTTTGTAAATTTTGTCTATACTTGAAGTCCCTGTTAGCTTGGCGAGTGTCAAATCTTCTTTTTTAACAAAACCCATCATGCGAACAGCTCGCCGCATCATACATATTGATATGGACTGCTTCTATGCATCCGTAGAAATGCGTGAGCGCCCCGCACTCGTTGACAAACCCATCGCAGTTGGTGGTTCTTCAGGTCGTGGCGTGTTGACCACTTGTAACTACGTCGCTCGCAAGTACGGGATTCACTCGGCAATGCCGGTTTTTAAAGCAAAAAAACTCTGCCCGCATCTTATTGTACTACCAGTGCGTTTTGATCTCTATCGACAAGCTTCACACCGGATTCGATCCATTTTCAAACGCTACACCGAATTGGTTGAACCACTCTCACTCGACGAAGCCTACCTGGATGTCACCCGGCAAAAACGCCGTGGTGCAGAAATCGCAAAGGAAATACGCGCTACGATTTACAATGAAACAAAACTGACAGCTTCTGCCGGTGTTGGACCCAACAAACTAATTGCCAAAATCGCTAGCGACTGGAATAAACCCAATGGACAGTGCGTCGTTTCTCCTTCAAAAGTGAGCGCTTTTATGCAGGACTTGCCAGTCCGTTGCCTATGGGGTGTCGGCCCCAAAAGTGCCGCACGATTATCTGAGATGGATGTTCAAACCTGTGGTGATCTTCAAAACTACAGTCAAACCGCACTCGCCCGTGAGTTTGGCAGTTTCGGCCCCGAACTTTACTATTTGTGTCGTGGGATCGACGAACGCCCGGTTCAACCCAACCGCGTTCGCAAGAGCATGAGTAACGAGCATACCTTCGACAAAAATATCGAAACTCTGGAAGCCTGTGAAGATGCTTTGAAAATCCAGTACAGAGAGTTGGTAGAAACCCTGCAAAAAGCAGCCGTTGACCGCCAGATTGCAAAAATTCTGGTAAAATTAAAATTCAGCGATTTTCGCCGCACCACTGCCGAGATCACAAGCCGGCAACCTGAACTCAACAGCTATCTCCAGCTTTTGCACGAAGCCTGGGGCCGCAGCGGCAAACCGGTACGTTTGCTCGGGCTGGGAGTACGTTTTGCAGATATAGGCGATCAGCCGGAACAACTCGAACTTAGCCTTTAAAAAAATGGCGCACTCCCTACCCCTAAGAAGTGCGCCAACCATTGTCTACTTTATACCTGTCACAAGGACAGGGTTTGTTTTGTTACCCCAACCTCCCTTTCGGGAGAAATTTTGAACTGGAGTCGATGCAACAAATTTTTTTGGATACTTGCAAGTGTTTTAATCAAAAAAAATCAGTACTCCTGCACTTTTCGCCATGGCTGATACCAGAACAAACTAACATAAGCATCATTTATAGTTAAAATCAATCAATGACTCACACCTCGGCTCAACCGACTCAATGAATTTCTCCAAAAAAGTTGAAGATATTATAGCAGACTTCCGCGGATTGCCTAGGACGGTAACGGAATCTTCAAAGCATGCCCCGATTCCGCTCGATACGGTTTTAGAACAAATCAAAGAAAAATATAAGCTCGAAAGCCCCAGTCCGGAACGAACGATCGTTGAAAACTGGAATGAGATTTTCGGCAATCTTGCAGGACGCTGTAATCCCTTATCCCTGAAAGATGGAAAAACGCTTGTTATCTCTGTCACCAATCAAACACTTCGCTCGGAATTACAGTTTCGAAAACGCACACTGTTAAAAAAAATCCAGGCATTACCCTTTTGTGAAGCCATTTCCGAGATTCTGTTCAGAGCGTAATTGACACTTTAACCTTACCCTAAAATCTTCAAAAAGAAATGGCACAACCAAACAAACACGAAAGACACGAAGAAGAACGCTACCTGGACCTTCTACACAGGGTGCTTGAGGACGGCGCCTATCGTGATGACCGCACCGGCACCGGCACTTATTCCGTATTTGGCGCTCAGACACGCTTTTCGCTGCATTCCCATTTCCCACTGCTAACCACCAAGAAGCTCCACCTGCGATCCATCATACACGAGTTACTTTGGTTTCTAAAAGGCGATACCAACACTCGGTATCTGAAAGACAACAAAGTCACAATCTGGGACGAGTGGGCCGATGAAAACGGTGATCTGGGTCGTATTTATGGAGCGCAATGGACTGACTGGCACGCAAACGACGGAAGCCGCATCAATCAAATCGAAGACGTGATTCACTCGCTCAAAAACAATCCGGACAGCCGTCGACACATAGTCTGTGCATGGAACCCGGGAGAACTCAGACAAATGGCGCTGCCTCCCTGCCATGCCCTTTTCCAGTTTTATGTGGCTGATGGCGAGTTGAGTTGCCAGCTCTACCAGCGCAGCGCCGACATTTTTCTCGGTGTACCCTTTAACATAGCCTCCTACGCACTTCTGACCCTGATGGTAGCTCAGGTATGTGGGCTTAAAGCAAAAGAATTTGTCCACACTTTCGGTGATTTGCACCTGTACGCAAATCATGTTGAACAGGCAAAGTTACAACTAACGCGTGAGCCACGCGCTCAACCACAGATGAAAATCAATCCCGATGTGACAACGATTAACGGTTTCAAATTCGACGACTTCGACCTTGTGAATTACGACCCACATCCAACCATCAAAGCGCCGATCGCAATCTAAGAAACGGACCGAGCCAGTACATCACTTCAATGAACACCTTCAAAGCGATCGCCGCCATGGCAGACAATCGATGCATCGGCAACAAAGGCGCAATCCCCTGGCATTTACCGGAAGATTTCAAATGGTTTAAACGCACAACTATGGACCACATCCTCGTGATGGGACGAAAAACGTACGAATCAATCGGCCGGCCACTTCCCGGCCGAAAAACCTTTGTGCTCAGTCGCAGCCCACGCAAAATCCCCGACGTTGAAACCTTTACCAATCTTTCTGATTTGGAAACTCTGGAAACTGACAAAACCATCTGGATAGCCGGAGGCAGCGAGATTTACCGGCAAATGCTACCCCAATGCAGCGAACTCTATCTAACTCGCGTCCACCGAACTGTCGAAGGCGATACATTTTTCCCGGAATTCGAAACACAGTTTTACATAAAAGCCAGGATTCTCGAACAACCCGAGTTTACAATCGAACACTGGCTCAGGAAAAAATAGGCAGCTATTGACAAGTTTCCGCGCTTAATCATCAACAATTCCATGCGTATCTTTTTACTGACTCTAATCTGTCTTTTGAGCGTTGCGTGCAGCACGACTAAAGAATCGTCAGAATCTGCTATAAAAATAGTAGACGTCATTCCACGTTACATTGAAGCAGAGACATTCAAGCGCATATCAGAGTACATGACCGGCAAGGAAAACTCTGGTAAGCGCGTTAT
Source organism: uncultured Puniceicoccaceae bacterium (assembly GCA_964616435.1). GTDB lineage: Bacteria > Verrucomicrobiota > Verrucomicrobiia > Opitutales > Coraliomargaritaceae > Lentimonas. Next base: position 43,565 of record CAZTSB010000072.1, on the reverse strand, counting down.
CATTCGCACAAATCCACAACAGCGCGATGGCTACTATTTTGTACTGTTTATTGATCGGAACGTTCGAAAGCTTCCTCCCGATGCTTACATTCAAGGTGAATTTTACACTTCGAAATCAATCGATTTACAGACACACCGATTCGAATTTCCCTCAATTTTGCCAAGCACGCGAGAGATTTTCATTGGACTGACCGGTGACGACTGGCCACAGGAAGGCGCCGTACCCGCGGCCTGGCGATTCACTATCAAAAACAGTCAGGAACAAATCCTGGCTCAGAAACAGAGCTACCTCTGGAGCTTTTGAAGAGGTGCGGCTCTGCTGCAAACAAATTCCAAATCTCAAATTTCAAATCCCACCGCACTGATCACCCATCCTGGCATACACTTCGCGGCCCTCTGCCGTGTGTTCCAGTAAATCATCGTCAAAGCGAATTGCACCTTTTTTGTAGAGGGTGGCAACACAGGAACCGCCAAATGAAAAGTAGCCTTTTTCATCACCTTTTTGTACCGGACTTTCAGGATCGTAGGTCTGATGAATACCACCTACGCAGGTAGCGCCGATCTCGACCACAAGTACTTTCCCGAAAGCTTCAGAAGCGATCTCTGTGAGCACGCGACGATTTTCCCAGAGAATGGAGAGTTTCCGCCGCAGGGCCAGTGGACTTACTGAACGCAAGCTCCCGCTCAGTGTATGCGCCATTCCGGGGGTTCCTCCGACTGGAAAGTGGAACCGATGATAGTCCACCGGACAAAGACGGGAAATCAACAGTGCTCCACCCTCAAATTCATCCGCAAGATCCCGATCTCCTAGAAAAGCCTCCAAATTAAACGATTGGCCTTTGATGTAAAAAGTATCGGCGACGCTAACATTTTGGATTCCAAGATGACGTCCGTCTGCAGGAAAGGCGGCAACAGTTTCACCACTTACAATCGGCCGTGCCTCCGGCCTGAGCCTGCGGTAGAAAAACTCATTGAACGAGCTGTAATCATCCACTTTCGCAGCAAATTCGTCTACATTGACACCATACTCTCGAATAAACGGCACTATTTTTTTGCGACTTGCAGGTCTATCCATTCGCCAACCGTACCAACGCGAAAACCAGAGTCGCTTAACTGCCAATGCAACCATCACTTGTCCCAGAGGATTCCCATAAGACCAGCGCAAAAGTGTCTCGCCATAGATGGACTCCGTTTCGATCTCACCCTTGTAACGGTTGTAAAACTCGATCGGCGCATTCAGTTGGTCATTTGTGTGCATTCAGGTTTAAAAGCTTGGTTTTTATTAACTTCAGCGAAACTTAGGCGTAGCCAGTTGCTGTGACGCATAAATCCCCTTATGGCCACTGAAATAGTAAGCTGTAAAGCAGGCAACCGCATACAGAAGCAAATTCTCGGCGCCGAACAACTCGATACCCATAAATATGCAGGCCAACGGAGTATTAGTCGCACCGGCAAACACTGCAATAAAGCCAAGCCCCGCAAACAAATCAACAGGTGCTCCTGAAAGTATCGCCAGCGTATGGCCCAGAGTAGCGCCGATGAAAAACAAAGGTGTTACCTCACCACCCTTAAACCCCATCCCCAGAGTAATTGCAGTCAGCAACAACTTCCAAAACCAGCTAAGCGTATCCACCCCCCCGGCAGAAAACGCAGAAAGAATGCTAACACCTCCTTCACTTGAAGCATAGACTCCCAGCCCAAGATAATCAGTCGTGCCCAGCAAATAGCTAATGCCCAAAACCAACAGACCGCCCAGGATCGGAATTTGCCACGATCGTGAAATGAAACGACGACTCAACTGTTTTACAATATGTGAAAGTCCGGCAAAACAACGACCGACCAGCCCGAAACAGGCGCCGGCAAGAAACACATTTGCCAGCAACAACAAAAATTCGAACCTCCCTGCCGTTATCATTCCATCGAACGTATACACAATCGAAAAGTCCGGATGATGAATCGGAAACGAGGTGCAGACCATATCACCCACCAGACTGGCAATCAGGCAGGGCAACAATGCATCGTACTGGATACGGCCAATTGCCAGAACCTCCAGCGCAAACACAGCTCCGGCAACCGGCGTGCCAAACACGGCACCAAATCCGGCCGCAATACCCGCCATCAACAAAATACGTCGATCCTCCGATCGAAGCCGATACCTCATGGCACAAAAATCAGCCACACTGCCCCCCATCTGGATTGCCGTACCTTCCCTCCCGGCAGAACCGCCAAACAAATGAGTAATCACAGTCGTTGCCAGCACCAAAGGAGCCATACGCAGCGGAATCTCGCCCTTCGCCTCCCGGTGAATTGTATCCAGGATCAGATCATTGCCCCTCTCTGTATTTTTACCGTATCTGGCATAAAGCCAGTAAATAAAAACCCCGGCAACTGGCAAGAAACCAACAATCCATAAATTCGCCTTTCGAACCTGCGTTGCCCACTCTAGCAGCCACAAAAACAGAGCAACCAGACAACCCGTCACGATCGAAACAGGCAAAATCAGCATCAACCAACGCGTTACCTGAAATGCAACTTTAAACGGTTCTCTCACATGCAATTCAAAATAGTCCCCCGCCCCTCAAAAACCAACATTCAGCGTTCAAAGTTCGACGGTCAAAGAGAGTTTCAAAATTCAAAGAGTTCAACGTTCGTACAACGACGTTTTCGGGCCAGCGTAGCCATCCTGCTGATCTTCAACAACCACGTTGGAACGAATTCCGCCACGCCCACGCCAGATCGTTTCCAGACGCGCCCAACGCGGCTGAGTCACAGCGTATAAATCCTCGAAAATGGCGTTGGTCGCCGCTTCAAAGAAAATACCTTTGTTCCGATACGTATGCAGGTAGAGCTTCATCGCTTTCAACTCGATGCACACCTTGTCCGGCACATAGCTAAAGACAACCGTTGCATAATCCGGATGTCCGGTCATCGGACAGGTGGACGTAAATTCCTCCTGAATATGCTGAATTGTATAATCGCGGCCCTGATTTGGATTGGGAAAAGTCTCGATCTCCATAAGAAGTCCATTAGTGCGCCACGTTTGGCAAAGTTCAATCCTTGGTTTTACCAAGGTAACTTTATTTGGCTTGCCGGTTTAGGTTTAATCGTGCCGTCAGCGATTTGCCGTGGGCGTCCAGCTTTTCCAGACGTGCGAAGGTTACTACCACCGGGGCGGCATTGGCGAGACTCTTCGCATCGTAGCGTACGATGCTGGAGCGGCGCATGAAATCGGTAGCCTGTAATCCGCTGTAAAAACGGCCGGCGCGGCCGGTCGGGAGTGTGTGGCTGGGTCCGGCGGTAAAATCTCCCAGTACTGTTGGTGTCATGTAGCCTTGCAGTATCGCGCCCGCGGTTGTTATTTTTCGGGTCAGTCCATTGATTGATTTATCGGCAACCTGTAGCTCCAGGTGTTCGGGAGCGATGTAATTGGCTACCTGAGCTGCCTGATCCAGAGTCTTGCAGAGTACGGTCAGAAAGCGCGATTTCAGGACTTTGTCACAACTTTCCGCATGTGAACATTCGGGGAGTTGTCTGGCAATCGACTGCTCAACTTTGCCCAGCAGCGCTTTGCTGGTAGTGGCAAGGTAAATAATCTCTTTGCCACTGCCGTGCTCAGCTTGTGCCAGCAAGTCAGCCGCAACATGGGCAGGATTGGCTCCGGCATCGGCAATAATCATCACTTCACTGGGCCCTGGCAACAGGTCGATACCAACCGTACCGAGCACCTGACGCTTTGCTTCCATGACGTAGGCATTTCCAGGGCCGAAAATCTTATCTACCGCAGGAATGGTCTTCGTCCCATATGCCATTGCGCCAATTGCCTGTGCTCCCCCGATTTTATAGACTTCCTCGACACCAATCATTGAAAGTACTGCAAGCATGCCCGGCTCGACCGATCCGTCGGCTTTGGGTGGCGTGCATACACAAATCTCCGGGCATTTTACCAGCTTCGCCAAAACCGCAGTCATGACCACGGTTGAAACCAGTGGCACATTGCCTCCGGGAATGTAAAGCCCGGCGCGCTGAATCGGATAAAATTGCTCACCGACAATACCGCCCTGACTATTCTTGTCTTTCCAGTTTCTGGGTAACGTCTTTTTGTGAAAGCTTTTCACCTGTGCGATGGACTGACGGATCGCGCTGCGCTCTTCGGGAGCAAGGGTTTTTACTGCCGATTTCAACTCTTCAGCGCTCACTCGCATTTTCTTTGCGGTGAGCCGGGCGCCGTCGAATTGGCGGGTGTACTCAAGTACGGCCTTATCGCCGCCGGCCTTTACCTTCGAGAGAACGTCGGCAACCTTATCGGATACATCCGCAGAGTCGATAACCGAAGCACAGTATTTGCCCAGCGAAGCGAAGAATTGCGGTGTGTTTGAAAAGCTGAGGATTCGCATAGTTGGTAAGAAAACCATGAATGGCACAATCCGCAAGGCTGAGCATCTACTTTGTTTGCCGAACGACCGGGATGGTGAAGATTCCGCACTCAAGGGGTTTGTTCACTTCAATTTTCTTCAGAACCAGCGTGTGCAAAAGCTTGTCCTCCTGATAGTACTCAATCCGTTCGGGAAATCGAATACCTTTGATTTTCTGACTGCCGATCTCGACAATTTCAACACCTTTGTCTGTAATCGTGGAAACCAGTTGTTTGCCCTCGACCGAAAAATAACGTGTTGTCGAGACTCCGTTCGGATAGGAATAGATCAGTTTGTGGCATTGAAGTCCTCGTCGCTGCTCAATGCCTTCATAATCGACGGTCTCGCCATTTTCGGAGTCTTCCCTGTACATGCTGAAAAGCTGCCGAGTATTAAAGGCCACACGCCGGATTTCCTCAGGGGTCATCTTGCGCAACTCGGGACGGCCATCAGGACTGCACGGATTTGAACGAATAATACAACCTGACTGCCCCTCTAACAGTGTTGTCTCGATAATATCGTCGATATGCACCTCCAGACGCTGCGAACAGGGCTTTCGGACAATGCGTAAAATCCGTGCACCTGGCAGCCTTGGGTCAGCCGGCTTTATGGCGCCATTGACTTTCAGGGTGACCAGGCCATCCAGAGCAACTTCTGTCCCGACGGTTGCACGGGCACTTTCGATAATTGCCTGAATCGTAGGTTCGGAAGCAGCCAAAGAGACTGCCGTGAGCATTAAACTGTAAAGGGACAATAGTTTCATGGTCAACGTCTTCAGACTGGCAGGAATATAAAATGTTCAGGGCAAACATGCACATAAACTCGATTAATCTCGCTATTCCCATTCAATCGTGCTGGGTGGTTTGGAACTGATGTCCAGCACCACACGATTACACCCCGCAACTTCATTAATAATCCTGCCGGATATCTTTCGCAAAAGATCGTATGGGACACGTGCCCAGTCGGCGGTCATCGCATCGATACTCTCGACTATGCGCAATGCAATGACGTTTTCGTAGGTGCGTTCGTCACCCATCACGCCGACTGTCTTTACAGGTAAAAATACACAGAAGGATTGCCACACTTTGTAGTACAGATCCGCGGCCAGCATCTCTTCCTGCAAAATCGCATCAGCCTTGCGTAACACTTTAAGGTCTGGCTCCCGTATGGGTCCCATAACACGCACACCCAGACCGGGACCGGGGAATGGCTGGCGCCAGACAACTTCTTTCGGCAGGCCTAGCTGTGAGCCCAGTTCCCGCACTTCGTCTTTGAATAACTCGCGAAGCGGTTCGAGAAGCTTTAGATCCATCTTTTCCGGAAGCCCTCCGACATTGTGATGGCTCTTGATCAGCGCCGCCGGACTACCATCAATCGCAACGGATTCAATCACGTCCGAATACAGAGTTCCCTGCGCCAGAAAGGTATAATTGCCCTTTTCCTTCAACTGGCTGACTGCCTCATCAAAGACCTCGACGAAGGTGTTGCCTATGATTTTACGTTTGGTTTCAGGATCCGAAACGCCATCAAGCCGCTCCAGAAAAAGCTTTCCTTTGTCTGCAACGCGCACATCCAGATGGAAGTGGTCACTGTAGAGCTTCTCCACCTGCTCGCGCTCGTGCAGGCGCAGCAGCCCATTGTCAACAAAGACGCAGGTGAGCTGTGTACCTATGGCTTTATGGATCAGCGCAGCGGCAACTGATGAATCCACCCCACCGGAAAGCCCCAGAATCACACATTCCTCACCAACGGCATCCTTGATCTTCTCAATACTTTGTTCAATAAAGTCGGCCATCGACCAATTGGTTTCACAGCCGCATACCTTGAACAGAAAGTTCGCAATGATCTCAGTGCCCATCTCCGAGTGAGCGACCTCCGGATGAAATTGCATCCCGTAAAACTGCCGTTGCGAGTCCTGGATGGTCGCATACGGCGAATTCTCCGTAGCTGCAATCGCTTCGAAACCTTCGGGAAGTTGCTCCAGCCGGTCACCATGAGAGTTCCAGACACTAAGAGTATCGGGAAGTCCATCGAACAACTTACCCTTTGTCCGAATCTCCAGGGTGCCGTGGCCAAACTCACGTTCCGTGCTCTTCCCTACCCGTCCACCAAGCAGATGCGCCATCAATTGCTCGCCGTAACAAATACCGAGCATCGGAAGACCCATTTCAAATACACCCTTATCCGGCAGCGGCGCATCTTCAACCAGGACTGAGGCCGGACCACCGGATAAAATAATGCCTTTGGCGCCCGCCTCTTCGAGCACGCCGGCCTGTGTATTATAAGGATAAATGCGAGAAAGCACATTTGCCTCGCGGATGCGGCGTGCAATCACCTGCGTGTATTGGGAGCCAAAGTCGAGTACTGCGATATGATCTGCCATAAAATTAGAAATGTATTAACCCAGATTGTACTATGCAATGAGATCGCTCCGTTCAGAAGCGCAGTCGACCATTTGTAAATCCACACTGAGGGCAATCGGATTCTTCACTGCGATAGGGTCCGGTATAAATGTGGCTGCATTTGATACAATGATAAATCACCCTGAAACGCTGTGCCTCGTATTGATGCCCCTGTTTCCAGTCGTAGTAAAACCACAGTGACAGTATCAATGAAAACCCACATCCAAGATACAAAAGAAAAAATATGTCTACACTCAACTCAATCATGATAAACAACTGTGAAACTCCAGAAAATAGTCTCAAGCAAATAAGAAGAGTTTAAAGTCTCTAATTACGCACTGAAGACGGCATGGAAGCTAATAAAACCGCAACTTTAGCAGAATACTTTTCTGGCAGGTAAAAGCTAGTCAGATACTGTCAAAACAAGTCTTTGATTCGTTCCCTGACTTCGGGTTGGTGGAAGGTCTTCTCGTGCATCGCGACTTCCTGCTCAATGAAGGCAGGCAACGCCTGCCTGAGCGGCGCCACCAGATGTGTCTTTAGCGTTACCAGGGATATGCGTGGTTTTTCCGCCAGTTCTTCGGCCAGTTGACGAGCCTGTGAGAGCACCTCATTTCTGGGATAGACCGGAAAGGGGACGCCGCGCTGTTTGAGCACTTCTCCACGATAAGTCTGAGCGTTCAGAAGCATCTCATGGCCCAGAGTGATGCCCAGCTTCTGCGGCACGATGTAGGTCGCACCCATCCCGGGTGTGAAACCGTATTTCATGAAGTTGGTGGTATAAACACTCTCCCGCCCCAGCAGGACGAAGTCAGCGAACAGACCCATGACAAAGCCGCCGCCAATTCCATGACCCTGCATCGCCGAAATCACTGGAATCGGACAATCCAGTGCCAGACTGTAAATGTTGATATCGGTAAACTTCCCCTGACCACCAGCCAGAGCCAACAAGCCTTCCTGGGTACCGCCACTGGCAAAATAAGGGCCATAGCCGGTGAGGATGACGACTTTATAACTCGGATTGGCGCCGATCGTTTCAAAGGCATTTACCAGACCGCGAATCAGAGCCTCGGAAAAGGTGTTTTTATGCGCTTCATCCTGCATCGTGATCAGCACGATCTCAGGTGTTACGGACTCGATTTTAATGACGTCTTGCATAGATTCGGATAGTTTTATCCACAGATCGCGATGTTCAACGTTGAACGTTCGATGACGCATACAAAGCCTGCCAGTCGATCTTGCTACCTTTTACCCACAGCTCAGCGAGCTTGCCATGTTCCTGAGTGTCGATTAACCGTTGGATGTAGTCCCGGCCCGCCGCGGTATCTCCGATTTCCAGGTTATCCGATCCACTTGATTTCACGGTGCCACGGTAGACATTACGGCTTTTCACCTTACCCTTTTCTTCCAGGAAGGCATCCAGCTGTTTGCCCCACTCATCCAGCGATTTGGCAATGAAGACCACGCGTTCCTGCATCTCGGAGCGACCCATTTGCAAGGTGTAGGCCACGCGTCTTAATGTGTTTGACTGCCGGGGCAGGGTTTTAATGAAGCTTGGGTACTGTGCAACATAATCTATCAGACTTTGCTCCGTTCGGGCGGATAGAATCAGTAGTTGCGACTGCCCATCCGGTCCAGACTCCTCTGCTTCGTCCTCGGCCGGGACCGGCGCTTTAAACTCTTCGATAATAACGTGGGAATTGACGCCGCCAAAACCGAAGCTACTAACACCGGCAACTCGGGTCTGCCCCGGTTCGACCTCCCAGTCGCTGGCTGCCTGCGCGACTTCAAAAGGCGTATTTTTAAGATCAATGTAAGGGTTTAGCTGTTCGCAATGCAGGCTTTTCACTATCTTCTGATGCTGCATCTGTAGCACGACCTTGATCAATCCGACAACACCTGCCGCCATTTCCAGGTGACCGATGTTGGATTTGATGCTCCCCAGTTTACACACTTGCGTGCTGCCGGAGTCTGCCAGTTGCATAGCCACGGTTTTCAAGCCTTCGATTTCGACCGGGTCACCCAACTCAGTGCCGGTGCCGTGGCATTCAATGTAGCTGACACGGCCAAAGTCCATGTCCGCATCTGCAAGCGCCTTGCGAATGACCGCCGACTGCGATTTCGGGTTGGGCGCCGTCAGTGAGTTGGTTCGTCCGCCGTGGTTCTCGGCAGTGCCCTTAACCAGAGCGTGAATAACGTTCCCGTCCCGGATAGCTGCCTTCAAGGGCTTGAGCAAAATAATACCGATCCCTTCACCCCGGACATAGCCATTGGCCTTGTCCGAAAAAGTCTTGCAGCGTCCGTCCTCACAGAGCATGCCTGCTTTGGTGAAGCTGATATAACTCTCCGACGTGAGCAACAGGTTCACGCCTCCGGCAATCGCCTGACTGCAGTGCCCCGCCCGGATCGCTTCGACGGCACGGTGTACAGCAACCAGTGAACTGCTGCAGGCCGTCTCAATCGGCTCGCTTGGTCCATTCCAGTCCATCAGATAGCTGATACGGTTCGGCCCGACCGAAGGCACCATGCCGGTTGAGGAATAGGCTTCGACCGGCATACCTCTGAGCAGTTGAGAGTAACCGCTGGGCCCTATGCCGACAAAGATACCGGTATCCGTTCCCTTTGTGGCATCCCCGCTACAGCCCGCATGTTCCAGGCACTCCCAGACCGATTGCATCAGCAGGCGCTGTTCCGGGGCCATATAGCGCGCCTCTGCTGGCGAGATGCTAAAAAACAAGGGGTCAAATTCGGCAACTCCGTCAATGAACGAGCCCCATTTGGCGCTCTCGGGATAGGCCTGCCAGTTCCAACGATCACTGGGTATCTCAGTGATCATATCACGTTCGTCGATGAGCATTTGCCAGAACTCCTCCGGATTGCGGGCACCGGCGATTCGACAGCTGATTCCGACAATGGCCACATCTTCATCCCGATAGGCAACGCTGGACTTGTAGGCCTTTTTGAAGCTCTGGGCAAAGGCACTGATCTTCTGCATATCAGGCTCCCGGACTTCAGGCTCCCCGGTGGACAGTTCGACCGCAGGCGTACCTTCCAGGCCCAGCTTTTGCGCCATCTGGTCCGCATAGTTCTCAGCCAGATGCTCGCTTAACAACTGCATGTTGGTCGCTTCAAACAAAGCTGTTGGCATCAGTTCCAAATTGAATTCCGCATTAAACTCATTCACAAAGCTGGATAACAGGATGGAATCAAAGCCAAAGTCACTCCAGTCGGCTTCCTCGTCGAACTGGTCCGGCTCCATCTTAAGCTGCTCACCTGCCTTGATCTTAATTTCCTGCAGGATTTCACGAATCAGCTTATCGGATTCAACCACGACTGTTTTCCTGGGCGCCTGCTTACGCTCTGAGTTCATCCGTTCAAACAGCGTGGTAATGGCCCCGGGATTGCCAAACAGAACCAACATCTGCGGATAATCGAAGGCAAGCATCTGTCTCAAAACCTGAAGTCCGTATTCAGCCGGCAGTGGCTTTATTTTAAAGACCTGCAGCATATTCTGCCGGATCGCTTCATCGACCTGCATGCCTTCGCTTTCCCATAGCGGCCAGTTGATGCTGATGCTTTTGCCGTGACGCTCTTTCTTCTCCACCTGTGCAGCGCGGTGATGAATGTAGGCATCCATGTAGGCATTTGCGGCCGAATAGTCGGCTTGACCCGCGTTCCCCAGCGTGCCAGCCATCGAAGAAAATACCATGAAATAGTCCAGCTTAAGTTCAGCCGTCGCTTGATCCAGATAGTCGAGCCCCTTTACTTTGGGAGCGAGCACCTGATCGATTTCGCCCATCGTTTTGTTGGCAATATAGTTATCCCGAATGACACCAGAACCGTGGATCACGCCATTGATCTGCGGATACTTCTCAATCAGAGCCGTCACGGCTGACTTTTTGCTGATATCGCACGGCTCATAAACAACCGTGGCGCCATCGGCTTCCAGATCCTTGAGCGTCTCTTTTTTCGAATCATCCAGTTCGCTTCGACCGACCAGAATCAGTGTGCAACCCTTGCTTTTTCGGACGATATCTTCGGTAAACAAACGGCCCAGGCCACCCATACCACCGGTGATCAGGATCGTTTTGTTGTCAGCCCAGACGTCTACTCCGTCGGTGACTGACACGTCAACGGCGCTGTAGCTTAACTTCCGGTAGCGCTCGCCGATCTTTAGTTTGCAACTGATCTTAGGATACTCGATCCGGATTGTTTTGAGCAGACCGATGATGCCGTGCCACGCGGGCTTATCAACCGGTAGATGTACTTCAAGCGTGTGCTTATCCACCTTATCCTGGATCAATTTTTGCGCCGTTTTGAAGACCGCTTTCACCAGCTTCTCATAGCTGGACTGCTCCTCAATCACGGTGACCGCTTCACTATCTTCATCACCTTCAGCCGGCGCATCGTCCTGCCACTGCGGCTGGTAGAAGACCAGATCATCCTTGCCGGCAAAGCTTAACTCACGAGCAACAAATCCATTGATAATGACCTTAACTGCGCCGGCTTCATCGGCAACCGTATAATCAAATCCCTGTCCCTGCTCGGATTGGACAAGGCAAGCATAGGCGGTATCTGTTAACGGACCATAGATCGTAACGCTTTTAATCGCAAAGGGCACGCTGACCTTATCCTGATCGCTGGCCATAACAGCGCCGCTTTGGATAACACTGTCCAGCATGCCGGGATCCAGATCCATACCGCGTCTGCTGGAACCAGGCAAGAACAGACTCGCGAGCACACAGGTTTCGCCAATGCGGATTTCCCGGATACCTTGATGGCTAGGGCCATAGTCAACACCCAGCTTTTTGAAACTGGCGTAGAACTCTGTTTTGTCGGGTCCGGCGACCATGCATTGCTCAGTGAGAGCTGCGATGTCTAGGCTCGCAGGCATTTGCTCCGGCCTGACCTCAATCGTCGCCTTGCTTTGAAAGTGGACGCCCTGCCCGGTAATGACTTCGATCCCGAATTCACCCTTGCGGCCCGGATATATCTTCACATCGACGGAGCATTCATCCACGACTATCAATGGCTGAATAAAGACGCTGTCGCTTAAACGGATCAGATACTCGTCGTCCATGGAAACAGAGGCGGCAACCGCGGCGCGTGCCATCTCCAGGTACGCCATTCCGGGAAGCACTTTTCTCCCCTGAATAACGTGGTCGGCTAAAAAAGCTTCATTCCCGGTAAACGTACTGGTGAAAATGCCTGTTGGATATTCTTCGGAGTATGGTTTTATCATTTTTGGTTCTTAGTAGTTAATTGTATTGGTTAAGGATGTAGCTTGATGGTTGATTAAATTCGATCTCCAATCTTGTTCATCCTTTGGACCGCATCTTTACCTACTCCCAGGGGAATTGACCGGTCTCAACATAACGGGCGATTTTGGTTAAATTGTCTTTATCGTTGAACACTTCAAGGTTGGCAGCAAGCGCTTTCGGCTTGGCCTCATCAAGACTGCCATCAAGTTGGTTCATGTAACTCTTATAGCGCTTGATCGCAGTTTTGTTCAGGTACCGAAGTCGCAGCAAATGCTGCCGCAGCAAGGATTCGCTGTCATCGGAAAACATGTCGACCAGCCCCCAGCGATGCGCCTCTTCAACCGCCACCGGCTTGGTCATCAAAGTCATTGCATGCGCTTTTTGAAAGCCCGTGCGACGGACCAAAAACGGCAGCACACAGGCAGGCATCAGCCCAAACAGCAACTCTGATAAACTAAACTGAGCCTTTTTATCCGCCAGAACCAGATCACAGGCGGCAACAAAACCGATTCCTCCCGCGTTGGCCTGACCGCGCACATGGGCCACAGTGACAAAGGGCCCGCTAGCCAGTTCAAGCCACAGGTCGTACATGGGCTCCGGACTCGAAACTGAAGCAGTTCTCGAGGAGACCTGCTGAGCAATGGAGTCAAAATCAGCACCAAAGCAAAAGACTTCGGGCAGCCCTTCGAGCACCAGAACTTTAGCCTGCCGGTGACAGACTTCTACAACCTGACGGCATTCATCGATCAACTGGTCGTTGATGGTATTTTTTGCCTCCGGACGGTGAAATTGCAGTCGGCAAATCTCGTCCTCAAAGCGTACTTTCAGCGTGTCGTAGTTCATTGGTTTTTAGACATGTTCACGCCTCCCATTCATACTCGCGGTGATATTCCTTAATTTCCTTGAGATACAGATAGCCGGACTGCCGCGCCTGCGGCAGGAAGTCCCGGCCCAGAACAACGTTGCGGGTACCGAATTGAACAACACTGCTATTGGTCAGGAGCGAATCGTACTCGTCCATACTCATCAAGTATCGCCGATCCAGCTGAGCGTCGAAATCCATGGCCCGTAAACGCTTCTGACCTTCCTGAGTAGCCACGCCGCTGTAAAATTCTGAGCAGCAACCTGAGCCGTAGGAAAAACAGCCAATACGCTGCGGACTGCCAAAATCGCCATGGACGATCGTACTCAGCAGCGACAACGCGGTAGTCGCGCCCATGATGTTGCCGATACGCTGGCAATAGCTCAGTCCCGGCTGCACTCGGCGATCAAAGTCTGCCTGAATCGCATCCGCCTGCTTTATCTCGGTAAATTTGCGCATCATTGTGCGATGGGCTCCATGGATCATACCGCCAAAAGGCGTATGAAAGGCCAGGTAGCCAAAGCTGGTGGCGTAATCGACATCGGCAATGCGCTTTTCGTACTCGCGGTAGCTGTTTTCACAGCAGTCAAGATAGGACAATAGCGACAAATCCGCATCGCCCGCCTCACTGTCCGGAATCGGGCGACAGGTATCCATCACCTCGTAGCCGTAGTAACCGTTGGCTCCGACATCCGCCTGAAACACATAGGGCTGATCGCTGACCAACATTGCTACGGCACCTGCACCACTGCTGGGCTCGGCAAAGGACCAGTCCTCCGTGAGCGCGTCACCTCCCTCGGCAATCATAAAGCGGGCAATATCAGTCGCAATCACCAGCGCTTTCGCACCCGGCGCGGCCTGCGACAGAATGAAGTTGATCGCCATCTGCAAGCCAGCCGTACCCGAATAACAGGCGTTCTTCAGCTCGAACAGGCGGCAGTTACGACTCAGACCCAGCAGTTTGTTAAAGTAAGTGCTCATTGACTTGCCAAAGTCAAAAGCCGACTCGGTGCAGGTAATTATCAACTCAATGCGATTCTTTGCCTCCGGGCTCAGAGCGTCAATAATTGGCTTGGCAGCGTTGACACCCATGCTGACCGGATCCTCAAAAGGCAAAGGCACCGTCTTCTCACTCATCAGCAAGTTGTCAAAGCGCTGCGTATCCAGATTGCGATGCTCTGCCAAGGCACGCACATCCATACGTGCACTGCCACAGAAGGCGTTCATGGCTTCGATGCCAACCGGATTCATACGGCAGCAGCTCCTTCTTTGATTGGGCTTACATCCACCAAATGGAAGTAACCGTTGTAATCCTTCAGATATATCGCCGCGCGGTGACCGAATATCAGCATGGCTTCGGTACGCGTTTCCATCATACCCTCGTAGCCGTCAACGGTAACTTTCATGCCAACTGGATACGTCTGATTCCACTCTTCGACCCGTTTACGATCCGCAGCCATTCGCTCCGCGTGGCTGGCCTTAGCCGCTGCCGCGGTGTTCGCCGACGAAGAGGGTTTGGATGTTGCCGGTTTCGATTCAACGGCAATCGGTTCCGGCTCGACAGCTACCTCGGTTGCCGCTTCAACGCTAGCGAGTTCAACTTCAGCCTCTGGCCTTGCAGGCTCAGTATTGGCCTTTGTTTTCGCAAGATCGACAGCAGCTTCCACTATGACCGGGCTATCCTTGCGGATTTTGGTCACCAGCTTGGCCAGTACATCGCCGACTCCCAACTCTTCAAATTCGGTTTCGCCCTGCTCCAGCAGATACTGTATGCTCCGAGTCCATTGCACTGTGCCGGTGATCTGCTCTCTTAAGTTTTTTTTGATCTGTATGTTTTTATAGGGCTGGGCACTCAGGTTGGCAATCACCGGAATCTTCAACTTGTCGAACTTGAAGTCTTTTAGGAATTCACCAAACTCAGTTTTCGCGTCCGCCATGTAGCGGGAGTGAAAGGCGCCGCTGGTGTTCAGCGGTATAAACATGCCGCCGCTTGCTTCAAAGGCCACCTGGGATTTGGACAAGTCTTCCGGTGGCCCTGAAATCACAATCTGGGTCGGCGCGTTGTCATTGGCAATATCAACGCCATCCAGACCTTCGTTTTGCAGCACCTCTTTGACCGCGTCCGCCTTGAGTCCCACAATCGCTGCCATGGCGCCTTCGGGAGCCTGACTCATCAACTCGCCGCGCTTTTGTACCAGTTTCAATCCATCGGCGAAACTGATTGCGCCGCTGGCCTGCAAAGCATTGTACTCACCCAGGCTGTGACCGGCAACGAAATCGGGCGCCTGATCAACTTCTTTCAGCTTTTGCTGATACGATAGCGCATTGACCACATACAGCGCCGGCTGCGTATACTGCGTCTGAACCAGTTTCTGCTTCGGGTCTTTCAGGCATAAATCACGAATGGAGTAGCCGAGGATTTCATCGGCTTCGGAAGTAAGTTCAGGGAAGGCTTCGAACAAGCCCTTGCCCATGCCTTTGCGCTGTGATCCCTGTCCGGGAAATAGATAGGTTGCCATCGTTTTTGCCTTTGTTTGGTTTAGTCGTTCGATTCGTTAGAATTATTCGTTAGAACGACGGAAGTATTGATTCCGCCAAAGCCGAAAGAGTTGCTCACCGCCGCGGATAACCTGACCGGCTCGGCGCTGGCCCCTGCGAAGGGCAACTCGTTATCAAGCGGGGTTTCGAGATTCTTGTTCGGGTGTATAAAGCCTTGCTGCATCTGCAATATCGTAGCAATCGCTTCGACCATCCCGGCAGCATAGAGGCAATGGCCCGTCAAGCCTTTGGTAGCGTTGATCTGCAGCCCATCCAGGCTGGATTGAAAAACCTGTTTGATCGCTTCCACTTCCGTGGCGTCGCCCAGCACAGACGAGGTACCGTGGGTATTGATATAGTCGATATCGGCAGCAACCAGACCCGAACGATCCAGGGCCTGCTGCATGGCTCGCGCTTCGCCCTCGGCGCTGGGATCGGACAAGCGGTTACCGTCCAGCACCACAGCACTACCTTTGAACGTTGCCTGGATTTCCGCATTGCGATTGCGAGCATGATCCGGGTGTTCCAGCATTACAGCGCCGCAGCCCTGACCATAGATAAAGCCGTTGCGCTTTGCATCGAAAGGGCGGCAGGCCTGTTCGGCAGAAAAGTTGTGCCCACCCATCGCGCCCATATTCTGCCAGGCTTGCACCTGCGCCGGAGAGACATCGGCCATTGCTCCAACGACCAGGCAACGATCCACCCAGCCACTTTGAATCAGCATTTGCCCCTGGATCAGCGCCATATTGCCGCTAGCCGAGGCGCCGCCTACCGTAAAACCCGGCCCCTGGATTTGAAAGATCTCGCTGAGGACGCCGACCAGATCGGTATCAAAGCACTGCAAACCGTAACTGGCCGAGATATAGGTAAAGTCATCCTGATAGCGGCGGTGCTGATCGTAACTGAGCCGACTACTGAGATTGCTTCCACCGATGACCAGACCGACACGTTCTGATTGCAGGTCAGCAGCATACAGTCCGGCCTGTTGCCAGGCTTGCAAGGCAGCGGCGGCAGCCGTTTGCACGGCTCCGGAAACACGCCTCACAGCAGTCCGTGCTCTTTCAAGCAAGGCTTTGGGCAAGTCATCCAAACGTTCAAAGGCAGAAAAAGCATCAAAATCCTTCAGCCATCCGGCCACCGATACCGGCAAATCCGTATTTTCTAACGCACAAATACCGCTCTTTCCCGTTTGGAGCGCCTGAGTCATTGACGCAAGGTCATGGCCGATAGCACAAAGAATTCCCATACCAGTAATAGAAATTGGTCTGACGGAGGGTCGTTCAATATCCTGAATATCAGTCTGAACCATTCGATTAATCTATTCTTACTTACCTTCGGACAACTTACTGTACAACAAGTCAACCAGTCCGCCAATATTGCCAACTTTGGCAAATTCAATCAGAGGTATTTTCAAGGACAAATCCTCCATGGATTTGATCACTACATCCATTCGATCAATCGAGTTAGCTCCCAAATCACTCATACTGACCTCAAACTTGACTTTCTCCGAATCCAACCCAGTAAGAATCTCAAGGATGTTGTTTTTTATAACTGCAAAGACTTCATCTTTTGTCATAGTGGTTTTACTAAGCACAGGGCTTTTAAAACAACAAGTATTTTGTCAACAAATTAGGGTGTAATCTAATTTCAGTCCGTACTAATTTTGGGGGCAGGTCGTTGGAGCAATCAAGAAAATCAGAGAATATAATCATCGAAAATCCATTGAAGAGATCATTTAAACATATAAATGATTTTGGGCTTAGCTATAATTTCAACCTAGATTCAAATATCTCGGGACTCGCTCCGAGGATCTTTCTTTTCCAGTCGTGCAATGACTTCAGAAGTATCGACTGCTTTCAATTCACCAACTTTCGTAGACGATCTTCTGCTTTTATCGCCTTGTGCGCGCTATTAGATTTTAATGAGTACCCTTAAGACGACGTACCGAACTTACAAAACCACGCCCCATGAGTGTGGTTAGGATGTATATCCATAGCTTAGGCTGCCAGAAATTGTATTTGAGACTTTCCCGGAAATATTTCCGGGCCTCAGATAGATTATTGCCAGTATAATACTCCTGTGCCAATTCCTGAAAAAGCGTTGCCAAACGCTGATTCCAGGATGTGGCAATTTGAGGGAAACGATTTGCAAAAAGCTCTTTATTCTTTTCTAAAACTTTTTTTTCACCAAAGTACGATCTTGCATGATTTTTGCTGATGCTTTCCGAGTGAACACGATACAGTGTCAATGGTTCACTAACATAATCAAATTTGGAAGCGGCTGCGATTCTTAACCATAAGTCATAGTCTTCGACAGAAATTAGACTGCGATCTTCATCAAAAAGACCTGCATCCAGAATGGCTTGCCGCCGTGCGATCACAGTCGATGTTGGTATCACATTATTTGCAAAGAGTTGTTCAAATACCTGTCCCTTAATTTTAGGCTTAGGTAACCCGCTATCATGCTCCAAGGGATTATTGTTTTCATCAATTGCCGGGCCTTCAGCATAGACAAGCGCTACTTCCGGATCATCAAATAAAGGCATTTGCTTTTCAAACTTTTCCGGTTGCCATAAGTCATCTCCATCGAGAAAAGCGATAAACTCGCCATAAGCTTCTTTAACTCCAAGATTACGTGCACTGGCAGGACCACCATTTTCCTTCTGTATGTAACGAACACGATCAAGATAAGGTTTCATCAACTCTGCAGTGTTGTCGGTAGAACCATCATCAACGACTAAAATATCTAATGGATGACTAGTAATCGATAGAGCTGATTGCACGGTCTGTTCGATGTATTTTTCGCCATTATATGTCGGAATGACGACGCTAATTTCAACTTTTGGGTTATTCATGATCAACTTTTTTTGGATGGGACATGATGCCTTCATACATTGACATAATTTGCTCAACAATAATATCTCTTGCAAATCGCTGTACTGCTTCCTGTCTTGCTAATGTAGATTTGCTTTTTAGTTTATCTGGATCATTGATATATTCTGTAATCATCTGTGCCAGCGTGCCTTCCTGACTCATATCGATGGCATCGCCACCCTGGCCAATCATCCAGACTTCTACGGGATATGTATGGGTAATCGATGGCAAGCCGCTACTCAATGCTTCAATAAGCGCAATCGGCATCATATCCTTAAGCGAGCACAGAACATTGATGTCTGCAGCTGTGTGGATATCCGGGACACGCTGGTGAGGGAAATCCACTAAAAAGTGTACCCGTTCCCCTAAAAGCTGTCGACCCATATTAATTAAATCATCGGTTTCAGACGTGCGTGAGCCGGCAACGATAAGATGAAAATTGGGATCTGAAATCTGCGAACACTCTTTCAGAAGATGATCAATCCGCTTATGGTGTCTTTTGATTGCGGCCACCGAACAAGCGACAAAGGCATCATCGGGTATCCCAAGCTCATGCCGCAAAGATCTATCGTCTCTTGGTTGAAACTTTTCAGTATCTATGAAATTTCCAATCGCGTACATCTCAGGTGTACTCCAACCGGCAGATTGCATCTCATCCCGATGATATGGCGCCAGGTGTTGCAGATAGTCAAACTTGTTTAAAAACGAAAACGGCTCTTCTGTGCCATGGGCTAGAAGAACCTTTGCTTTTGTTAAGCCCAGTCGTCGTAATCTTTGACAAAACAATGCAATTTGGGGATCCTGAGTGTGAATGATGTCAAATTTATCACCTAAAAGATGAGGCCATAAGCGTAAATTGAACGTAAGTTGCTCAAAGGTGTAAGGTGTTGCCAAGCCGAGACGCCACGTGAAGCCTGGTCGAATCGCCATCAACTTTTTTGTAAAATTAGAATCACGTTTTACACAGCCAATCGTACGTTCCCAGCTGTGCTGACACTCTCCTGCCCCCTTAAAGACAGTGACTTCTACAGCTTGATCGTGTAGGGCATGTCCCATGTCCATTGTCCAGGTTTCAATGCCACGTGTGATGTGCCCAAGCCCCGAGCAGGGGATCGCGATTCGCCATTTTTTCATAAATATTTAGATAGTAAAAAAACTAAGTTGTAGTAGTTAAAGGCAAAGTCTGTTAGGTCAAGTCCAGGTTACTATATGCTGGCACAATGCATAGTGGCCATTTGAGACAATATTTGAAACCGCAATTGCCGAATGTATTAAACGCGTACTGTGATACATAGATCATTACTGTTGAGCTTGCTTGACTTAAAGGCATCTTCACCTGACCTTTGTGCTTCTTTCAAAAATTATGGCAACTGCGCTCTTAAACTACGAACCGATGGTGTTTGCTCCTCACGATGGCGCGGAGGTGCCTTTGTCTGCCATCCAACAGGAGGTGCTGGATTTGAAACGGGAGCGCAATGCAGTGATCCTCGCCCATAATTATCAGGTAGATGAAATTCAACGTGTGGCGGATTATACCGGCGATTCACTGGGCCTTTCCTACCGCGCCGCGGAGGCGGATGCCGATGTGATTGTTTTTTGTGGCGTACACTTTATGGCAGAGACTGCCAAGATCGTGAATCCGGATAAAGTTGTGCTTCTGCCGGATATGGAGGCTGGTTGCTCGCTGTCCGATTCGTGTCCTGCCGAGAAATTGGCAGCTTACAAAGAGGCTAACCCGAACGTGTATGTTGTTGCCTATATTAACTGCTCAGCTGCCGTGAAGGCATTGAGCGATGTGATTTGCACCAGTGGCAATGCGACAAGGATCATTGAGCAAGTACCGGCAGATCGTGAAATACTGTTTGTCCCAGATCAGAATTTGGGTCAATGGGTGTCCAAGCAGACCGGGCGCAGAATGCAGCTTTGGCCTGGTTCCTGCTACGCGCATGTGCTGTTTACCCAACAAGCGATCGAAGCGCTTAAACTCAAATTTCCCGATGCGCTTATTGTTGCCCATCCCGAATGTGTGGAGACCGTGCGTGACAATGCGGATATTGTTTGCAGCACGGAGAAAATGGTTGGCTTCTGCAAAGACAGTGCTGCGGCGGAATTTATCATTGTGACTGAGATGGGCATGATCCATCGTCTGCAGCGCGAAGTGCCGGATAAAACTTTTATAGCAGGCCCGACTGATTCTTGCGCATGCAATAACTGCCGGTTTATGAAAATGAATACGATTGCGAAATTGCGTGACTGTCTGCGTGATATGACGCCGCAAATCAAGATGGATGAAACTGTCCGCAAAAGGGCTTACGTTCCGATCAAGCGCATGCTCGACTGGAGTCTGTAAGCGAGTGCAACAAGCACATTTTCTATGGCTGAGGCAACGAAACTGTCGCCCGAAGAGCGCATGGATGCAACTTACCGCAACGATGTCTTAAAAGCGCCCTTCTATGGCATTCTCGAAGCGGGTTGGCTCACCTTTGTTTTGCTCACTGCAATTCGCCGGTTTGATGCCCCAGAGAGTTATAAGGCGTTTATTGTCGGAGCATCCCCCATCGGGTTTCTGCTGACACCGATCACGGTATATCTTGCCGCCAGGTGGCGATTCCGGCCCAGCATGGTTGCTGCATACGTGTTTTTTCTGACTGCCTTCTTGATCGTTGGCGCTACGATGATCGAGAGTCTTCTTCTGTTTACAGTGTTAATGATGATCAGCCAGATGGCAGCCGTACAGCAGGGGCCATTGATGACTCAGATTTATGCAGAAAACTATCCGTCAAGTCAGCGAGGTAGTCGTATTGCCGTGCCGTTTATGCTGACTTCATTGAGCGCAATTTTATTTTCACTGGCAGGCGGCCTGTTGTTGGATCAATCGATGGATTACTACCGGTTTCTGTTTTGGATTATGGCGTTGTCCGCAGTTGCTTACAGCTGGGTGATAAACCGTATACCCAGCGTGCCACTTTCTACGGAAACGGTAGGCAATCCATGGCAGAATCTGAGCCTGATCTGGAAAGATCGTCTTTTCGGATATTTGCTGGGCAGTTGGATGCTTCTTGGATTGGGCTATCTGATCATAGTGCCTATCCGGGTCGAGTATTTAGCCAACCCGGATTTCGGGATTAATTCAAATAATGTAGAAATCGCATTTCTGCTCACCGTAATTCCTTCAGCGGTTCGTATTCTCAGCACAAAAGTTTGGGGACATATATTTGATCGATTTCACCTGATCACAATGCGTAACCTGCTGAGCGTTTTTTCTCTCACGGCGATAGCGCTTTTCTTTTTTGCTGAAAGTATTTTCGTTCTCACAGTGGCGATGATCTTCTTCGGACTCTCTATGGGGGGTGGAAAGGTAATATGGAATTTGTGGGTAACCAAGATTGCGCCGCCGGAAAAAGTCTCCGCCTACATGAGTGTGCATATGGCATTTACAGGGATTCGTGGCACATTGGCGCCGTTTCTCGGGTATTGGGTTCTAAGCAAGTCAAACCCCCAGGGGGTTGCTCTGGCCAGTATGCTGCTAATTATTACCTCCGTTGTCCTGTTTGAGTGCCTGCGAAATCATGAACGGTTTACGGATTAGTCCATACCAAATAAACTATCATATACCTTTATTCGCTACAGGATATGAATACCTCGAAGCTTGCTTCGTTTGATAAATTTCAAATTCTTGATTTCTAACTTCAAATACCTCAAGGCTTGCCTCGAGGATCTTTATCACAGCCAGAAAAATATTGAAAATTGGACTTACAGGTGGGATCGGATGCGGTAAATCCACGGTAGCCGGATTGTTTGCCGAGGATGGCTGGTCGATATTGCAGGCAGATGCGATTGTCCACGATTTGCTGGAGAGTAATGCCGCGGTGCAGTCTGCCTTGCGTGAGCGCTGGGGGGACGCTGTCTTTAAACCGGATGGCACTGTGGATCGCAAGGCAGTTGCTGAACGGGTATTTAAGGAAACAACGGAACTGGACTGGCTAGAGTCGTTGTTGCATCCTGAAGTTCGAAATGCATGGGAGATCGCCCTGGCGAAAGCCCCTAATGAGTACTGGCTGGTTGAAATTCCACTATTATTTGAAAAAAAGCTTGAAACGAAGTTTGATTTAACGATTTGTGTAGAGAGTTCCCCCCAAATTGCAGAGAAACGTTTATTGCTGAAAGGATACTCTTTAACTGAAATAGAACAACGTCGCCAGCGACAGATGCTTCTTGAAGAAAAAATTCGTCGATCTGATCATGTAATCTCCAATTCGGGAAGCTTGGAATTCCTAAAGTTACAAACCCGACAATTATCTAACCAAATCAAACATTTAGTCTGACTGTCAGAGACTAAAATACTTTATACATAGAGCTTATTCATGAGTGTTAAAAGTGAAACCAAATCATCTGCAACAGACACGGCTCCTGAAGCAGATGAAACATCAGTTGCAAAAAAAGCAAACGAGCAAACATCGCCATCCCAGGAGTTTGTGCCATCGGAAGTTCCTGCAGGCACGACCGAATCAAAAGTTGTATGGTCTTCAGATGATCCCGAGCCGAATGATTCCAGTGAAATTAGCAGTGCGGAAGAGGGTTCAAAACGTCCATCGGGTGATGAGAAGCAGGAGTCTGTTTCAAGACCGGAAAAAACTTCTTCAAATCGTAACCCACGGCGCGAGCGTTCGGGCCGCGGCGGTAAATTCAAAGGCAAACCAGGCGCAAGTCCGGCTCCCGGGAAAAAAGGTAAGGGGCGTCGGCCAGCCAAGAAAAAACGCCCTCAGGATGAAGAGTGGCCAATTGAGTTAGGTGATTTGACGGAGTATGAATTGTTTCGGGATTTTGAGGCATTGACTCAGCTTTCAGACGATTTGTGTTCCGGAAAAGGCGATGGACTGGAGTTTAACCAGATTTATGAACTGGCCCTGCCCGAACTTCGCGAGCGAGTTGCCACTGCAAAAGTGGAAACTCCGAATGCGCCTAATCGCGAACAACTCGTCAACGCACTTATAGCACAGGCAGGCGAAAGCAAATGCGGCATTTCAGTGGTAGGCGTATTTGAATTTCTGGAAGACGATGCCGGAGGTCTGCTGGTATATGAGTGTGATAATTATCGGATAAAATCGCTCAGTACGTACGTGCCGCAATTGTTTGTCGAGCGTTACGGGCTGCAGCGCGGTCATATCGTGGAAGCGCAGTTGCATCCGCATCGTGAAAACGAGTCCTGCCCATTTGCCGTGCGCATCCATAAGGTAATGGGGCGCGACCCTGAATCACTTGGCGAAATCGTACCGTTTACCGAAGGTGTTCCCTATTACCCGTTGAAGCGTATTTTGATGGAGTCGGACCCAGAGTCGCACTCCAACAATCTGTCCATGCGTGTCGTCGATTGTCTGACACCGGTTGGCTTTGGACAGCGCGGATTGATTGTCGCCCCGCCACGCACCGGAAAGACGGTTTTGATGCAGGGTCTGGCAGCTTCGATCCAAAAGAATTATCCCGACGCCCATCTGATTATTCTTTTGATTGATGAACGCCCGGAGGAAGTCACTGATTTTCGTCGCCAAATCGACGGCGAGGTGATCAGTTCGACCTTTGACGAGAGTGCGGAGAGCCATGTGCATGCGGCGGAAATGGTCATTGAAAAAGCACGCCGCATGGTCGAAACGGGCGACGATGTAGTGATTCTGCTCGACTCGATTACCCGTCTTGCCCGCGCCTATAACACAACGATGCCAAACAGTGGCAAAATCCTTTCCGGAGGTGTTGAGGCAAACGCACTTCAAAAGCCGAAGCGTTTTTTTGGCTCTGCCCGTAATATTGAAGATGGCGGCAGTCTGACAATTATTGCGACGGCCCTGGTGGAAACCGGCAGCAAGATGGATGAGGTGATCTTTGAAGAATTCAAAGGTACTGGTAACATGGAACTGCATCTGGATCGGGGCCTCTCCGACAAACGTATTTTCCCTGCCCTTAGCATGGAAAAAAGCGGCACACGTAAGGAGGAATTACTTTATCACCCCGATGAAATGCAAAAAATCTATTCATTGCGCAGGGCCATGAAGGGGGTACCTTCTACGGATGCTATGGAAATGCTCATACAGCGAATTAAAAAGACTCAGACCAATGCTGAATTCCTGATGAGTGTCTCTCGTTAAATAATGGTTTCTAACTAGGCGAATCTTGTGACCTCAACCGAAGAACTTGCCCTTCAATTATTGATCGAGAAAGGCATCGTAGATACAACCACAGTTGAGGCTGCCCGTGCAAGTGTCGAAGCTGAGGAAATTGATGGAAATCCGGATGCCCATGCATTGAGGCATCTGATTAAAAATAATGCGTTAATTGAGCAGCATATTGCCGAAGTACTCGCCGAAGAGTTTAATATGCCTGTTGCGCGTCTCGAAGAGGTGCGTGTTTCTGAAAAAGCGCTGGAGGCTCTGCCTTTCGAGCTGGCAAGTCGTTACAAAGTATTTCCGCTGGAAGCCGATAATAACGAGATGGTCCTGGCTGTAGCCGACCCGTTGAACATGGATGCGATTGACAATATAAGCCACGTGATCCACCGTTCGGTTATTGTTCAGATAGCTACTTCGAAAGCAATTGAAAAGGCGATTGAGCAAAATTACAGCGGCGCTAACAAAGAGGAGGTAGATGATATTTTCTCTGATCTGAATCTTGAAGAGCCGAGCAGTTTCGGCGCCTCGAATAAAGAAAATACGGAACAGGGACAGGAAGAGGCTCCGATTATTCGCTATGTACAGATGATGATTGGAGATGCGCTGAAGCGTCGCGCATCTGACATTCATATGGAGCCACTCGAAAAACGATTCCGGGTAAGGTATCGTATTGATGGAGTATTGCACGAAGTCGAAAACCCTCCCAAACGCTTACAGGCCGCTATTATTTCACGTATAAAGCTGATGGCGGATGTCAGTATTGCAGAAAAGCGAGTTCCCCTGGATGGACGAATCAATATCAAAATCGGCTCAAAAGTCATTGACCTTCGTGTTTCAACACTGCCAACCGTCTTTGGAGAGAGTATCGTGATGCGTATCCTGGATAAAGAGGGCTTGAACCTGGGCTTGCCGCAATTGGGTTTTTTCAGTGACGATCAGGCGAATTTCGAGAAAGTTATCACCATGCCCGACGGGGTCTTTCTGGTGACCGGCCCGACGGGTTCGGGTAAGTCCACGACTTTGTATTCTGCATTGAATACGATCAATAACCCGGACCGTAAGATCATTACGGTCGAGGATCCGGTTGAGTATGAATTAATGGGCGTCAATCAGGTGCAGGTTAATCGTAGAATCGGGATGACCTTTGCTGCGGCATTGCGTTCCATGCTTCGCCAGGCGCCAAATGTCGTCATGGTCGGTGAGATTCGTGACATGGAAACAGCAGAAATTTCAATCAATGCAGCGCTTACGGGCCATATGGTATTTAGCACGTTGCACACAAATGATGCCCCCAGCGCAGTCAGTCGATTAGTCGATATTGGGATCAAGCCATTTTTGGTAGCAGCAGCACTACGCGCAGTACTCGCGCAGCGTTTGGTGCGGCGCATTTGCAACAAATGTGCAAAACCGTATGTCCCGGATGAAAAACTGTTGAACTCTCTGGGAATCCGCCTGGATCAGTCGACGAATGCAAATTTTATGAAAGGCGAAGGCTGTTTAAAATGTAGTGCTTCCGGCTTCCGCGGGCGTGTGGGGATTTTTGAAATATTTTCAATGAACGAAGAACTGCAACAGATGATCTATGAAGACGTAAGCCTGGTTGCCCTGCGAACAAAATCCAAGAGTATGGGTATGCGAACGATGCGTGAAGACGGCATTCGCAAAGTTCTTGCTGGCATTACTACCGCTCAGGAAGTACTTAATGTAACTGTTACAGATACGCATTAAAAATTTGTGTAATTAATTAAAATATCAAACTACTATTATCCTATGAGTTATGAAATGAATGATCTTCTCGAGTTGGTGGTCGAGCAAGGGGCCTCCGATCTACACTTGCACGTCAATCAGGCGCCCATGCTACGCTTGCATGGCAAAATGGTGCCCGTCGAGGGTGAAAAGCTAACGCCCAAGGATACGGAAGACCTGATGAAGACAATTACCTCGCTGAATAATCAGGAGATAGTCAAAACCAGTGGTGGCGTAGACTTTGGATTCGCCTTTATGGACCACGCACGTTTTCGCGTGAGTGTCCTGCGAGCAAAGGGCGCGTACGGAATGGTGCTGCGTCAGATTCCCAACGAACTGTTTTCATTGAGCGAAATCGGTTTTCCGGACATGATTAAGGAGCTTCTGTCACGTCCCAGAGGTCTTATCCTGGTGACGGGCCCAACCGGATCGGGTAAATCGACATCTCTTGCCTCAATGCTGGATTGGATCAACAACAGTATGGAAGGCCACATTATTACAATTGAAGATCCCATCGAGTATTATCATGAACATAAAAAGTGTGTTGTCACACAACGTGAAGTCGGAACCGATGTGGTTGATTTTGAAAGTGCGATCCGCGGAGCGATGCGTCAGGATCCGGATGTGATTCTGGTCGGTGAAATGCGCGACCTGGAAACGATTGCTGCGGCATTGACCGCTGCTGAAACCGGGCATCTGGTTCTTGCCACATTACACACAACCGGAGCTGCACGCACGATCGATCGTATCGTGGATGTCTTTCCTGCAGAAACCAAGGAACACATCCGTACACAACTGGCCACTTCAATTATTGCAGTAATATCGCAGTCATTGTGTGAGAAGAAAGGCGGCGGACGCGTTGCAGCATTTGAAATTATGGTCACTTCGACATCAATTGCCCAACTGATTCGTGAGAACAAAACATTCCGCATAAATTCTGATATTCAGACGGGCGCCAACAAAGGTATGATTAGTATGGACGCGCATTTGCTTAGCCTGTACAACAGTGACCTGATCAGCGCAGACGAAGCGTTGGCGAAATCGCAAATGCCCGAAGTTATGCGCGAAAAATTAGCTCAAAACGGAGCCAAGCTCTCAAGCTAGTAAGGTTATTTTTAGCTTCGCATGCTCAATGTTTGAAGATCACAACGACACGATATACGAAATAATCAAGTCTTCCAAATTGATCGCTCCAGCAGAATTGGAAGAAGTGGTGACTTCGCAGGCTGATTCCGGCAAATCACTTGCAGATTTTCTTGTCGATACGGAAATGGTCGAACGCACGATGCTTCTGTCCATAATTGCCGATTATCTGGGGTATACATACAGGGAAAACCTTCCGGAGACAATACCGGAAGCAATTGCATCTACAATACCATCCGAAACGGCGCTTACTTATGCAATCGTGCCCTTTGAGTTAAATGATACCACTGTTTCCCTGTTTGCCAAAGATCCGTTTAATGCCGGCATTATCGATGTCCTGACGTTTTCTTTGAACAAAGACGTGAAAATTATCGTCTGCGATCCAAATCAGATAGACACATTGATCACCGCAACTTACGGAGAAGAGAAGTCTTCAATCGATGATATTCTGGGAGATATTGCAGATGACTTTACTGATGGCAACGATCTGTTGGACGGCGACGAAGAAATGTCGGGCTCAGATCTTGCCGACATGGCCAACCAGACCCCGATCATTCGTTTTGTAAATCTGGTACTGCAGCAGGCGATCAAAGATCAGGCATCAGACATACATTTTGAGCCCTTTGAGGACCAATTTCGCATACGTTACCGCATCGACGGTGCACTCTATGAAATGGCACCTCCGCCAAAGAGTCTGGCTATTCCGGTTACCTCGCGAATTAAAGTGCTCTCCAACCTGGATATCTCAGAGTCCCGTATTCCGCAGGATGGCCGTATCAAAATGACGATTTCCGGACGTCCGGTGGATTTGCGTGTTTCGACGCTGCCGACACGTTTTGGCGAGAGTGTAGTACTTCGTGTTTTGGACAAATCCGTGGTCAATCTGGATCTGGAATCCCTGGGCCTACCCGAGGATATTTTGCAGACAATTCGTGATCTGGTAGATCGTCCCAATGGAATTTTTATCGTCACAGGTCCGACCGGTTCGGGAAAAACAACAACACTTTACAGTGCTTTGCGTGAAGTAAATGCGATAGGAACAAAAATTCTGACAGCGGAAGATCCGGTCGAATACGAAATAGAAGGGATCATGCAGGTCGCCATCAACCACCAGGTAGGACTCAACTTTTCCCGTGTCCTGCGAGCGTTCCTGCGTCAGGATCCGGACAAGATCATGGTCGGCGAGATACGCGATCTCGAAACCGCACAAATCGCAGTACAGGCCTCGCTCACAGGTCATATCGTGCTGAGCACCTTGCATACCAATGATGCCCCTGGCGCTGTGACACGCCTTATCGACATGGGCCTTGAACCGTTTCTTATTTCAGCTTCGATCGAAGCGATCCTTGCACAGCGTCTGGTGCGTCGCATTTGCAAATCCTGTAAAACGGCCTATGAGCCCGAGCAGGAACTTATTGAGCTTCTGGATGTAGATCCCCTCGAAATTGCAGACAAAGACTTTTTCTACGGAGAAGGTTGTTCGCTTTGCAGTAAGTCCGGCTATCGTGGACGGATTGGACTTTTTGAGATGATGGTGGTTACGGATGCAATACGCGACCTGATAAACAGCCGTTCCCCCACATTGGTGATCAAACAGAAGGCTCTTGAGCAAGGTATGCGCAGTTTGCGTAATTCCGGATTGCGTGCCATCTTTGACGGAAATTCGACTATTGAAGAAGTGCTCAAATATACTTGATTTTACTAAACC
Organism: uncultured Puniceicoccaceae bacterium; assembly: GCA_964616435.1. Lineage (GTDB taxonomy): Bacteria > Verrucomicrobiota > Verrucomicrobiia > Opitutales > Coraliomargaritaceae > Lentimonas. The sequence goes on along the minus strand of CAZTSB010000072.1, from coordinate 14,459 downwards.
AGAGCTAACATGCCAAAATTTAAATACACGGCAATTGATCAACGCGGTAAGCAAAAAAAAGGCACTGTTGATGCAGCCAGCCAGGATGAAGCGCGCAACAAAGTCAGTTCAATGGGGCTGATGCCGACAAATGTTGAACAAGGAGCGGAAACCAAGACTTCAAAGTCGAAAAAAACACAAAGTGCGACAAGAAAGTCTTTTGGATTTGCGATCGGCAGAATCGTCAAGCCGGATCAACTGGCGACATTCACCCGTCAGTTGGCAACACTCCTCCAGGCAAATCTACCGCTTTTGAGGGCGCTGGAAGTGATGATTCGCCAAGAGTCGAACGTGCGTTTTAAAATGTGTCTGGAACAGGTTGCAGAACAGGTGCGATCCGGAAGCAAATTTTCCGATGGCTTGAAGCAGCATCCGAAAGTTTTTGACCGGCTCTACATCAACATGATCACCGCTGGCGAGGCAGGCGGTGTCCTGGATGTTGTACTGTCTCGCCTGGCAGGCTTTATGGAAAAAGCCCAGCGCACAAAAAAGAAAGTAAAATCGGCGATGACCTACCCGGTAGTGGTTATCAGTGTTGCCGTGTCGATTGTATTTCTCCTGATGGTCATTGTTGTACCCAAGTTTCAGTCTATTTTTGAAGATATGCTGGGGGGCGCCCCTTTGCCAGCGCCGACTCGTCTGGTTGTTGGAACCAGCAGTTTTCTTGGTGAGAATTTTCTTTTAACCGTGGGTATTGTCATCGGATTGATTTTCGGGTTTAAATTCTTCCTTCGCACAAATATCGGCTCGAAGGCATTTAACTGGTTCTCGATTCACCTGCCCAAGATTGGAAGTATGGTGCGCAAGGTAAATATTGCCCGTATTACCCGTACATTCGGAACGCTTCTTTCCAGTGGAGTGCCTATTTTGCAGGCATTGACAATCACCAAAGATATAACCGGCAATGTTTTTTACGCAGATGCAATTAAACGTATCCACGATTGCGTGCGCGACGGAGAATCGCTTTCCACACAGATGAGTCGTGAAAGTGTCTTTCCTGACATGGTTACCAGCATGGTTGATGTCGGTGAAGAGACCGGTGAACTCTCGGAGATGCTAAACCGTATTGCGGATAATTATGACGAAGATGTTGATAATGCCGTTGCAGGCATCACCTCGATTATTGAACCTGTGATGATTGTATTTCTCGCAGTCGTCGTCGGATTTATCGTCATTGCCCCGTTCCTGCCGATCGTTGAGATCATCAAGCAACTCTCAGGCGGCTAGAAAGGCCAGCATTGAAGATCAATCGCTCAAATGACCAGCCCCCCCGAGCGCATTGGTGTTTTCAAACGTACTCGATAGAAATCAGAGTTTTATTCCGTGCGTTGGCTCTGCGGCAACGACAGAGCGTTGTCCTCCAATCTAACAAAGTCGTGATAAGATGACATGGAAGTAATTGCTATAGGGCAGGAGTAGATGCAAAAATTAAATGATAGACATCTGTGTTTATTCGCTACAAGACATGAATAGCTCGCTTATTCGGGCACTTTTACCCAACCCCAAATTACCCTCATGTTAGCAATTACCCAATCTGCCGCGCTGGTCGGTGTAGACGCACACTTAGTACAAGTGGAAGTCAATACCGGCGAAGCAGGTGAACTCAAATTTATCTTAGTTGGCCTCCCCGATACAGCCGTTAAGGAATCCCAGGATCGCGTGTCTTCGGCGATTAGTAACAGCGGCTATCGTATGCCGGCAACACGCACGACCATCAATCTGGCTCCTGGCGATTTGCGAAAAGAAGGCCCGGCATACGACCTGCCCATTGCCATCGCCATTCTCGCTTCGATGAAAAAGTGTTCTAAAGAGTCACTAAGCGATTTTCTGATCGCCGGCGAACTCAGCCTGTCCGGGAAAACCCGTCCCGTGCGTGGCGCCCTCGCCATGGCGCTGCTGGCTCGCAAACTGGGCAAACGCGGCCTGATAATCCCTGCAGAATCTGCCGATGAAGCTGCTTTGGTCAGCGATGTTGAAATTTACCCCGTACAGAGTCTTGATCAAACGGTACAGTTTCTGGATGGCGCCCATGAAATTCTGCCGGTTCGCTCTAGTGAAAGTCGTTTTTTCCAATCGCCTCCGGAATTACAGCGTATTGATTTTTCAGAAATCAAAGGCCAACAAACCGTGCGACGTGCCGTCGAGATCGCAGTCAGTGGTGGTCATAATCTTTTAATGATTGGCAGTCCGGGCTCCGGAAAATCAATGATTGCCAAACGCATCCCCACGATCATGCCGTGTCCAAGCATGGACGAGTTTCTTGAAATTCTGAGCATCCAGTCCGCCGCAGGTAAGACCTTGAGCAATGAAAATCGTTATTTCCAGCGCCCCTTTCGTTCGCCGCATCACACGATTAGTGATGTTGGCCTGCTCGGCGGTGGCTCCATTCCAGGCCCAGGTGAAATTTCCCTGGCTCATAACGGTGTACTCTTTTTGGACGAACTTCCCGAATTCAAACGTTCTGCCCTCGAAGTGCTGCGCCAGCCCTTGGAAGACGGAGTCGTCACCATCTCGCGCAGCGCCGGGAAGATAACTCTGCCTTGCTCGGTCATGATGGTTTGCGCAATGAACCCCTGTCCCTGCGGCTACACAGGCGATTACTCCCGAGAATGCCGCTGCTCGGTGCCGCAGATACAACGCTACCGATCTAAAATAAGCGGTCCTCTGCTGGATCGCATCGATTTACATGTTGAAGCCCCTTCGTTGCGCATCGAAGAACTGCGCAGCCTCCAGCCTGGAGAAACCTCAGCAATAATTCGCGAACGCTGCGAAGCCGCTAGAAGTCGTCAGCAAACCCGATTTATCGACAACAGCGACACACCTACACGTTGCAACGCACAGATGTCTAATGCCGAAATTCGAAAACACTGCGCCATCAACAAGGAACAAGGAGACCTGCTGCAACATGCCATGGAGCAACTGGCTTTATCGGCTCGCGCTTACGACCGAATCTTGAAAGTTGCCCGCACCATTGCCGATTTGGCAGCCAGTAAACAAATTGAGACAAACCATCTCCTGGAAGCCATTCAATACCGCAGCCTCGACCGGAATCTGTTTTACTGAATTAAGATTAGTGGGTTCTGCGAAATAACCAAACAACGAGAACCGAAAGCATACCGTTTGGCATCCAGGCAGCAAACGAAGCCGGCAGGACGCCCTGCTCACCCAAAATTGTAGCGGCAACGGTCAACAGATAAAAAATTCCGAGACAACCCACACAAATCAGGATACCGATCATCGGATTACTACGCACACCAAAGACTGCAAACGGCACGGCAAGCCCGACGACAACCAGACAACTGAAAGGTCCCGCCAACAAAGAATGGTAGCGCACCTGATAAGCGCTTACTGCCGGATTCTCCTCCGGCGGAACTGTCTCAATAATCCTGCGCAGTTCAAATATGGATAATTCATCAGGATCTTTATGCAAGGCCAACATCAGATCCGGGTCTTCATAAAAGGTATCAAAAACCTTTTCTTCGAAAGTGATCGGACGCATCTGGCTCGGATCGTCTATTTCCGGATCAAACACCAACTCGCGGCCATTTAAAAAGACCCAGTGTTCCTCAATGTCATCAAAATAGGCTTCGCTCGCCGAAATCCGGCTCAACTCCTTCCCGTCTTCACCACGGGTAAATACATTTACGCCCAGGCCGAGCCAAGCTCGTTCACTAAAACGATTCATAAACCACAAACGCCGATCCTTACGATTGTCAAAACCCAGATTGTAGACCAGTCCCTGCTCTCTGCGATCGGTCAATTCCTCCTGTGATTTATACTCCAGATTATTGATAAACGTACGTGACTTCTCCACGGAAAACGGAACCAGAGAAGTGGTCATATAAAGCAGAATACCCGTCAACGCGATACCGACAGCCCACAGCGAGCGACTAATCCTCAGGAGCCCGGCGCCTGAAGCGCGCATTGCGATAATCTCATTATTGCGGTGCAAGTTGCCAAGTGAGAACAGCAGCGACACAAGAAAAGCAATCGGCAGAATCACCGGTAAATAGCTTGGCAGAGCCAACACATAGTAAAACACAATCTCCTTCGTCCCGATTTCTTCGGTTTTTGCTGCCATATCCAGAAGGTCCGGCAACGAATCGTACATGTTGTGCAAAATCAATATGCCCACAATCAACCCCAGGATTAACGCGAATCCCTGGGTCCATTCCTTCAAAACATATCGATCAATTAAAGACATTTTCTTTGTATTACGACAAAACTGCCGACAAAGTCACCTTATTTGCAGAACTATTTTTAATCTGAATTATGGCGACAAAACTTCCCTTCAAAATCAGCGTTCTTATTTTCATCCGCAACACGGAAAATCAACACCTGCTGATCAAACGAACCAAATCTCCGAACAAAGGATGCTGGAGCCCGATCGGCGGAAAGCTCAATCAGGAAATCGGAGAGTCGCCCTACGAATGCGCCCGGCGTGAAACGCTTGAAGAGATTGGCCTGGAAGTATCCGACAATGATCTGCACTGCTTTGGTTATATCGCGGAAAAAAGCTACGAAGGCACCGGACACTGGTTGATGTTTCTCTTCGACTGCCACATTCAAACCGAACAGTTGCCGGAAACAATAGACGAAGGGCATTTCAATTTTTTCAATCGGGAGGCAATCGACCAACTTGATATTCCCGAGACAGACAGCACACTGCTATGGCCTTACTACGACAAATACCGCGGGAGCTTTATTGGTCTCAGAGCCAACTGCGATCCGCAAGGCAAGCTTCAGGTCTTCGAGGAGCTAAAGCTTCATTAACTCACAAAAAGTCAGCTGAGTTTTTGTTGTTACATTCGCATAGTGGTCAGAAAGGTTGGTCAAGATGGGAAGTACCGTTCTGGACGAACTCAAGACGGAGATCGAAGACGAAATCGACGGTGGCTACTCTGCCAGTGCTTTGGGGTATGGTATCCATACCGACGGTGAGAGCCTCGAAGAAATTCGTCAAAACGTTAAAGAAGCGGTTGAATGCTACTTTGATGAAACCATGAAACTTCCCGGAGTGATCCGACTTCACTTTGTGCGTGACGAAGTCCTTGCAGTATGAAGTTGCCGCGTAACTTAAACGGGGCGGATTTACAAAAGGCACTTCGTCGCCTGGGCTACGAAGCAACGCGTCAACGTGGCTCTCATGTGCGTATCACAACACAGGTAAATGGAGAGCATCATGAGGTCATCCCTCAACACTGACCGATCAAAACAAAGACTTTGTCGAGTATTTTGAAAAGCATTGCCAGGAATCACAACTTGAGCGTTGAGGAACTGCTCAAAGAGACCGGCCTTTAGTCAACTTATCCTTAGTTGCCATAGTCGCGTTATCCCGACAAGCTGGCAGCTTTATGAATCAAGTTAAAAGTCTGTTCGTGGTCATAACGGTTTTTTTAGGGGTAAACTCCGCAATAAATGAACCTTTAGAAGAGGGTCGTTCCTTTAGAAACGCTGCGGAGTTGTTTGCAGAACTCGATAATGAATGCTGAACATCCGGTACAAGAAGCAGTTCCGCAAAGATTATTCGGGTTCAATCTTCAGGGAGTTCGTAATGTGTCCAACACCTGGAAGAAATCGGGAAAGGTCTTACCGCAGCATTCCGGGTCTTTGATCGCCAGCCAGGGTTTGCCATCGCCGATAAGGTCAAAACAACCGAGAATGCCAAAACTCATGGCAAAACGGTGATCTTCATAGGTTTCAATTTCCGGAAGCTGGTTGCTTGCACGGCCTCGTAATGCGCGGGCGTGGAGTTCTTCCGGTTGTGAATAGATGGTGAGCGAATCTTCGTCTTCTTTGACGAGTTGGCCGAGTTTGGAGAGTTCGTTGGCCATCCCTGCAATACGGTCGGTTTCCTGGTGGCGCGTATGACCAATGCCGGAAATACGAACTGAGCAGCCGAGTAGCGGTGCAATGGCTGCATAGGTGAGAAAGGTGTCTGAAAAGGCATTGAAGTTAATTTCCCGGTGTTCATCGGAAGTTTCCAAGACGCTTGTTCGTTCAACAGTCCACCGGTTGGATTGAGCAGTTACTCTGAGGCTATGGTGAGTCAGCGCTTCAGCAAAGCGTGCATCGCCCTGCAGAGGGTCCGTGCCAATGTTGGCCAGTTCGATCCTGCCTCCCCGGATGAGTGTCAGCGCCAGAAAGTAGCTGGCGGCGGAAAGATCAGGCTCAATCGGGTAAACGCCGTTTTTCGGCGCCTTATAGCGAAGATTGCCCATCGAATATGTGCCTTTGTCGTCACTTTTAGCCGGGGCCGCTCCAAATGCCTCACGCATTTTAAGTGTGATTGCAACGTAAGCGGGCCGTACATCCGGGCAGTAGATTCGGATGTTTCCCGAACCTGCCGGAGCCGACAGCAACAGGGCTGACAGGATCTGGCTGCTGGCACGGGCGTCGACTTCAACGCTGCCGCCTTTATAGCCTCTGGTTTTCATTGTGAACGGGAAGTGGCCCGGCTCACCGTGGAACTCAAAATCGGCGGCTTCGAGTGCCTGTAGTGCATTGAGCAGTCCTTCCATGGGTCGGGTGCGCATGGCAGGATCGCCGTCGAGTTGATAAGTTCCATCGGGATGGAGTGCAAGCAAGGCAGTTATAAAACGGGCGGCGGTACCGGCATTGCCCACGTGTATGGTTGCAGTGCTGTTTGGGATGGCGCCGCCTTCACCACGAACCGTAATTGTCTGAGACGATGGTTCCGCTGAGCACTTGAATCCGAGTGTGTCGAGCGCTTCGAGCATGATCTGCGTATCGCGGCTGAACAGAGCGCCTTGCAGACGCGTTTCACCAATGGCCAGCGCTGACAGGATCAGGGCGCGGTTGGTAATGCTCTTGGATCCGGGCAGTTGAAGATGATGGTCAAGCGCTTGCCTTAGCGGAGTTATGGGAAGTGGATCAGTCATTCTTGGAAAGAGTTGGAACTTTGAACGTTCGGCTTTGAGCTTTGAACGTTGAATGCTAATTGATCGCGGTAGGCTTTGCCCTGTTTGAGGTGTGCAAGCACTGCGTTGGTATCGTTTGCGGCCAGCGCGGTTTTCAGCAAGTCAAGCTGTTGTTCGAAACCGTTGATGGCCCGGAGTATTTCATCACGATTTTGCTCTAAGATTTGTTTCCAGAGTTCCGGGTCACCGGCAGCTATGCGGGTAGTATCTTTCAGGCCACCACCCGCTAAAGTTTTCCATGAATTGTCTTTTTGAGACAGGCAGTTGCAAAGTGCAGAAGCCAGAATGTGGGGAAGGTGACTGACATGGGCAACTATTGTATCATGCGTTTCCGGTGAAACGGTGGCGACTCGCATATTCAGTGATTCCCAGAATTTAGTGAGTGTTTGCGTAATTGGGCCCGGCGTATCCTGCAATGGCGTCAGGATACAGGCTGCATCTTCAAACAGATTAGGGTATGCATTTTCCATGCCGGTCTTTTCTGAGCCTGCCATGGGATGGGAGCCAATAAAGTTTGCCGGAGTGTCCCTGAAAATCTGTTGTGCTTCATGACAGATGAACGCTTTGGTACTACCAACATCGCTCACCAGGGTATTCTTTGCTAGCGCGGGTTGAATTTGTTTGAGCAGGGACGTTATGGTGTGCACCGGAGTGCAGAGCAGTACGAGATCGCTGTCAATGACGGCTTCTTCAGGCGACTTAAATGTGATATCGCACCATTGTTGATTCTGGCATTTTTTACGCGATTCAGGACTCCGTGCCCAAATTACGATTCGTTCAGACAAGGCGTGTTTTCTAATCGCCATAGCCAGAGAAGCGCCGAGAAGTCCCGGACCAAGTATGGTAGTTTGTCGAAACATGAGAAATGCAGGAATCTAAAATCAATCCGTTAAAATGCAGTTTTCCGAATTGCTGACAACAAACAACTGAAGCTAGATTTATTCTTGTGAATTTTGACGACTCACTACACATCATTGGTTTTGATTGTTAAATCTAGATTAAAATTTGTTTCTTATGACCCAATCGGAGAAAAAGCTTCCAACTCATCGACATCAAAGCGCCCACCGGCGCAAGCGTCTGATTGTCGCATTGATAGTCATACTCTCGTGTGTTGTGGTTTGGGGTGCATTTCTATTTCTGAGTCAGTTAGGTCCGAAAAAAGTTAATTTACAGTCTTCAAAGGATTCAAATGACTCTGCAGAGACAGGGGAAACTTTGGTCGGGGACGATCAGGAAATGTCTGCCGAGGATTTGCATGCTCTTGGCATTGAATTGGAAGCGGAGGCAAAGACACTTGCAGAAAAGAAGGATTACACTGCTGCTTCCATGAAATACCAACGGGCATTTGAACTACAGCAAAGTATAAACCAGAATCATCCGTCGAGTCCGCAAAGTAATCCCGGTCGTGCAGTTCGACTGAAGCTTGAAGCGCAAAACGCTGCCGCTGAACCGCTTTTGCTCAACAGTCTCAATTTGGAACAGCAAGCAGATTCCTTCGCAAAATCAGGCGATCTGGATTCAGCCGTTGCAATGTTGCACCAAGCCATCGCTATTCAAAAGAGGTTAAATAATGAATATTACGAAGCGCGCCAGGCAAGTGCACTTCGACTGAGACAACTGAAGTACAAGCTGGTCGGTTTGGAGTCGAGTGAGGTACATGCAAAAATTGAGGATTTGCTTAAGCGTGCGACCCTTCTTAAAGAAATTAGACAATTAGAAGCTGCCGGAAAACTTTTTCAGGAGGCAGCCTCTTTGCAGGAACAGTTGAACAAAGACTTTCCTGACAGCCCCCATGCTTCTCTGGTTCGAGTTGATGAGTTCCGAAAGCAGGCTCAGATTTCTCAAAGCGCACTGCTTGCGAGGGAGATTCAGGAAAAGTACACCCGGCTTGGACAGTTGCTTGCAATGCAGCGTATAGATGAGGCGGAAAAACTGATTTTGCAACTGGTGCAGACTATTGAAGGGTTTGAAGAGTCATTTCCGCTGAGTTCGTTAGTTAGTGAAGTGTTAAAATCAAAAGTGGCGTATTTAAGCCGGAAAAAGGCGGATTTGGCGACCATTCAGAAACTGGTCTACAGTGCTCTGATTGTCATCCCGGGCAAAGAAACTATCCATATGTTGCAAACCGAGGTGCCGCAATCTCTGTATGCTTTATTAATAGATGCAAATCCGAGCAGGAACGTGGCGGATTCAAATCCGGTTGATTCGGTAAGCTGGATCGAAGCGGAGGCATTTTGTACACGGCTTTCCTGGATACTTGGCAAAGAAGTACGCTTGCCGACAGAAGAAGAGTTTCGAGAAGTCCTCAGTGGTTTTGATTCTTCGGATGCAAGCAACTTGATCTGGAGTGTGGCAGATGCAAAAGGCATTTCGCAGTCAGTTGGTCAAAAAGAACCTTTTCCGAGCGGCTGTTTCGATTTGCTCGGAAATGTCAGCGAATGGCTGGCATCGGAAGAACCTGCGGAATCAGACACTGCGGCTCACATGGGCGGCCACACACAGGACAGTCTGGATGAAATTTTAAGCGTGCCCGTTCGCAATTTGCGGAAGATCGATCGCAACCGTCTAACTGGTTTCCGGGTAGTCGTCCTGGATTGAAAAAAATGCAGTTTCAGTTGCCGTCAACATCGTGTATAAACGTTTCGGTATCGGATGGCGAGTCTACGCTATTTCAACTTCGGTTATGCGGGATGTGTTTTTGTCCCTGCCACCGGCACAGGGGTCGTATACATTGTTAAACAAATCAAAATGATTCCTGGAGCATTGACTGCCTTTACAAAATAAAAAAGCGGAGTTACAACTCCGCTTTAAAGAACGCTTTCTTACGCCGACGTGTACTGCATGACAGACAGAGGTCAGAGGCTCGCGTTACTAACTTTGTCTTGATTCCAATTTAGACATCTATAGACAGAAACAGAGGTTTTTGGTAAATCAAGATAAATATTAAGCTGATTATGAACATAGCATTATCCTTTGACATTGGTCATTCTTCTATTGGCTGGGCTGTTCTAAAGCCGAATAAAGACAACTCTGAGATATTAGGATGTGGTACAGTTGTTTTTCCTAAAGAGGATTGTCAAAACCAACAACGGGCAGGGTTCCGCCGTCAACGTCGTCACATTGCGGCCACGCGAAACCGGATTAGGCGTCTTGAGGCATTTCTGATTCATGCCGGTACATTGACTCCCGCAGATGTGGAGTACTGCCGAAAGCATCCGCATCCCTGGCCCTGGCTGTTAGCCGCCCAGGTGCTTGTTGCAAAACGCCAACTTAATTGGAGGGAACTTTGGGCAGTCATTCGCTGGTATGCCCACAACCGCGGTTATGACGGCAATGCACTCTGGGCGGGGGAAGACTCCGACCCGGACGATGTAAAAAAAGTGCAAGCCGCACGGCAGTTGATGTCGGATTGCCAGACTAGTAGCATGTGCGAGACCATTTGTCAGTTAATGGCCATTGATTCGAAATCGACCGATAATCCTGAAATGAGATACTATTTTAAGGGTGAAAACGCCGCTTTCCCAAGGGATGTTGTTGTTGCAGAGATTCGAAGAGTAATTGAACAGCATGTCGGAGTATTAGGTGGAGTTTCTGCGGACTTGATTAAAATACTACTGGAAGACTGGCGTCCTTCGAAGGAACCGGGATTTGATGCCAAGCTTCCTGAACGCTATCATGGCGGCTTACTCTTTGGTCAGATGAAGCCACGCTTTGAAAACCGGATCATTCCCAAATGCAGGATTACCGGCGAAAAAACGCCGGCCAAGCATAGCCGCGACTTTTACCGCTTTCGCTGGGCAATGCTGATGGGAAATTTGCGGGTGTCCGATACTATTGAGGGCGGTTCACGTTCACTCAGTGTTCCGGAGCGTGAGCAACTAAATGGCATTATGAAGCAAGCGGGTTATTTAACCAAAACGAGCTTGAAGAAAGCGCTGGAAAAAGACCTTGGGCTGGAGCCGACAAATCTGGATGCAATGCTGCTGATTCCTGAAATGGAGAAAGCGCTTACCTTGGACCCCGCATTGCGTGAAATGAGTGGCACTAAATATAAGAAGATTTGGAAAGAGATTCCAGAGTCGTGGCATTCGGTATTCCTCAATCAACTGTTTGGCCGAAAAAACTATCGTTCGAAGCCTCCATCTTTGGGACAGTGGCGCGATCGTATTGAATCCAAGAACGAGTTGACCGATGGGCTGGATACGGCACTGCGCGAAGCTTATGAAGCAGAATGCAAGGAGCTTTCTAAAAAGAAACAGGTTGAAGTATTGCCGACATATGAAGCTTTTCTGAATCGTCCGTTGCGCATCGCTCAATCACATCTGGCTTCGGGGCGTGCGCCCTACTCACGGATAAAGCTTAGAGAAGCCTTCGGAGCAGTCATGCGAGATGAAGACCCTCGCGCAAAAGATGGTGTGCTAAAAGAGACCGCTGATGTCCTCAAGCGGCAGGAGAATATCTCGATCGATGAAAACACGAACAACCATCTTGTCCGGCATCGGTTAAAGATTTTTGAAAAGACACTGAGCGATCTGGTGAAGCATTATGCCAATAGCGATGCTTCCCGAGTCAAATGGGTCAGTATCGAAGTCGTGCGGGATCTGGTTGAGTTTTCCGGCAAGACGGCCAAAGAAAAAGCTCGGATAATCGGTGAACAGTTATGGCATCATCGTAAAGCCACAAAAATGCTCGAAGATTTTAAAGCCGCATCTGGTGGCACTTGGCCTATTACTGCAAAATTAATTAAGAAAGTACGTGTTGCGGATGATCTGGGGATGAAGTGCCCTTACACAGGTGAAGGCCCTTTTAGTATGGCTGAGATCGTACATGGAGATTTGGAACTTGACCATATAATTCCACGTTCCAAAAGACCTACAGATGCATTACATGCACTAGCATTAACTCGGAGAAAAACAAATGATGACAAAAAGAATCAAACAGCTGTAGAGTTTATTGAGAATCTAAGTACTCATACCTTTACACCTAAACAATTCCGAGAATTTGTAAGCAAATTGAAGAAACGCAATGGACCTTCAAAAGATGATGAACAGCGCTGTACAAAGCGAAAAATCGCCCTGCTGACACGTGACTATGAGCCCAAAGGCAAGGCAAAAGAAAAAACTGCCGACAATGAATCGGTTGATGGATTTACGGAAGGCAGTTTAACACAAACCAGCTATTTAAATAAATTGGCTGCCAAGCAAACAAAGAGCTGGTTTGCCGGAAAACTTGGTGATAATGCACAATTGCCCAAAGTCATACAATTATCAGGCAGCGTGACTGCGGCGACCCGGAAAAGTTGGAATCTACTTGGCGCTCTGGAAGCAGTGCATCCTGAGGTGTGCGGCAAAAATAAAACAGAAATACGCGACATTACGCACCTCCATCATGCATTAGACGCTATTGTCATCGGACTCTCTGTTGAATATTTTCCAAAGGATGGCCGTTTATGGTCGTTGCTGAGCAAAAGGGTTATTTCGAATCCTGCGGAACAGAAATATATGAAAGCAAGGCTGAGTGGCCGGATTTCTTTTTCAGCTAAAGGTGTTTGGAAAATTGACCCTTTGACTGATTCAGTTAAGGCTCAGATAATTAGTTGTTTAAAGGAAAAGCGGGTTGTTATGCATGTACCTAAGACTTTGAGAGGTTTGAATGTTAAAGAAACTTACTGGGGATATCTTGGTCGAGATGCAGATGGATGGCACATAGCCAGAAAGTACGATGCCAGAAGTAAATCAGGGGTTCGAAATCGTACCATAAAGAAATTTGGAGATGCTTCTTTGTTTGGCGTTAGTTCACCAAAGGCAGGTAAACTGGGTTTTCTAAAAGCAGTTAAAGAATTCGGGACAAATTTTGGAGCATTTCTATGCGAAGAACCAATCATATTGCCTCGCCATTCTGTTTTTAAAAAGCTCCTAGAATTAAGGAGAGAATTCGGTAATTGTTTGATCCTTCAACCGGGTATGATCATTGAGGTTCACAATCATAAAAATGCTGGTATATATCGAGTTGCAGGCTTTTCTACCAACCAAAAGTATGGCGCAAGAATAGATCTCCTCCCTGTAGATTGCGCATATAAAGTAACATCGAAACACGAGGGACATTGGCAGAATGCTAATCTAAGAAGTATTGTTTCAAATATTAGAGTTCGCTCTTTAAGCTACGCAGGATTTTGATGAATATTCATGTCCTATCACATCATCAACATCGACTCACCAAATTGTACAGTCACTGTGCAGAGAGGGCAGTTGATCTGCTCTTCGATCGAAGAGGGCAATAAGACGCTTCCGATTGAAGACATTGCTGCGATCATTATCACCAGTTTTTCCGCAAAACTACATAGCAACCTCTTGGTTGAGAGTGCCCGGCATGGCGTTGCCCTTGTAATTTGCGACCGATTTAGTCCCGTAAGTTTACTGCTTCCGGCAAACCGTTCCAGCGATACCTTGCTGACCAAGGCAGAACTTGAACTGGATAAGAAAAAGAAGGCCTCTATCTGGCGTAAGACCGTTGATGCCAAATGTCAGAACCAGTACTCACTTGCAGAATTTTTGACTCCGGAATTTGAACGAATGGACCGTCTACGTGCCGAGGCGATGGGGAAAGCAAAACACAAAGAATCAACCTGTGCCCAATACTACTGGCGTGCCTGGGGGCTTGCGATCGGAGATGTCGAATTTAAACGCCATTCGCCACTTAGTGAAGCCAACAAACTACTTAATTACGGCTATGCAGTCCTACTGTCTTCGGTGCTTCAGAAGCTGTTCGCCTGTGGCTTGGATCCAACATTTGGAATCTCACATGCGGTACGCGAGCGGAGTACGCCACTAGCCTATGACTTGATGGAGCCATTTCGTCCCTGTGTGGACTGGCGTGTTGCTCAATGGGTAATCGATCATTGTGAACCGGAGGAAAACATACAAATCACACCTGAATTCAAGCGCTGGGTGACTGGCTTCGTTTTGGAAAAAGTTGGTTACTTCAAGATCGAGATGACTATCAATAACTGCATTGAAAGTGTAATTCGTAGCTTTCGCAAGGCGCTACTGAAACAATCCGTTCGCGAATACAAACCATGGACACCACCAAATTTAAAATGGGTTGGATGATTCTCGCCTTTGACCTTCCAACCAAGGAAAAAGAAGAACGCAAACAATATGTGCTCTTCCGCAAATTTCTGATTGAGGACGGGTTCCACATGATTCAGTTTAGCGTATATGCAAGAGCAATGGTATCACATGCAAGAATGCAGACACATATTCGTCGTGTCCAACAAGCAGTTCCTCCGGAAGGAAGCATCCGCGTCTGGTATATTACCGAAGCACAGTGGCAGCGTAGTCTTGTCATCCACGGTAAACCTGCAAAGAAAATCGAGCCCGAAGAACTCCCGAACCAAATGCAATTTTGGTAGTCTCCTAAGCATCAAAAACTTAGGAGACCGTATATTGCCCATCTAAGAATTGGAATCAAGGCAAAGCT